>CAYVOR010000055.1:0-16265 GCA_964452995.1 uncultured Thiobacillus sp.
CCACCCGCTTCATGCTGGCGAAGAAGGCGTTTTCCCACACCGCCGAATACGACGGCGCCATCAGCAATTACCTGACCGCGCTCAACGCCAGCGACGAACGCGAAGCCTTCGGTGAAAAACTCACCCTGCAGTTCACCCGCGCGCAGACCTGCCGCTACGGCGAGAATCCGCATCAGGCCGGTGCGTTCTACGTCGAGGCCAGCGCCGCCGCCGGCACGATTTCCACCGCGCGCCAGATCCAGGGCAAGGAACTGTCGTACAACAACATCGCCGACACCGACGCCGCACTCGAATGCGTCAAGCTGTTCGACGCCGCGCCGGCCTGCGTCATCGTCAAGCACGCCAACCCCTGCGGCGTGGCCTACGGTGCGAATCTGCTGGATGCCTACCACCGCGCCTACCAGACCGATCCCGAATCGGCCTTCGGCGGCATTATCGCCTTCAACGGCCGCCTCGACGGCGAAACCGCACAGGCCATCGTCGAACGTCAGTTTGTCGAGGTCATCATCGCGCCCGAGGTCAGTGCCGAAGCTTCCGCCGCCGTCGCCGCCAAGAAGAACGTACGGCTGCTCGAGTGCGGCGCGTGGGCGGGTAGTACCCCCCAGCTCGACATGAAGCGTGTGGCGGGCGGCCTGCTGGTGCAGGACGCCGACATACTGCTGCACGGCGAACTCAAGGTCGTCACCGAGCGCGCGCCGACCGACAGGGAAATGGACGATCTGCTGTTCGCCTGGCGCGTCGCCAAATTCGTCAAGTCCAACGCCATCGTCTACGCGCGTGACCGCATGACCGTCGGTGTCGGGGCCGGCCAGATGAGCCGCGTCAACTCCGCCCGCATCGCCGCCATCAAGGCCGAGCACGCCGGTCTCGCGGTGCCCGGTTCGGTGATGGCCAGCGATGCTTTCTTCCCCTTCCGCGACGGCATCGACCAGGCGGGCGCCGCCGGCATCCAGGCCGTGATCCAGCCCGGCGGCTCGATGCGCGACGACGAAGTCATCGCCGCCGCCAACGAACACGGTATCGCCATGGTATTTACAGGGACGCGGCATTTCCGACATTGACTATTGGGTGAGCGGCAAGCGGTGAGCAGTGAGCGGACAACCCCGAACGCGCGCCACCCCTACCGCTCACCGCTCACTACTTACCACTCACCACAATGAAAATCCTGGTCATCGGCTCTGGTGGACGCGAACACGCTCTGGCGTGGAAGCTTGCACAGTCTCCCCGCATCTCGCAGGTGTTCGTCGCACCGGGCAACGGCGGCACCGCACTTGAAGAGGGGCTCGTCAACGTGCCGCTGACCGAAATCCCGTCGCTGGTCGAATTCGCCCGCCGCGACGAAGACATCGCATTGACCGTAGTGGGACCCGAAGCGCCGCTGGCGGCAGGCATCGTCGACGCCTTTCGTGCCGCCGGGCTGAAAATATTCGGCCCCACGCAAGCCGCGGCGCAGCTCGAAAGCTCGAAGGATTTCGCCAAGCAGTTCATGGCGCGTCACGGCATTCCTACCGCCGCGTTCGGCACGTTCACCGACACCGCTGACGCACACCCCTACATTGACCGGCAGGGTGCGCCGATCGTGGTCAAGGCCGACGGACTGGCGGCCGGCAAGGGCGTGGTCGTCGCCACGACCGCCGCAGAAGCGCACGCCGCAGTCGACGCCATGCTCGCCGGCAACAGCATGGGCGAGGCCGGCCATCGCGTGGTGATCGAGGAATGCCTGATCGGCGAGGAAGCCAGCTTCATCGTCATGGTCGACGGCGAACACGTGCTGGCGCTGGCGTCCAGCCAGGATCACAAGCGCCTGCAGGACGGCGACCAGGGTCCCAATACCGGCGGCATGGGCGCGTATTCGCCGGCGCCGGTGGTCACGCCCGAACTGCACGCACGCATCATGCGCGAGGTGATCCACCCTACCGTCGAAGGCATGGCGGCCGATGGCATCCGCTTCACCGGCTTCCTCTATGCCGGCATCATGGTCGGCGCCGACGGCGCGCCCAGGGTGCTCGAATTCAATTGCCGCATGGGCGATCCGGAAACCCAGCCCATCATGATGCGGCTGAAGTCCGACCTCGCCGTCCTGCTGGAAGCCGCCGTCAACGGCGGGCTCGACCAGGTCGAAGCCGAATGGGATCGCCGCACCGCGCTCGCCGTGGTGCTCGCCGCCGCCGGCTATCCGGAAGCGCCGCAGCAAGGCGCCGCCATCGGCGTCCTGCCCGCTGCGGCCGACGATCTGCATGTTTTTCATGCCGGCACCACCACGCAGGACGACCAGACCGTGGTGAGCGGCGGCCGCGTGCTGGCCGTAACCGCACTTGGCGACAGCGTGCGCATGGCACAAAAACGCGCCTACGAAGCGATCGCCGGTATTCATTTCGACGGCATGCAATACCGGCGCGACATCGGCTGGCGCGCGCTCGATCGCAAGAAATGAGACCGTAAGCGGTGCGCAGTGAACGGTGAGATCGATGCAGTACGCGCGCATTTGCGACGCGGCGGCCTGATCGCCTACCCGACCGAGTCCTGCTATGGCCTCGGCTGCGACCCGCGCAATCCGCGCGCGCTTGAACGACTCATCCGTCTGAAAGGCCGCAGCGCAGCCAAGGGCATGCTGCTGATCGCCGACCGTCTCAAACACCTGCAGCCCTTCATCAAGCCGTTGAACACAGCCGACCGGGCACGGATGCTGCGCGTCTGGCCCGGTCCCGTCACCTGGGCCGTTCCCGCCTCCACACGCTGCCCGCCCGCACTGACCGGCGGCCGCACCACCGTTGCAGTCCGCGTGACCGCGCATCCGGACGCGGCGCGCCTGTGCCGCAGCCTCGGCATGCCGCTGGTTTCCACCAGCGCCAACAAAAGTGGCAGGAAACCCGCCAAAACTGCCGCAGAATGCCGCAGAATATTCGGCACGCGGGTACGCGTGGTCGCCGGCCGCATCGGCCGGCGGCGGCGCCCCTCCACCCTGATTGACCTTGCCACCGGAACGATACTTCGCCCCTGATGTCTGCCAACGTCCCCGATACCGCCGCCGTCAAAACCTGGCTGCTCGACCTGCAGGCACGCATCGTCGCCGCGCTGGAAGCCGTCGATGGCCTGCCCTTCCGCACCGATGCCTGGGAACGCCCCGAAGGCGGCGGCGGCATCTCGCGGCTGATCGAGGAAGGCCGGGTATTCGAACGCGGCGGGGTGAATTTCTCGCACGTACTCGGCAGCCAGTTGCCGCCGTCGGCCAGCGCGCACCGCCCTGAACTCGCCGGCCGCCGCTGGGAAGCGATGGGGGTCTCGCTGGTGCTGCACCCGCGCAATCCCTACGCGCCGACGGTGCACATGAACGTACGCTGCTTCGTCGCGCTGAAGGACGGCGAGGCGCCGGCATGGTGGTTCGGCGGCGGCATGGATCTCACGCCCTATTACGGTTTTGCGGATGACGCGCGGCATTTCCATGCGACCTGCAAGCAGGCGCTCGACCCGTTCGGCGCCGATCTGCATCCGCGTTTCAAGGACTGGTGCGACCGTTATTTCTTTCTCAAGCATCGCAACGAGCCGCGCGGCATCGGCGGCATCTTCTTCGACGACTTTTCCGAAGGCGGCTTCGATCATGCGTTTGCCATGACGAAGCGCGTGGGCGACGCCTTCCTCGACGCCTACCTGCCGGTCCTCGCGCGCCGCAAGGATCTGCCTTACGGCGAACGCGAACGCGATTTCCAGGCGTATCGGCGCGGACGTTACGTCGAGTTCAACCTGGTGTACGACCGCGGCACCCTGTTCGGCCTGCAGTCGGGCGGCCGCACCGAGTCGATCCTGATGTCGCTGCCGCCCATCGTGAAATGGCGCTACGACTGGCAGCCCGAGCCGGGCTCGCCGGAAGCCTCGCTATATGCCGACTTCCTGACCGTACGCGACTGGCATGCATAAAATCCCGCGTCGCATCCTGATCGGCCTCGGTATTCTGCTGCTGCTCGTCGGTCTGGCCGGGCTCATTGCTTACGAATTGCTGTCGTCGGCGCTGGAAGCAAAATACATCGCGCGGGCGGCACAAAAGATGACCTGGCAAATCCGGCCCGGACCGTCCGACCGCATCCACTACCCGGGCCAGGGACCCTACGACGTGCGCCTCGGCTACAGCAAGCTGCCGCATTACCTGACGCAACTGGACAAGGCCGGCTGGAAGATCGAGCAGCAGGCCCACATCAGTATCCAGATGGCGCGCGCCAGCGACCTGGGCCTGTTCCTGCCCTACCACGAGAAGGACCAGGCCGGGCTCAGCCTGCTCGACAGCGACGGCAAGCCGTTGTATGAGGCGCTGCATCCGACCCGGATCTACCACCGCTTCGAGGACATCCCGGCGATCCTGGTCGACTCGCTGCTCTACATCGAAAACCGCGAACTGCTGACCGAGCAGTACCCTACCCGCAACCCGGCCGTGGAATGGGATCGTCTCGCCCAAGCATTGATGGAAAAAGGCATCAGCCTCATCGATACCCACCGCAACGTACCCGGCGGCAGCACCTTGTCGACGCAGATCGAAAAATACCGCCACTCGCCCGAGGGGCTGACCAGCGGTATGAGCGAGAAGCTGCGCCAGATGGCCACTGCCAGCCTGCGTGCCTATCTCGACGGTCCCAATACCTTGCCGATGCGCAGGAAGACGGTCATGGCTTATCTGAATACCGTGCCGCTCGCGGCTGCACCACGCTTCGGCGAGGTCCACGGTGTCGCCGATGGATTGTGGGCATGGTACGGACTTGATTTCGGCGAGATCAACGCGATCCTGGCGAAAAGGACGCGGGTCGGTGAGACTGCCTATGCAAGCGCGCTGAAACATGTGCTGTCACTGATCGTCGCCGAGCGCCGCCCATCCTATTACCTGGCCGCCAACCGCAAGGCGCTCGACGCCCTGACCGACGATCATCTCGACCTGCTGGCCAACGCCCAAGTCATTTCGCGCGAACTCGCCAACCGCGCCAAGCGGATCAAGCTGCGCAGTACGCAGGATCGAATCGATCCACCCGCGCCGCGTTTTGTCGATCAAAAAGCGGCCAATGCCCAGCGCATCCGCATCGCGCAGCTGCTGGGCGAGTCTCGCCTGTATGACCTGGACCGGCTGGATCTGCAGGTCAACACCACCATCAACCAGCCGGCGCAGAAAATCGTCAGCCGCTACCTGCAGGATCTGGCCCGGCCCGAGGCCGCCGCGGCGTCGGGGCTGGTCGGGTTTCGCCTGCTGAAGCCCGACAATGCGCTCGACCAGGTGATCTACAGTTTCACGTTGTATGAGAAAACCCCTCAGGGTAATGCGCTGCGTATTCAGGCCGACAACCTCAACCAGCCATTCGACATCAACAGCCAGGCCCGGCTGGATCTCGGCTCTACCGCCAAGCTGCGTACCCTGGTCACCTATCTGCAGATCATTTCCCGGCTGTACGACGACGACCGCTTGCTCGACGCCAAGACGCTCAGGCAAAAGGCGCAACCGCAACGCGACGTGCTGGCCCAGTGGGTGGCGGCCACGCTGCTCGCCCAGCCCGGCATCAAGCGGGACGCCCTGCTCGAGGCCGCAATGGATCGCCAGTATTCGGCCGGGCGGCAAATGTTCTTCACCGGCGGCGGCCTGCACGATTTCGTCAACTTCGACGCCCAGGACAATAGCCGCGTGATGGACGTGTGGGAAGCCACGAAAAATTCGGTCAACCTCGTCTATATCCGCATCATGCGCGACATCGTGCGGCATTACGCGAGCGCATCGCCGGGCGCGGCCGCACGCATCCTGGACGATGCCAGCAACCCGCTGCGCGAGACCTATCTGCTGCGTTTCGTCGAGCGGGAAGGCCGCCTGTTCACCCGCCGCTTTTATCAAAACCACAAGAACCAGACGGCAATGCAAATGGCGGAGGATCTGTACGCCCGGGTGCGCACAAATCCGCGCCGCTTCACCTCGGTGTTCCGCTATCTGGAGCCGCAGGCAAACTTCGAGACCTATGTGGCGGCGCTGCACAAGCAGGTTCCCGCCAGCACTGGCCTGAGCCGGAAGACCCTCGAATCGCTCTACCAGGCTCAGGCGCCCGATGCCTACAATCTGGCCGACCGCGGCTATGTGACCCAGATCCATCCGCTGGAGTTGTGGGTCGTGAAGACCCTGCGCGCCGCGCCCGGAACCGACCTCAAGACCCTGGATGACCAGGGCGCCGACGTCCGCCGCGAGGTTTACAACTGGCTGTTCAAGACCAGCCGCAAGAATGCGCAGGATATCCGCATCCAGTCGCTGCTCGAGGTCGAAGCTTTCGAAGGCCTGCTGCGTGACTGGAAACGACTGGGCTATCCGTTCGACAACATCACGCCTTCGTACGCCACCGCCATCGGCGCGTCGGGCGACCGGCCCGCCGCGCTGGCCGAACTGATGGGCATCCTGGTCAACGACGGCGTGCGCGCGTCAACGGTAAGCCTCACCGATATGCATTTCGCGGCTGACACGCCCTACGACACCCGCCTGTCTCGCAAGCCGGCTCCGGGCGAGCGCCTGCTGCCAGTCGAAGTGGCGCGGACCGTGCGGCGCGCGCTGGCCAACGTCGTCGAAGGCGGGACTGCCGGGCGGCTGGCCAACACGCTCAAGGACCCGGCCGGACACCCGCTCACCCTGGGCGGCAAGACCGGTACCGGCGACCATCGTTACGAACGCTACGGCAAGGGCGGGCAACTGATCGACTCGCGCGTGGTCAGCCGCTCGGCAACCTTCGTGTTCTATTTGGGCGACCGCTACTTCGGTACGCTGACTGCGGTGGTGGAAGGCGAACAGGCCGGGCAATTCGGTTTCACCAGCTCGCTCACCACTCAAATGCTGAAAACCCTGCTGCCGCAGCTGCAAGCCTATCTGTATACGGCGGCGCCTGCCGCGCCGTCCGGACTCGCGGAGCCCGCGCCCGCGACACCCCCCGTTCCCGTACCGGTTCCGGCGGCTCCGCCTACGCCCGTGAAGGAAACCCCCGACGGCGCCACCAGCCAGGCCGACCCGGCGGTCAAACAACCCCCCGATCAGGGGGGGTTCCCGGAGGATCTCGAACCCAATGTCGTGCTGCCGGTTCCCGCCGTCCCTGACGCCGAGCCGCTGCCCGCGGACGTTCCGCCATGACACGCAGTCCGGACGGAAAGCGTGTCATCCGCCCAGTACACCGCCGTCCTTGCGGATCCCGTCAATTGAGGCGCAGCCGCATTCGGCGGGTCGCTCATTCGACAAAAACCAGCTTCGGCGGAGAAAATAAAGCCGCGCATTGAATTCGACAGGCATGCAGGAAAGTGCGTAATTCCGGTCATCACAGTGAAACCATCCTGACCCGGCAGATTTTTGCCATGGCCGGCCCACACCTCCCACTTGGGATCGCGCACAAATCGGATATGCTGGAAGGCTACGCACTCTGATCAAGCCATGAAAGACGACATCCACCCCCTGATCCAGCACCTGCCGTCCGATTCGGGAAACGTCAGCATACCGGCGCTGCGCGTGCTGTCGGAAATCACCACCAGCCTGTCTACCGATTCCAATGTCGAACAACTGCTGGGACGCTTCCTCTCGACCATGGTCCGGCTGGCCGGCGCGCAGGGCGGTGCGGTGCGCATCATCACCGATGACCGCGCGCACCTGCGGCTGATCAGCTCGGTTGGGCTTCCACCCGAACTGGTTGAGCACGAAAGCCTCGTCAGCGTCGATTGCGGCGTCTGCGGCAAGGCCGCGCGCGAGGTCACGGTGAGCAGCTGGAACAATGTCGCCTTCTGCAAGCGGCAGGCCAACGATCCCTATTTCAGCGATGCCTGCAATACGGTCGTGGCGGTACCGCTGATGCACAAGAATCAGGTGATGGGCGTCTACAACCTGTTCCTGGAAGAAGGCCGCGTCGTCCCCGAAGACGTGCAGCTGCTGTTCCGTTCGATCAGCGAACACCTCGGCATCGCGCTGGAAAATGCCCGGCTCACGCGCGAGAACATGCGCATCTCGCTGATGAACGAACGCCAGATGCTGGCCAACCAGATCCACGATTCGCTGGCGCAGACGCTGGCCTACGCCAAGATGCGGCTCACCGTGCTGTCCGATGCGATGCGCTTTGAGGACTATCCCAAGGCCAACCGTTATCTGGGCGATGTCGAGGAGGCGGTCGACCTCGCCTACGCCGATCTGCGCGACCTCATCACGCAGTACCGCGACCGCATCAACCCGCGCGGGCTGGTGCCGGCGATTCAGGAAATGGCCAAGAGCTTCCGCAAGAAAGCCAATGCCGACGTCGATTTCCTCAACCTGGTGCAGGATGTTTCGCTATCGCCGGACGAGGAGATCCAGGTCTTCCACATCATCCAGGAGTCGCTCTACAACATCGCCAAACACGCCCGCGCACGCCATGTCGTCATTACGTTCGATCTGGAAAACGGCCAGTACATCGTCAACGTCGCCGACGACGGCGTCGGCGTACAGAAAAAGAACGATGAGTCGTCCACGCTGGGCAAGAGTTTCGGCCTGACCATCATGCGCGAGCGCGCGGCCAAACTTAATGGCCGACTCAAAGTGGAGTCCCGCCCGGCCGGTGGAACCGTCATCCGCCTCATTTTTCCGCAACACAAATCCGAGCACCCCGCATGAGCCTCACCCGCATCATTCTCGTCGATGATCACACCCTGTTCCGCAAGGGCCTGGCTGAACTGCTCGAACAGAGCGGCAGCATCGAAGTCACGGCTTTCACGGGCAATCCGGACGACGTGTCCCGCTTGCTGAAAGCGCACCGTCCCGACGTTCTTATCCTCGACCTCAATATGCCGGGCACCGACGGCATCACGCTGATGCAGCAGCTCAGAACGGAAGACTTCGATCTGCCCATTCTGATCCTCACCCTGTCGGAAGCCGAGGACGATCTTGCCCGGGCATTACGCGCCGGCGCCAACGGCTACCTGCTGAAAAGCATGGAACCAGACGAGGTGGTTGACGCCATCCAGCGCGCCCAGCGCGGCGAGACTGTCGTCGCACCCGCGATGACTGCCAAGCTGGTCAATCTGTACGACCAGAAGGGTCAGGATGCGGGGTCGCTGCTCGATGCGCTGACGCCGCGTGAACGCGAGATTCTCTCCCATCTGGCGCGAGGCGAAAGCAACAAGGCCATCGCACGCACCCTCGACATCAGCCATGACACCGTCAAGCTGCATGTCCGCCACATTCTCGCCAAGCTCAATATGTCATCGCGGGTGGAGGCGGCGGTGTTCGCGGTCGAGCATCGGGTGGCGCCCGGCGGCCGCAACGAAAGTCGCTGAGTCCTGCAAGAACGGTTCCACGAATCAAGGCACGACCCGCGTACAATTGAAGCGCCACGCGTCCTGGACACGGTGGCGCAAGACAAAACCCTGTACGCAGCGCGTCAAGCTATGCGGACACAGCCGACAACGGCTGCTGGAGCGCCTGTCTCATTGCCGAGACCCGCTACGCGTCCGTTTGCGGCGTAGCGGGGGCGGATTCCGCTTGCGGCACGACCAGGCTGATCAGGGTCTGGCCGATCTGCGGCTTGATTTTTCCCTCGACAGTGAAGACTTGAAGCGCCCCCTCTTCGGTAATCAGGAACAGCGGCTGCACCCGATCATACTGAGCCTTCAATTCCTCGACGCCAAACTCCCCGGTCAGCCGGGTTTTCTTGATCACGGCTTCATCGGCAAACCAGTGGGTCATGGCGTCGTGGGTCATGTCCTTGTCGAACAGGAAACGGCCCCTGAGATGGCGGGAATGGTCGCCGAGTAGCCTCTCATCCTCGGGCATCAGCTGATAGGCCTGTGCGCGCCCGAACAAGGACGCGAAATGCAGCGCCGCCAGAGAATTGACATCGTCATTGCCGGTCATGGCCATGAGTTTGCCAATTCCGCTGATCTCGACACGGTCCAGCACGGTGTCGGAAAAAATGCTGACATACAAGGCCGGGATACCCGCCATGTGGGCGGCGGCGATGTTGTGCCGACTGTTGTCCACCAGCATGACGGGGTAGCCTTCCTCCTGTAGTACCCGGGCTATCTCGCGAACCCAGAAACGCCCCCCCAGGAACAACACGCCTTGCGGATCCGCCTTGGACAATCCGAGCCGCCGCGCAACCAGCGGGGCAGTCAGGCCATACAAGGCCACGGTTCCAATGATGACAAAAAAGGTTTGCGACACCAGCACGTCGGCGCCCGCCAGCCCGCCCTCCTCCATGCGCAATGCGAATATCGACGCCACCGCGGCGGCGACGATGCCACGCGGCGCCATCCACGATAGAAACAGCTTTTCCTTGATACTGAGCTTGCTTCCCAACGTCGAGGCGAAGATGGCAACGGGTCGTGCGACGAACACCAGAATAAAGAGGAACAGGAAACTGGCAATTCCGACCTGGTCGAGAACCGCCGGTTTGAGGTGGGCGGCCAGCAGGATGAATACGCCCGCGATCATCAGTACCCGCAGGTTTTCCTTGAACTCGACGATATGGTGGATCGGAACGATTTTCTGGTTGGCCAGGGCAAATCCCATGATCGTCACCGCCAGCAGGCCCGATTCGGACTGCAGCAGGTTGGCGCCGGTAAAAACCGCGACGACGAGCATGACGGCCACCGGGTTCTGCAGGAAATCGGGAATCCAGTCCCGCTTCAGGCACAGTCCCAGGATCAGGGCGCCGAGCAGACCGCCCAGCGTGCCGAAGGCAATGGTTTTCAGCACGCCGGTCAGCGCCACTATTTCGTGTTCGGCTCCCGAGTAGACCGTGATCTGGAACACCAGCACCGCCAGCATGGCGCCAATCGGATCGATAACGATCCCTTCCCATTTCAGGATGGCGCCGGTCCGACCCGTCGGCCGGATGAGTTGCAGCATCGGTCCGATGACGGTAGGCCCGGTGACGAGCAGTACCGCACCCAGCAGGATCGCCAGCGACCAGTCGAGTCCGAGTATCCAGTGCGCCGCCAGCGCGCCGATGGCCCAGGTAATGCCGGCGCCCAGCGTGACCAGCCAGGCCGTGACGCCGCCAATGGCGCGAAACTCCTTGACCGACAGGCTGAGCCCGCCCTCGAACAGGATCAGCGCGACCGCGAGCGAAACCACTGGATACAGCAGCGATCCCAGCAGTTCGTCGGGATGGATCCAGCCCAATACCGGGCCGGCCACGATCCCGAACACCAGCAACATCAGGATCGACGGGATACGCAGGCGCCAGCCCAGCCACTGGGCGGCAATGCCGAGTATGACGACGGCGCTGAGGCTGATCATGGCGCGTTCAACCATGGATTACCTCAGCAATGCTCGCGGCCTGGCGTTCGCCATCCGCTCAGGACCAGACGCCGGGCCGCGTGGTAAAGCTGTCGAGTACGCGCAGATAGCTCGCGCGCGCGACGAGCGAGGGATCGGGCAGATTCTTCTGGCTCATGCTGCCCTTCATCTGGGCGACCGATACATATTCCCTTTCCTCCATCCAGTGCTGCATGGCCGCAAGAATGGCGGTCAGCTTGTCGGGGCCGTGCTGCAACAGGCAGGAGGCCATATGCACGACATCGGCGCCGGCCAGTAACAGTTTCAGCGCCTCGCTCTCGCTGTGGACACCACCCGTTGCCGCCAGGGTAAGGCGCGTCCGGGCATGCAGGATGGCGATCCAGCGAATGCTCAACAACGCTTCTTCGGCCGTGGACAGATGCAGCTGATCGGTCATGCACATCCCGTCGAGATCGATGTCGGGCTGGTAGAAACGATTGAACAGGGCAACGCCATTCGCGCCGGCGGTCTCGAGCTGTCGCACGAAATGCGGCAGCGACGAAAAGAAAGGCGACAGCTTCATGACGATGGGCAGGCTCACCACGCGGCGCAGTTCGGTCAGCAGATCGATGTAGCGCGCCTCGACCGCTTCGCCGGCGGCATGCATGTCGGCGGCGACATGGTAGACGTTGAGTTCGAGCGCATCGGCACCGGCCTGTTCCAGTGCGCGGCCGAGCTCCACCCAGCCGGAAGGCGACACGCCATTGAGGCTCGCCACCACGGGAATCTCCAGCCGCCGCTTGAGCTGGTGCAGATGAGACAAATAGCGCTCGAGGCCGCCCTGGATTTCGCCCATATCGGGCAGGAAGCCGTCCTCCGCTTCGCTGCAGCCAAGACCTCTGTGCATCAGAAAGCGATCCACCATCGCATCCTCCGCCTGCAGCTCTTCCTCGAACAGGGAATACATCACCAGCGCGGCGGCACCGGCGTCCTCCAGTCGCAGCGCGGTGTCGAAACTGCGCGACAGCGGCGAGGCCGATGGCACCAGGGGATTCTTGAGCTTGAGGCCGAGGTAGTCGGTGGAGAGATCGATCATGTCAGGCCTCCTTTTTGGGCTCGTCGGGATGGCTCTGGGCCATATCCTGATAGGTCTTGAAACGACGTTCGGCATCGCGCTGCGCCTGTTCCAGGAACTGTTGCGCGGCGTCGGGATGGCTGCGCGCGAGCATGGCAAAGCGCGTTTCCGATTCCATGAAAGCCTTGATCGGCTGACTGGGCACGGCGGAATCGAGCCTGAACGGATTGCCGCCGGTTTCCGCCAGCCGTGGATCGAAGCGGAACAGCGGCCAGTGCCCGCTTTTCACTGCCATCTCCTGCTGACGCTGGTTGTACAGCATGTCGTAGCCGTGGGCGATGCAGGGGCTGTAGGCGACGATCAGCGATGGCCCATCGAAGGACTCCGCCTCGTGAAACACCCGCAGCGTGTGCACATCCTTGGCCCCGTAGGCGACGCTCGCGACGTAGGCATGGCTGTAGTTGCCTGCCAGTTTGGCCAGATCCTTCTTCACCGTGGCCTTGCCACCGGCGGAAAACTTCGCGACTGCACCAAGCGGCGTGGCCTTGGAAGTCTGGCCGCCGGTGTTGGAATACACCTCGGTATCGAGCACCAGGATGTTGACGTCGTACGGCAGGGCCAGCACATGGTCGAGGCCGCCGAAGCCGATGTCGTAGGCCCAGCCGTCGCCGCCGATGATCCACACCGAGCGGCGGATCAGCCATTCGGCGACGCTGGCAAGCTGCTTCGCGCGCGGATGCTTCGAGGACGCCAGTTTCTCGCGCAGCAGGCCAACGCGCTGACGCTGATCGACGATCCCCGCCTCCTCGCGCTGGTCGGCCGTGACGAGTGCGTCGGCCAGATCGCCGCCGATTTCCGTGGCCATTTCCCTGACCAGCTGCTTCGCATAATCCATCAACTGGTCGGCGGCGAGCCGCATGCCGAGACCGAATTCGGCGTTGTCCTCGAACAGCGAATTGCTCCACGCCGGCCCACGCCCGGCGCCGTTCACCGTATAGGGCGTGCTCGGCAGGTTGCCACCGTAGATCGACGAGCAGCCGGTGGCATTGGCGATCAGCATGCGGTCGCCATATAGCTGGGTGGCGAGCCGGATATAGGGCGTCTCGCCACAGCCGGCACAGGCGCCCGAAAACTCGAACATCGGATCGAGCAGCATGGCGCTGGGAATGGTGTTGTGCCGGATCATGCCGCGGTCGAATTCGGGCAGCCCCAGGAAGAAGGCGAGGTTGTCGCGTTCGGCGTCGCGCAGCGGACCGACCGGCGCCATGTTGATCGCGCGCCGGCTGACGTTGGATTTGTCGTGAATCGGACAGGCCTCGACGCAGTCGCCGCAGCCGGTGCAGTCTTCCGGCGCCACCTGGTAGCTGATGTGGGTGCCGGCCGGATAGTCCTTGCTCTTCGCCGGCACGTGCTTGAAGGTCGGCGGCGCGTCGGCGGCCTCGTCAGCGCTGAAGAGGCGCGAACGGACCGCGGTATGCGGGCAGACGAACACGCACTTGCCGCACTGGGTGCAGAGGTCGGCGTCCCACACCGGGATTTCCAGTGCGATGTTGCGCTTTTCGTACTGCGCGGTGCCGAGCGGGTAGGTGCCGTCGGCGGGAAACCGCGATACCGGCAGCGCGTCGCCCTGGCCCTGATAGATCGGCAGCGTGAGATCGCGGACGAAATCGGGAACCGCTGGTTCGAGCGGGACCGTCTCTTGAGCCGGCATCGCGTGGGGCTCTGCCGGGGGCATGGCGACCTGGTGCAACTGTGCCAGCGTCATGTCGATGGCGCGGTAATTCAGCTCGACCAGGCGCTTGCTCTTCCTGCCATAGGTCTTGTCGACCGCCTGCTTGATCGCAACGATCGCCTCGTCCTTCGGCAGGATGCCGGCGATGGCGAAGAAGCAGGTCTGCATGATGGTGTTGATGCGCCGCCCCATGCCGGCCTCGGCGGCGACGGCATAGGCGTCGATCGTCCACAGCCGCAGCCGTTTCTCCCGTATCTGCGCACGCAATGCCGATGGCAGCGTATCCCACACCTTGTCCGGCGGCGCGGCGGTATTGAGCAGGAAGACGCCGCCGGGGGCAGCATGCTCGAGCAGCTCGTAGCGATCGACGAACATCGGCTGATGACAGGCGACGAAACCGGCCATCCCGGTCTCGACCAGATAGGGGGAGCGGATGGGGGCCGGGCCAAAACGCAGGTGCGACACGGTCACGGCGCCGGATTTTTTCGAGTCGTAGACGAAATAACCCTGTGCCTGCAGATCGGTGGCCTCGCCGAGGATCTTGATCGAGTTCTTGTTGGCCGACACCGTGCCGTCGGCGCCCAGCCCCCAGAACACCGCGTGCTGCAACTGCCGCGACGCATCGGTGCGGAACCCGGCGTCCCACGGCAGCGACAGGTGGGTGAGATCGTCGTGAATGCCGACGGTGAATTGACGCTTCGGCGACGCTTTCAACAATTCATCGAATACCGCGCTCACCATGCCCGGGGTGAATTCCTTGCTGGCGAGGCCATAACGTCCACCGATCACGCGCGGCATGACGCGCAGGCCGTCCGCCGCCGCCTGCGCCAATGCGCCGAGCACATCCTTGTAGAGCGGCTCGCCATCGGCGCCGGGTTCCTTGCACCGGTCCAGCACCGCAACGGCCTGCACGGAAGCAGGCAGTACGGCCAGCAGCGCTGCCGGCAAGAATGGCCGATACAAGCGTACTTTCAGCACGCCCACCTTCTCGCCGCGCGCGGCGAGATGCTCGACCGTCTCGTGCACGGTTTCGGCGCCGGAACCGATCAGCACGATCACCCGCTCGGCATCCACCGCCCCGACGTAATCGAACAGTTTGTAATGGCGTCCGGTGAGTTCGCCAAAACGATCCATCGCCGACTGCACGATCTGCGGAAACGCGTCGTAGAACGGATTGGCCCGCTCACGCGACTGGAAGAACACGTCGGGATTCTGCGAGGTGCCGCGCAGCACCGGATGCTCGGGCGACAGCGCACGCGCCCGGTGTTCCGCCACCTGGCTGTCGCCGATCATCGCGCGCACGGTTTCCGTGTCGACCACAACAATTTTCGCCACCTCGTGCGAGGTGCGGAAACCGTCGAAAAAATGGATGACGGGGAGGCGCCCTTCCAGGGTGGCCGCCTGCGCGATCACCGCGAAGTCCTGCGCCTCCTGCGGCGAATTGGCAGCAAGCATGGCGCATCCGGTGCCGCGGCAGGCCATGACATCGGAGTGGTCGCCGAAGATCGACAGCGCGTGTGTCGCCAGCGTGCGCGCCGCGACGTGCAGGACGAACGGCGTCAGTTCGCCGGCGATCTTGTAGAGGTTGGGAATCATCAGCAGCAGGCCCTGGCTGGCCGTGAAGCTGGTTGCCAGCGCGCCGGACGTGAGCGCGCCGTGCAGGGCGCCGGCGGCACCGCCCTCCGACTGCATCTCGATGATTTTCGGTACGGCTCCCCACAGGTTGACCCTGCCCTGCGAGGCCCACTCGTCGGCCCATTCGCCCATGCTGGATGCGGGCGTGATGGGATAGATCGCAATCACCTCGTTGCCGAGGTAGGCCATGCGGGCAACGGCTTCATTGCCGTCGATGGTCAGAGTGGCGGTCATGGACGGCTCTTTCAGGACAACTTAGTCTTCAATTCTAGACTGGAATTGTGAATGAACCGTTCCCACCCATGACGTTTTTATCCGCCGGGGGCCTGCAGGCAGAGAACGGGGGGATCCATACCTGGACGCGCCCAGATATGCGGCCGCAACAGATCCGGGCTAGCGGGCCCGCTGCGCACGATTCCAGGCCCATCCGGCATCGTGAATTGACTCATAAAAGGACGGTCAGGACAGATGGCCGGCGGCTTCGAGCGGCGTACGGTAAGCCTGTTCGCTGTGCAACTCGGGCTGATACCAGCCGAGCTTTTCACGCAGCCTGACCACGTTGCCGACGATGATGAGTGTCGGCGCCTTGAGTC
>CAYVOR010000056.1:0-3742 GCA_964452995.1 uncultured Thiobacillus sp.
GCCATGATGTAGTTGGTCTCGCCGCCGTGGATGATGTTGCTGGTCTCGTACAGGATGAGGCCGGACATCAGCAGCACGAACATCGCGGATACCGCCAGCGACAGGCCGGGCATGTTAAAGAAGATCGCACCCAGGCCGGCGAGGAAGGCGACCAGGATGCCGACCATGAGGAAGCCGCCCATGAAGCTGAAGTCCTTGCGGGTGGTCATGACGTAAGCCGACAGGGCCAGGAAGATCGCCGCGGTACCACCCATCGCCATCATGACCACCTGTGAGCCATTGGGCAGCGCGAGATAGGCGTTGAGGATCGGGCCGAGCGTGTAGCCCATGAAGCCGGTCAGCGCAAACACGAAGGCGATGCCGAGTCCGCTGTCGCGGAACTTGGTGGTGAGGAACAGCAGGCCGTAAAAACCGACCAGCGTGATGATGATGCCGGGGTGCGGCAGGTTCAGTGCCATCGCGGTGCCGGCGGTGAGCGCGGCAAACGCCAACGTCATCGCCAGCAGCATGTAGGTGTTCTTGACGACCTTGTTGGTGGTCGATACGGCAGTTGACTGGCTGCGTCCCAGGGTGGTGACGTGCTGATTCATCAAAGCTCCTTATACCTGTTTCAAAACAATGTACTGCTCAGAGTCGACCCAAGCGGTACGAGTTCCCGGATAATGACGGGACTGGAGGGTGAGCATACCGCGATGGGGAGCCGGTGACCACCCATACGTGAGCGCAGGGCGCTTCGGCGGGCGTCATTCGCCCGGCTTCATGCCGCGCTGCAACAGGTTCATCAGTTCGACCGGCATCGGGAAGACGATGGTATTGGAGCGGTCGCCGGCGATGCTGGAGAGCGTCTGCAGATAGCGCAGCTGCATGGCTTGCGGCTTGGCGGCGAGGATTTCCGCGGCCGCCAGCAGTTTTTCCGAGGCCTGCAATTCGCCTTCCGCATGGATCACCTTGGCGCGTCGCTCGCGCTCGGCCTCGGCCTGCTTGGCGATCGCGCGCACCATCGATTCGTCGATGTCGACATGCTTGATTTCGACGTTGGATACCTTGATGCCCCAGGCGTCGGTCTGTGTGTCCAGCAGTTGCTGGATATCCTGGTTGAGGCGCTCGCGTTCGGCCAGCATGTCGTCGAGCTCGTGCTTGCCCAGCACCGCGCGCAGCGTGGTCTGCGCCAGCTGGCTGGTCGCGTTCATGAAGTCTTCCACCTGCAGAATCGCCCTGGCCGGGTCGATGACGCGGAAATACACCACCGCGTTGACCTTGACCGACACGTTGTCGCGCGAGATCACGTCCTGGCTCGGCACGTCGAACACCACGGTGCGCAGGTCGACCCGCACCATCTGCTGGATACCGGGGAGGACGATCACCAGCCCCGGCCCCTTCACCCGCCAGAAACGTCCGAGCATGAACACCACGCCGCGCTCGTATTCGCGCAGGATGCGCAGGCTGGATGCCAGCAGCACCACGATCAGCAACAGTCCGGTCAAACCGCCAAATTCAAACATGCTTATTCTCCTTGCAAGGGCTCAACGTCCAGAACCAGGTCGTGCCGTGCACGCACCCGGATCGCCGTATCGCGTGGCAGGGGATCCGTGCTGCGCACGCGCCAGCGTTCGCCGTGCACGCGCGCCCAGCCTTCGCGCTCGATGTCTTCCAGGGTGACCCCCGTGGCGCCAACCATTTCCTCGGCGCCGGTCACCACCGGCCGCTGGCGTGCGCGCAAGGCCATGCTCGCGACGAAGAAGCTGAACAGCGCACTGATTACCGCCACCGGAACGATCAGCAGCCACGGCAGCCCGTAGCCGGGCAGGTCGGTGTCGACCAGCATGACCGAGCCGATGACGAAGGCGACGACACCGCCCAGTCCGAGCGCACCGAAGCTCGGCACGAAAGCCTCCGAAATCATCAGCACGATGCCGAACAGAATCAGCGCCAGCCCGGCATAGTTGATCGGCATAACCTGCATCGCAAACAACCCGAGCAGCAGGCAGATGCCGCCGACCACGCCGGGAAACAGCATGCCGGGATTGGCGAATTCGTAGATCAGCCCGTAGATGCCGAGCAGCATCAGAAGGTAGGCGATACTGGGATCGCCGATCACCGCCAGCAGGCGGCTGCGCCAGTCGGGCATGGCGCGCTCGATCATGGCATGAACGGTATCCAGCGTGATCGTCCGATCGCCCATTTTGATGCTGCGGCCGTTCAGTTGCCGCAACAGGTCGCTCAGGTCCGTGGCCACCACATCGACCACATTCAATTTCAGCGCCTCGGATGCCGGCAGGCTGACCGCTTCACGCACGGCGCGCTCGGCCCATTCGGCATTGCGCCCGCGCAGTTCGGCCAGGCTCCGGATATAGGCTGCGGCGTCGTGCGTCACCTTGCGCATCCTCGTGTCGCCGGCCTGCCTGGCGGCGTCGGCCTTGTCGTCTGACGGCGCCAGATCGATCGGGGTCGCGGCGCCGAGGTTGGTGGCCGGCGCCATCGCCGCGATGTGGCTGGCGTAGAGGATGTAGGTGCCGGCGCTGGCGGCGCGTGCGCCCTGCGGCGAGACGTAGGTTGCGACCGGTACCGGCGATGCCAGAATGGCCTTGATGATGGCGCGCATCGAGGTGTCCAGCCCGCCTGGCGTATCCAGTTCGATCACGACCAGTTGGGCCCGGTCTTCGATTGCCCGGTCAAGGCCACGCACCAGATAGTCCGCGCTGGCCGGCCCGATCGCGCCCTGTACCGTCAGCACACGCACGCTGGCGGCCATGGCGGAAAAGGGCAGCAGAAACAGGCTGAGCAACAGCAAAAGATGCGCCAGAGGGCGGTACGGGCTCATTTCATTACTGTAGCCGGAATCCCGACTTTCTGCCGTTCGGGTCTCAGAGATACCGCAGCCACAGATAGACGCTGCTGACCGCGATGCTCGCCAGCATGAGCGGAAACGCCATCAGCATGAAGGGCAGGAAGCGGATCGGCTGGCCGGCGGTTTCGGCCATGCCGGCGACCACCAGGTTGGCGGACGCGCCCACCAGGGTGCCGTTGCCGCCCAGACACGCGCCCAGCGACAGCGCCCACCACAGGACATCGACCTGATTCGGGGCAAACACGCTGCCCATGCTCTGGATCACCGGGATCATGGTGGCGACGAAGGGAATGTTGTCGACGACGGCGGAGAGCACGGCCGAGACCCACAGGATGGTGTAGGCAGTGGCGGTGAAGTCGCCGCCGGTCCACTCGACGATCTTGTGTGCCAGCAAGTCGAGCGCGCCCGCCTTTTCAATGCCGGCCACCACCACGAACAGCCCGACGAAGAAGAAGATGGTGATCCATTCGACCTCGCCGAAGGTTTTGTGAATGACGTGCGATTGCTCGTCGGCCTTCTTGTCGTAGACGCGCAGCAGCAGCAGCAGCGCGGCGCCGAACATGGCGATGGTGCCCGGCTCCTGTTCGAGGGGGTGGGCGAATACAAAGCCCGCGATCACCAGCGCGATGACGGACAGCGCCTGCTTCAACAGGCGCGCATCGGTTATGGATTCGCGTTCGTTGAAGGTCATCACCAGGGCGCGGTCTTCCGGTGTGGCATGCAGCTTGCGTCCCCAGACGAAGTAGATGGGAATCAGCGCCAGGACCATGATGACGGCGACGATGGGGCCCACGTTGAGCAGAAAATCATTGAAGGTCAGCCGGGCCGCCGAGCCGATCATGATGTTGGGCGGATCGCCGATCAGCGTCGCGGTGCCGCCGATGTTGGAGGCGA
>CAYVOR010000056.1:3842-16134 GCA_964452995.1 uncultured Thiobacillus sp.
CTGATGGTGTTGAGGTCGATGCCGTGGAAGGCCTCGGCCTGGTTCAGCACGCCGGCGAACACCATCAGCCCGGCGCCGAGCAGCGCGACGACCGCGCGATTGATTTTCTCGGTAACGATGACGGCATAGGTCAGCACGAAAATGACGAGCGACACCGCAAGGGGCGACAGGCCGAAGAGGGCTCCGGCGACAGCGGGAGGCGTCATGTCAGCTCCCGGCCAGGGCGATCAGGTGCGCCAGCAGGGCACGTCGCGACAGCATGCCCCGGAGCCTGCCGTCCGCACCCAGCACCGGCAGCGGCGTGGCGTGGCGGTGCAGCAGCAGCGCAGCCTCCAGCAGCGGCGTGTCTTCATCCAGGGTCGGCAGATCGAGCAGGTCCACCTCGTTTACCCGCCGCGTGGCCAGTTCCTTGATATGGGGGGCGATCAGCGCCATGCCGTCGCCGACGAAGCGCAGGTCCTTGAGTCCGAATTCACCGCGTGCGCTGGCCGGCAGCAGTTCGCCCAGGATGTCGTTGATGTCCACCAGCCCGGCCCATTCGCTGCCGTTGCAGACCGGCAGATGGTTGACGCCTTTTTCCAGCATCCGATGCAAGGCGTCCAGCAGGGAGGTGTCCGGGTGCAGGCAGGTGGGTTCCGATAGCAGAGACACGGCGCGCAGGGTCATGACAGGCGGCTTTCGCGAGTAAAGACTGCATTTTTGCAGATGTGCCGGACCGGCGATAGCGCATTCATGCGGCGGCACCGGCGTGGCGGCTGTAGTAGGCCTTCAGCATGAAAGGCGGCGCGACCGTGGTGAGCGCGATGACGATCAGCAGCGCGGCGTAGGTCTCGGCGTCGAGGATGCCCTGGTTCAACCCCAGCTGCGCGAAGATCAGGCCGACTTCGCCGCGCGGGATCATGGCCAGGCCGATGGCCGTCTGGCAAAAACGGCTTTCGCGTATGAAGAAGCCGGCGGCGATTTTGCCGATGAAGGCCACCACGATCAGGGCACCCCCCAGTTGCCAGACGCGCGGCGAGCCCCAGTCGATCGCGTTGAGGTTGAGCGATACGCCGACCATCACGAAGAACAGCGGCGCGAAGGTATGGATCAGCGGCCGCATCTGCTCTTCCAGCCGATGCGCCAGCTGCGGGCTGGGCGTGAACCAGCGGTCGAGCGACGGCATGCCGAAGCGGCTCATGACGTCGAAGCGGAAATGCTGCGACAGTGCGATGCCGGCCGCGAAGCCGCCCATGATGAGCGGCGCCCCGACCGCGTGCGCCAGCCAGGAGAACAGCAGGATCAGCGCCAGCGCCATGGTAATCAGCAGACCGGGCGTGGCGGCACGCTGGTCGTAATGGTCGATGATGCGCCCGGCCAGCTTGGCGACCAGCGGCGACAGCAGCATGAACAGCACGATGAAGAGCGCAACGGTGCCGGTGGCCGCCAGCGAGACTTCCCGCTGTACCGCGAACTGGTACAGGAAGGCCAGCGCCAGCACGCCGAGGATATCGTCCAGCACTGCGGCGCCGATGACGATCTGTGCCTCGTCCGAATGGCGTTTGCCGAGGTCGTCGAGCACCCGCACCGTGATCCCGATGCTGGTCGCGGTCAGCGTGCCGCCGATGAACAGCGCCACCAGGTTGTCGAGCCCGAAGCCCCAGCGGCAGACGGCATAGCCGAGCGCGAAGGGCAGGGCGAAGCCGATGACCGCCACCACGATGGGCTTGATGCCGGACCTGGCCAGGCGGAACAGATCGGTATCCATGCCGACCTCGAACAGCAGCAGGATGATGCCGATCTCCGCCAGCAGCTTCATGGTGTCGTCGGGCGAGATCCAGCCCAGCAGCGACGGGCCGATCAGCAGGCCGGCCAGCAACTCGCCGATCACCGACGGGATGCCGTGACGTGCCGCGATCTCGGAAAACAGCCGCGCGGCAATGAGGATGACGCCGAGGTACAGAAAAAATTGGTGAAGTTCCATTAAGCGTCCTGTGGGGGCGAATCAAGCCGGCGCTGGATTTTCCGGCAGGGAACAATTCAGGGCCACGCGCACCCGATCATCTTAACGTGTAGGGAAAATGCAGCGTCAATGAGGCTTGCACAGACTAATAGTATTGTGCAAACATAAAAAAGTGGTGTGTTCGGCATCCAGTTTCTGGCCAGGGGTGCAGGACAGCCCGCGCATCATCCTGCGGCGGCCCGATTTGCCAGCCGCCACGCACACGATCTTCCTTTCAGTCCGCCCGTTTCGAAGCTTCTAGACGGATGCGGCTGTCCTCATCGATTTGGCCTGGGAAAGAAATGCCTTGAAGCACGACTGGAAAATTGTGGCGGCGATCTGGCTGCTTTCATTTGGCGCGCTGGCCGATACGGTCACACTCCACAATGGCGACCGTCTGAGTGGCGACCTGGTTCGTATGGAGGCCGCTACGCTCTGGCTGAAAACGACCTACGCCGGCACGCTCGAATTGCCCTGGGCACAGGTGGAGCGGGTCGATACCGACGCGCCGGTGCGGGTACGGCTGGCCGATGGCACCGAACTGGATGGCCAGTTGCAGGCCGACGACGCACGCTCATTGCGCATCCGTATCGGCAGTCTGGCCGAAACCGCGCCGCTGGCGCTCGATCGCGTCGACGCGATCAATCCGCCGCGGCACCGCGACCGCACCGTCGTGAGCGGGCGGGCGTCATTGGGCGGCAACCTTGCCCGCGGTAACACCGATTCGCAGATGCTGCACGTGGACGGCGAACTGGTCGCGCGCAACCCGAGCCAGCGCGTGACGCTCGACGGAGAACTCAACGAGGCTTCGCAGGACGGCGTGGAGGCTGCATCGAACTGGCGGCTGGGGATCAAATACGACCACTTCGCCAGCGAGCGGACCTACTTCTATGCCAACACCCGCTTCGATCATGACGGTCAGGCCGGACTTGACCTGCGCAGCACGCTGGGCGCAGGAGCCGGCCGCCAGCTATTCGAGCGCGACGATCTCAAGCTGTCGCTGGAAGGCGGCCTGAGTCTGGTGAATGAGGATTATGCCGACGAAGAAGACACGCGCTTCCCCGGCGCCCGCTTCGCTGCCCGTTACGAGCAGGCTTTCTGGGACGGACGCCTGACGTTGTTTCACAACAGCGATCTGCTGCTGAGCCTGGAATCGCTGGACGATTATCTCTATCAGAGCCGTACCGGATTCCGGGTTCCGGTGGGCAACGGTTTCAGCCTCGGGAGCCAGGTGAACGTCGATTACGACGCCGTACCTGCCGCAGGCAAGGGCAGTACCGACACGACCCTGCTGTTCAAGCTGGATTACGCGACCTAGCCTGGCCTGAGGAATCTTCGGTTGGCCTGGGAGTCAACAGAATCTATTGTGCAATATGATTTATATGAGGGAGCCATGATGACACCAAATGAAGCGACAGCGCCCCACGCAGCGTTCCAGCCGGAAAATCAGACTGTCATTGCCTTTGGCGAAACGCTCGTCGACCAGTTTCGCGACCGCAACGTGCTGGGCGGCGCCCCCTTCAACGTGTCGTGTCATCTTGGCGCGCTGGGCGCGCATCCGGTGCTGGTGACGCGGGCCGGCAAGGATGCGCTGGGCGACCAGCTGCTGCAGGCGATGAGCGAGCGCGGGCTCGACCTGCGCGGCGTGCAGCGCGATCCGGCGCGCCCGACCGGGCGGGTGAAGGTGACCGAAACCGCGCACGGCCACGTATTCGATATCCTGTCCGACCAGGCCTACGACCACATCCACGCCAGCCTGACACGGATGGTCGGCTTGTCCCTACATCCGCAGATGGTCTACTTCGGCACATTGTCTCAGCGGGGCGATTCGCGTCGCGCCCTGCGCGAACTGCTCGGAACGGTCGACGCCTGCGCGTTCCTCGACGTCAATCTGCGCGACCCCTGGGTGGACGGGGATACCTTGCACTGGTCGCTGCGGCAAGCACGTGTGGTCAAACTCAGCGAAGACGAGTTGATTCGCATCGGCGATCTCTTCTCACTCGACGGCGACACGCTGCAGGCACGGGCCGCCGTACTGGTGTCGGGTTTCGATTTGCAGCGGGTGGTGGTCACGCGCGGTTCGGAAGGCGCCTGGACGCTCGACGCGGCCGGGCGCGTCAAGTCGGTGGCCGGCACGCCGCTGGATCGGGTGGTGGATACCGTGGGCGCAGGCGACGGCTTTGCCGCGGTGTTCATGCTGGGCATGTTGCGCGGGTGGCCGCTGGCCGTTCAACTGGAACGCGCCGATGCCTTCGCCCGCGCGTTGTGTGGGATCCGTGGCGCGGTGCCCGCGACGCAGGATTTCTATCGCCCGTTCATCCGCGACTGGCAACTCGAGACGGAGGTAATGCGTGCATGACTTATATGTGCTGATGCTGAGCGTACACGGGCTGATGCGCGGTCACGAGCTGGAACTGGGACGCGACGCCGATACCGGCGGCCAGACACTCTACGTGATCGAACTGGCACGGGCGCTGGGGCGTCATCCCCGGGTCGCGCAGGTCGATGTGGTGACGCGCCTGGTCGAGGATGCATCGGTATCGCCAGACTATGCCGTGCCAGTCGAGGCGCTGGGCGGGAATGCGCATCTGGTGCGGCTGCCCTGCGGCCCGCGGCGCTATCTGCGCAAGGAAAGCCTGTGGAACCACCTCGATCAGCTGGTCGACCGCACCCTCAGCTATTTGCGCCAGCAGCCGCACCTGCCTGACGTCATTCACAGCCACTATGCCGATGCAGGCTATGTCGGCGTGCAGTTGTCGCAGCTGCTCGGTATCCCGCAGGTGCACACCGGGCATTCGCTCGGGCGCAGCAAGCGCCAGCGCCTGCTCGATCATGGCCGCAAGGCACAGACGATCGACCGTCAGTTCAACTTCGAGCGTCGCATCGCCGCCGAGGAGGATGTGCTTGAACACGCCACGCTGGTGGTGACCAGCACGGCGCAGGAAAGCAACGAGCAGTACGGGCTGTACAACAATCACCAGCCGGCGCGCATGGTGGTGATTCCGCCCGGCACCGACACCTCGCGCTTTGCGCCGCCCGGCCGCGCACCGGTTCCGCCGCATGTGCCGCCGCTGGTCGACCGCTTCTTCGAACACCCGAAAAAGCCGCTCATCCTCACGATCTGCCGGCCCGAAATGCGCAAGAACCTGCGTCGGCTGGTGACGGCCTTCGGCGAGTCGCCCGCGTTGCGCGCGCGCACCAACCTCGCCATCGTGGCGGGCAACCGTGACGACATTCGCAGCATGGACGAAGCCCAGGCGGACGTACTGAAGGATCTGCTGCTCGACATCGACCGCCATGACCTCTGGGGAAGCGTGGCGCTGCCCAAGCAGCATCAGCCGGACGATATCCCGGCGCTCTATCGCCTGGCGGCGCAACGTCGCGGCGTATTCGTCAATCCGGCACTGACCGAGCCGTTCGGCCTCACCCTGATCGAGGCGGCGGCAAGCGGCCTGCCGGTGGTCGCCACCCGCGACGGCGGCCCGCCCGACATCCTTGCGCATTGCGAGAACGGCGTACTGATCGATCCACTCGATCCCGCCGACATCGCGCGCGGATTGCATGCGGTGGTATCGGATGCCCGTGTCTGGCAGCGCTATGCACGGCGCGGCGTCAACGGCGTGGCACGTCACTACACCTGGGATGCCCACGTCGAAAAATATCTCAGGGCGATCGATCGGGTGATTCACCGCAGTCGCAAGCAGGTGCGACGCGAGCGCGCGGCACAGCGTCCGGCGACAAGCTTCATGCCCTACGTGCGGCGCATGCTGGTGAGCGATATTGACAACACCCTGCTGGGCGACCGGGCCGGGCTCGATGCCCTGATTCGCGTGCTGCGTACGCAACCGCGCCATTTCGGATTCGGCGTGGCGACCGGACGCCACCTGCCGAGCGCGCTCGATGTGTTGCGACAGTCGCGCGTGCCGCTGCCCGATGTGCTGATCACCGCGGTGGGCAGCGAAATTCATTACGGTCCGGAAATTCGACCCGATACCGGCTGGCGTCGTCACATCCAGCACTTGTGGCGACGCGATGCGCTGGCTGCGCTGTTCACGGGCGTGCCCGGCCTGACGCTGCAATCCGATGATCAGCAAAGTGAATTCAAGCTGAGCTTCAATGCCGATACTGCGACGTTGCCGAGCCTGCGCGAACTCAAGGCGCTGTTGCGCCAGGCGCGGTTGCACGCCAATCTGATCCATTCGCACGATGCCTTTCTCGATATCCTGCCGGTCCGCGCGTCCAAGGGCCAGGCGATCCGCTACCTGGCCTATAAATGGGGACTGCCGCTGCGCGCCTTCCTGGTGGCGGGCGACTCCGGCAACGATCTCGAAATGCTGATCGGTGACACCCTGGGTGTGGTGGTGTCGAACCACAGTGCCGAGCTTGAAGAACTGCGGGGCCTCGAACAGGTGTACTTCGCCGGGGCGCCCAGCGCATCCGGCATTCTTGAAGGCATGGCGCATTATGAGTTTGCCTGGAAGCCGGCGTCGGCTCTGGCACGGGAGGCAGCATGATCAAGGCATTGAAGACCTGGGTACTGGATCACCGCGATCCGGTGGATGCCTTCCTGCGCCGCTGTTTCGCCGAGGATCGCGTGCTGTTGCTGCAAAGCGACCTGCAGCGTGTGCTGGTCACCGTGGCGGCGGAATCTGCCAGCTCGCTCGACGGCACGCCGCTGCAACAGGGCGTGCGCCATTTCCAGGAAGGCGTGTTTCAGCATCCGTGGGCCTATTTCGCCTTGCGTGAAAAGCCCGGGAGCTGGCACTACCTGCGCATGCATCAGGAACATCTGATACCCGAAAGTGTGTCGGTCAGTGAATTCCTTGCGTCCAAGGAACTGTTCGTGAAACCGCCAAATGACGGCGACAGCGTGCTGGAAATCGATTTCGAGCCATTTGGTCGTCATGTGCCGCGATTGAAGGAAACACGCTCGATCGGGCAAGGTGTGCTGCACCTCAATCGGCATCTGGCAAGCGCGATGTTCACCCGACCGGAGGCCGGTCACGCCCGGCTGCTGAATTTCCTGCGCATGCACTCGATCGATGGCCAGCGGCTGATGCTTGCGTCTCACATCGGCGATGTGACGACGCTGCGTGCCGCCTTGCGCGAGGCGCTGCAACAACTCGAAGCGAGCGACCCCGAGACGCCGTGGGCGGATCTGGCAGCCGCGTTCGGCAGGCTGGGCTTCGAGCCCGGCTGGGGCGCCACGGCGGCACGCGTGAGCGAGACCATGGGCCTGTTGTCCGATATTCTGGAGGCGCCGTCGCCCACCGCGCTGGAAGCTTTTCTCGCGCGCATCCCGATGATCTCGCGTCTGCTGATTCTGTCGCCGCATGGTTACTTCGGCCAGGACAATGTGCTGGGGCGGCCCGACACCGGCGGACAGGTGGTCTACATCCTCGATCAGGTGCGCGCGCTGGAACGCGAGATGCGCGAGCGCATGGCGATCCAGGGCGTGCAGGTCGACCCGAAGATCATCGTCGTGACCCGCCTGATCCCGGAGTCGGACGGCACCACCTGCAACATGCCGCTGGAAAAAATCCAGGGCACCGACCATGCCTGGATCGTGCGCGTGCCGTTCCATCATCCCAACGGCGAAATCGTGCGGCAATGGGTGTCACGCTTCGAGATCTGGCCGTACCTGGAAACCTTCGCTGTCCATGTCGAGCGCGAGGCGCTCGCGCAACTGGGCGGGCGGCCCGATCTCATCATCGGCAACTATTCCGACGGCAATCTGGTGGCCAGCCTGCTGTCGGAACGCTTGGGCGTGACCCAGTGCAACATCGCCCATGCGCTGGAGCAGACCAAATACCTGCATTCGGCGCTGTACTGGGAAGACAACGACGCGACCTATCACTTTGCCTGCCAGTACACGGCGGACCTGATCGGCATGAACCACGCCGACTTCATCATCACCAGCACCTATCAGGAGATCGCCGGCACGGCGCACAGCATCGGCCAGTACGAAAGCTACCGTGCGTATACCCTGCCGGGGCTTTACCGCGTGGTCAACGGCATTGACCTGTTCGATCCCAAGTTCAACATCGTGTCGCCAGGCGCCGACGCCGACATCTATTTCCCCTACACCGACACGGAGCGGCGCCTGCATTCGCTGATGCCCGGGATCGAGCGGCTGCTCTATGCGCCCGACCCCGGCGTGTCGTATCGCGGCCAGTTCGACGACCCCGACAAACCCCTGGTCTTCACCATGGCGCGGCTCGACCGCATCAAGAACCTGACCGGGCTGGCCGAATGGTTCGGCGCCTGCGAACGCCTGGCCGAAACGGCCAACCTGCTGGTGGTCGGCGGCTACATCGACGCGGCGGCCTCGACGGACGAGGAGGAAAAGGCCGAGATCGCGCGCATGCATGCGCTCATGGACCAGTACCGGCTGGACGGAAAAATGCGCTGGCTCGGCACCCGCCTCGACAAGAACCTGGCCGGCGAGCTTTACCGTCACGTCGCCGACCGGCGCGGCGTGTTCGTCCAGCCCGCATTGTTCGAAGCCTTCGGGCTTACGCTGATCGAAGCGATGGCCTCGGGCCTGCCGGTGTTCGCCACGCGTTATGGCGGACCGCTCGAAATCATCCAGAATGGTGTGTCCGGTTTCCATATCGACCCTAACGAGGGAACGGTCGCGGCGCAAGCCATCGCCGATTTCCTGCAGCAGTGCGCGGCTGATCCGTCACGCTGGCAGCGTATCTCGGAGGGATCGCTGGCGCGCGTGGCCGCCCGCTACACGTGGCAGCTTTACGCCGAACGCATGATGACGCTGTCGCGCATCTACGGCTTCTGGAAATTTGTCAGCGACCTGGAGCGCGGCGAAGTCAACCGCTACCTGCAACTTTTTCATCATCTGCAATTCCGCCCCCTGGCGCACGCAATACGAAAGGACTGAATGTCATGCCCATGACTTATCTGAACACCGCAGCAGGCTATCTCGGGGAATGGCGCGAACTGGTCGCAACGGTCCTGCATGTTCTGCTCATTCTGGGATTGTCATGGCTGGTGTTGCGCGTGTCGCGCAAGGCCGTGGCGCGGTTGCGGCAGCACATGCAGCAGGATGCCGACGATCTCGAGCAGATCAAGCGGGTCAACACGCTGGAACAGGTGTTCCGCTACATCATCGTGGTGGTGATCACGCTGGTCACCGCGATGCTGGTCCTCAGCGAAATCGGCATCTCGATCGCGCCCATCCTGGCGACCGCCGGGGTACTGGGCATCGCCATCGGCTTCGGGGCGCAAAGCCTGGTCAAGGATTACTTCACCGGCCTGTTCCTGCTGCTGGAAGACCAGGTGCGCCAGGGCGATGTGATCGAGGTGGCTGGCAAAGGCGGACTGGTCGAGGAGGTGACCCTGCGTTACATCCGCCTGCGCGATTACGAGGGCAGCGTGCATTACATACCCAATGGCAATATTGACATCGTGACCAGCCGCAGCCGCGATTTTTCCTATGCGGTGGTCAAAGTCCGCGTGGCCTATCGCGAGGAGGTCGACGAAGTCTATGCGCTGATGCACAAGGAGGCTGCCGCGTTGCGGGCCGATCCGGACTGGGCCGGCAAGATTGTCGGCGATCTTGAAATGGCCGGCGTCGATCAACTGGACGAGTCGGCCGTGGTGATCCTCTGCCGTTTCAAGGTGATGCCGCTGGAGCAGTGGGGCGTGCGACGCGAATTCCTCTACCGCCTGAAAAAGGCATTCGATGCCGCTGACATCGAGATTCCCTTCCCGCATGTCACCGTGTATGCCGGCCAGGGCAAGGACGGCAGCGCCCCGCCCCTGCGCCTGCTGCAGGAGGCATCGTAGGCGACCTGCCGCAGGAAATCGTCTAGCCGGCGCGGCCCGCGATCAGCACATCGCTGCTGGAATGCGCCAGGACGTGCTGGGTGACGCTCCCGAGCAGCAGTTCTTCCATGGCCGACCGCCCGTGTTTGCCCATCACGATCAGGTCGGCATCCATCGTCTGTTCGTGTTCGAGTATGCGCAGCGTGGCGGCGCCATGCACGAATTGGCGCGACAGCCTGCTGGCCGGCACCTGCAGCTTGCCGATAAAGGCTTCCATATCAGCCTGCGCCGTGTTGCGTGCCAGAATCCGGTATTGATGAATCAGGGTGTCCGCCATGCCGGCGAAGCGGAGGGTGCTTTCCATCTCCACTTCGAATGCATGCAGCAGCACAAAGTCGGCATCGGGCAGCCAGGCATGGGCGGCATTGATGGCGGCGGCAGCGTGATCGGAGAAATCGACCGGTGCGAGGATGCGCCGATACGGGGACTGCGGGCGCTGCTTGACCGCGAGCAGTGGGCGGCGCGATGTGCGCAGCAAGCGCTCGGTGGTCGAGCCGAGCAGCACCTCGCGCACGAAATTCGTGCCGCGCGCACCCAGCACCAGCAGGTCGGCCCGGCGCGCATCCGCCAGTTCGGCGAGCGCGATGGGGGGCAAACCCTGGATCAGCGCCGTGTCGATGTGACTGTCAAAGCGCGCTGCAAGATTCGCGGCCTGTTCCGCCAGATTATTTTCGGCCTGGGCCAGCAATTCGGCCTCCAGCGCGCCGGCTTCGCCGGGCAGCAGGCGGCGCAACTTGCCGAGTGCGCTGGTGCTGACGACATGTGCCAGCGTCAGGCGCGCATCGGGATGCATGTGTGCGAGTTGCGCGGCACGCTCCAGCGCGTGGCGAGCCGGGGCGGAGAAATCGGTGGCGGCGAGCAGGGTACGGGCCTGGGGCATGGGGGTTCCTCGGCAGGGGGCGATCAATGAAAGCAATGCACGCGCAGCCAGGCCGGGCGCAGGCCTGCATCTTGCCCTGTTGCGGCAAGTGCATCAACATCAAGCCCACTGTTCACGAATGGAACGATACCCTTGGCGCGCCACATCCGCTCACGTTTCGATGTCCCTGATCCGCAGCCGGCAAGCCGGCGGTCACCAGGGCGGAAGTCGCGACCATGGACGACGCCGATTTGCGCCGCACCATGATGGCGGTCGACGTGTTCGCGCGGGCCAGCCCCAAGCACAAGCTGCGCCTGGTGCAGGCGCTGCAGCACGACGGCCAGATGGTGGAGATGACCGGCGACGGGGTGAACGATGCGCCGGCGCTGAAGCGTGCCGATGTCGGCGTCGCCATGGGCATGAAGGGCACCGAGGCGGCCAAGGAAGCGGCCGACGTGGTGCTGCCCGACGATAACTTCGCCACCATCGCGACTGCCGTGCGCGAGGGCCGGGCGGTCTACGACAACCTCAAGAAATTTATCCTGTTCATGCTGCCGACCAACGGCGGCGAGGCGCGGGTGGTGAGCGCGGCCATCCTGTTCGAGCTGACGCTGCCGCTCACGCCGGCGCAGGTGCTGTGGATCAACATGGTCACCTCCAGCATGCTGGGGCTGGCGCTGGCCTTCGAGCCGGCGGAGCGCGGCATCATGGCGCGGCGGCCGCGGCCGCCTGGCGAAGCCCTGCTCTCCGGCTTCTTCATCTGGCGGGTGTTGATGGTCTCGGTGCTGATGATGACGGGCGCGCTCGGCCTCTTCCTGTGGGAGTTGCGCGACGGCACCAGCATCGACACGGCGCGCACGATGGCGGTCAACGCGGTAGTTGCGGCGGAAATGTTCTATCTGCTCAACAGCCGCTACATACTCGCACCGGTGACCAACCGCGAAGGGCTGACCGGCAACCCTTACGTGCTGGTGGCGATCGTGGCCTGCATCCCGCTGCAGATCGCCTATACTCACGTGCCGCTCATGCAGGCCCTCTTTGGCCCCACCGATTTGTCGGCGCTGGAGTGGCTCAAGGTGCTCGGTGCAGGAATGCTGGTTTTCGCTATTGCCGAGCTGGAAAAAACCGTGATTCGGCGCCTGCGCGGCACGCCACGCCTGGCTTCCGCATGAGCGCGTGAGCGCCGGCCGGCGCATGCCGCAAACCCGGCTGCAGGACTTCAATGCAGAGCGGATCCGGCCACATGGGTGACGCGCGCTGTCGAGCGCGATGCGCAGAAAGCCGGCGTGCTGCGTCCATGCCTTCGGTAGAATGTGCGGAATGACGTTGCTCTACATCCTCCTGCTTCCCTTTGTCGGCAGCCTGTTCGCGGCCTTCCTGCCGTCGAATGCGCGCAATGCCGAAGCGTGGCTGGCGGGCGCGGTCTCGCTCGCCGCCACCGTGATCGTCGCCAGCCTGTACCCGCAAGTCGCGGCCGAAGGCGTGCTGCGCATGACCATTCCGTGGGCGCCCGCACTCGGCCTCAACTTCGACCTGCGCATGGACGGTTTTGCCTGGCTGTTCGCGCTGCTGGTCACCGGCATGGGCACGCTGGTCGTGCTGTACGC
>CAYVOR010000057.1:0-15998 GCA_964452995.1 uncultured Thiobacillus sp.
CCCCGGTGCGCAACCGCGACCGCCTCATCGGCATTGGCGAACCGGTACTGCCGCGTTACGAGCGCATCGCCTTTGAGAAATCCCTGGTGGCACCACAGGGCGAGCCAATGGCCGCCTTTGTCTGTCCTGGCCACCCGCTGCTCGATTCCGTCATCGACCTCACCCTGGAACGCAATCGGGATTTGTTGAAACGCGGCACCGTGCTGGTGGATGAAAGCGATCCGGGCAACTCCCCGCGTGTGCTGTTCTATCTGGAGCAAGCCATCCAGGACGCCGGCCTCACCCGTGGCGGAGAACGCCGCGTCGTTTCCAAGCGCATGCTCTACGTCGAGATGGATACGGGCGGCGCCACCCGCCATGTCAATTACGCACCCTATCTCGACTACCGCCCCCTCGCGGCAGACGAGCCGGGCATCCACGCCATCCTCGACCGGCCCGAATGTCAGTGGATCAACCGCGATCTGGAGCAAAGGGCACAGGGCCATGCCATCGCCCACGTCGTACCGGAACACCTGGCCGAAGTTCGCGACCGCAAACTCGAACTCATCGCCAAAACCGAAGCGGCGGTGAAAGACCGCCTCACCAAGGAAATCACCTACTGGGATCACCGCGCGGAAGAACTCAAGCTGCAGGAACAGGCCGGAAAACCCAACGCCAAACTCAACTCCGACGAGGCCCGCAAGCGTGCCGACCTCCTGCAAGGGCGGCTGCAAAAGCGGCTGGAAGAACTCAAGCTCGAAGCCCAGCTCTCACCGCTGCCTCCGGTCGTGCTGGGCGGCCTGCTGGTGGTTCCCATCGGCCTCATCCGTGCCATGAACGGGCAGACAACCGCTGCACCCACTGCCCCGGCAGACACCCAGATCAGCGCCGCGCGCGCCCGCGCCATCATCATGGACATCGAGCGCGGCCTCGGTTTCGACCCCACCGACCGAGAACTCGAAAAACTCGGCTACGACATCGAGAGCCGTGTCACGGGTACCGGCAAGCTGCGCTTCATCGAAGTAAAGGGCCGCGTGTCCGGCGCGCCAACTATTACCGTCACGCGCAACGAGATTCTCTATTCCCTCAACAAGCCCGATGACTTCATCCTCGCCATCGTCGAGTTCCTCGACGCAGACAGCCACAATGTGCATTACCTACGCCAGCCCTTCCAGCGCGAGCCGGACTTTGGTGTAACCAGCGTGAACTATGACTTCGCCGAGTTGCTTGCACGAGCAGGTAAGCCACAGTAAGCAATTGACCAATGTACTCACTTTGCTAATTTAAAGTTGCATTATTGCGGAAAAACAGCAAGAATCGATGTCCGATTCCATTATTGTTGAATCTGCCGCCATGTTTATCGAATTCAGCGTCTCCAATTTCCGCTCCATTCTGTCCCGCCAGACTTTAAGCATGGTGGCCAGTCCCGACGCCGCGCATCTCCAGCGCAATGTCAGCCCGGGCAAGGACAAGGATCTGCGCTTGCTGCGGTCGGCAGTCATCTATGGACCGAATGCAGCGGGCAAGAGCAATCTCCTGCGCGCAGTGGAAACCCTGCGCCAGCTGGTACTGAACTCGGCCACCAGCTTTCAGGAAGGCCAGCCTATTCCCGTTACGCCGTTTCTCTTTTCGAAGTTAGCATCTGAGCAACCGTCGGAGTTCGAGATCATCTTCATCGCCGACGATGGCATCCGTTATCACTACTGCTGCGTAGCAAGCTCCGAGCGCGTAATCAGGGAATGGCTTGTTGCCTACCCACTTGGCCGCGCGCAAAGATGGTTCGAAAGGGAGTACGACACCGAGACCAAGGCGCAACGGTGGTGGTTCGGCCCAAACTTCAACGCTGAGCGTGCGGAGCGCAAAGTCTGGCAAGACTTTACGCGAGACAACGCCCTGTTCCTGTCGACCGCGATTCAGCTCAACAATGCCCAGCTCCGACCGGCATTTAGTTGGATCACGCAGAAGCTCATCGTGCTGGTGCCCGGTGTCGACCTGAATCCATTCCTTAGCCTGAATCTGCTGCGCGAAGGAAGCGGGCAGGACCAGATCATGCGCTTCATGCGCGCGGCGGATATCGGCATCGACCGGCTGGAGCTTCTGGAAGAGGACATGACTCCACCACCTTCGGGTGTGCCCCCTCCAGGCGCCATGCGGGTTCACCTTGAGATTGGGCTCCAGCCTGGGGCCTCGCCCGCACCCCAGACGCCGAAGCGCTTTCGCGTTCTCGCATGGCACAAGCGCGCAGATACCAACGAAGAAGTGCCGCTCGACATGAGCGACGAGTCAGACGGCACCCAGAAGCTGTTCGAATTCACGGGCGGCTGGCTACGTGCGCTTGAATGGGGGGCAACCCTGTTCGTCGATGAACTCGACCGCAGCCTGCATCCGCACATGACACGCTTTCTCGTGGGACTTTTCCACAGCCGCAACAACGAGAAGAACTCGCAGTTGGTTTTTACCACCCACGACACGACCCTGCTGGACACCGACTTGCTCCGCCGCGACCAGATATGGTTCGTCGAGAAAGACGAGGAACGATCGTCCCGCCTCTACCCGCTGCTCGAATACTCGCCGCGCAAGGACGAAGCTCTGGAGCGTGGCTACCTCAAGGGACGCTACGGCGCCATTCCCTTCATCGGCGACCTCGGGGCCTGACGCATGGCGCGGCGCACTCCACTTTCAAAGCTTCGTGGCAGTGGATCGTTCCGGCGTGCGGCCGGACAGAAGCCGCCACGATCCATCACTCTCATCGTGTGCGAGGGTGAAACCGAGCAAGAGTATTTCGAGGCAGCCCGTATCAAATACGGACTGACCACGGCGGAAATCATCCTTGCAGATAACACAATCGGGCCGGCGCCCATCAGCGTCGTCGAATGCGCCGAGGGAAAATGTTCAGAGCGCGGTGGGTATGACAATGTTTTCTGTGTCTTTGACCGTGACGGGCACGAGAGCTTTGATCGTGCGCGGAAGAAGATCAAGACACTGGCCGACCGCAAGAAGAAGCCACTGGCCATTCGAGAATCGATTTCAATCCCCTGTTTTGAATTTTGGGTGTTGCTCCACCATGAAAGAACGGATGCCCCATTCACGAAATGCGCTGACGTAATAGACCGGGTTCGCAACCACATGCCGGGCTACGAGAAGGCGGACGCCACCATCGCCAAACAGCTCATGGCAAGAGTGGAAGACGCCCTTGGAAACGCCGACTGGATTGAAGGGCGAGCCGAGAACAACGGCTACAACCCCTACACGTCTGTTCACCATGTGCTTCGGCATTTCGCACAAGTGGCCAATCAGAAAGACAACGCGTGACCCCCAAAAAGAAACTCATCGAGGTCGCCCTGCCGCTAGAGGCAATCAACATCGCCAGCGCACGCGAGAAATCCATCCGCCACGGCCATCCTTCGACGCTGCACCTGTGGTGGGCGCGGCGCCCCCTGGCGGCGGCGCGGGCGGTGATCTTTGCGCAGATGGTCGATGACCCCTCGGCGCACCCGGACATCTTCAAGACCGAGAAGGCGCAGGAGAAGGAGCGGCAGCGGCTGTTCCGCATCATCGAGGAACTGGTGAAGTGGGAGAACACCACCAACGAGGCCGTGTTGCAGAAGGCGCGCGACGAAATCTGGCAGAGCTGGCGCTACACCTGCTCCGAAAACGCCGACCACCCGCGCGCCAAGGAACTCTTCGACCGTTACAAGCTGCCCGGCTTTCACGACCCCTTCGCCGGCGGCGGCGCATTGCCGCTGGAAGCGCAGCGGCTGGGGCTGGAGAGCTACGCCAGCGATCTGAATCCGGTGGCGGTGCTGATCAACAAGGCGATGATCGAGATTCCGCCTCGGTTTGCCGGCAAGCCACCGGTGAATCCCGACGTGAAAAAGAAGGCTGATCTGGCCGGCCGCGAATGGAAAGGTGCGCAGGGCCTCGCCGAGGACGTGCGCTACTACGGCCAGTGGATGCGCGATGAGGCCGAGAAGCGTATCGGCCATCTCTACCCCAAGATCGAAGTCACGGCGGCCATGGCCAAGGAGCGGCCCGACCTGAAGAAATACGTCGGCCAGAAGCTCACCGTCATCGCCTGGCTGTGGGCGCGTACGGTCAGAAGCCCCAACCCGGCCTTCGCGCAGGTGGAGGTGCCGCTCATTACCACATTTATGCTTGCAAACAAGCCGGGCAAGGAAGCGTATGTCGAACCGGTGATCGAGGGCAGCAGCTACCGCTTCACGGTGAAGGCGGGCAAGCCGAAAGATGTGGAAGAGGCGAAGAACGGTACCAAACTTGCTCGCGGCGCGAACTTTCGGTGCCTAATGTCGGGGACGCCGATCGCGAGCGATTACATCAAATCCGAGGGCATGGCCGGGCGAATAGGCGCGCGGATGATGGCCATCGTTGCCGAAGGCGAGCGGGGGCGGGTCTATATCGCGCCTACGCCGGAACAAGAAGCCTCTGCTCAGAAGGCGCAGCCAGAGTGGAAGCCAGAGGTCGTTATATCCGGTAGCACGCAGTATCTTGGCGTGAAGCCCTATGGTATGGAGCAATTTTCTCAACTTTATACTGATCGACAACTCGCGTCGCTGACGACGTTCGCTAATCTAGTTCAGGAGGTGCGCGAGTACGTGCAACGCGACGCGCGTGTTGCTGGGATTCCAGATGATGGAAAACAACTAGCCGCCAGTGGCGTTGGTGCCACGGCTTACGCCGATGCTGTGGCATTGTATTTGGGTGTTTTCTTGTCTCGTCTTGTGAATCTCAACAATGCGCTTTGTCAATGGCGAAATGACCCTGCAAAGGAGCATGTCGGGCATCTATTTGCCCGACAGGCAATCCCAATGGTATGGGACTTTGCTGAGGCAAATCTAATCGGGGATTCTGCGGGTGGATTTGATAAGACTTTCAGCTTTGTCCCGAAGGTACTTCTGTTCTTGCCAAGTGGCTCGCCTGGGCGTGTTGGTCAGGTCGACGCTGCACAGCAGTCGATCTCGGAGGGTAAGGTCGTTTCCACTGATCCCCCTTACTATGACAACGTCCCCTATGCTGACTTGTCGGACTTTTTCTACGTCTGGTTGCGTCGCGCGTTGAAACCTATTTTTCCAGAACTCTTCGCTACTCTGGCCGTGCCCAAGACCGAGGAACTGGTAGCCTTCGCCTATCGTCATCAAGCCGGAAAGGTTGGTGCCGAAGCTTTCTTTCTCGCTGGCATGACACAAGCGATGCACCGTCTTGCCGAGCAGGTGCACCCGGCGTTTCCGGTGACCATCTACTATGCTTTTAAGCAGGCTGAGAGCGACAGCGCGGAGGGTACGACGAATACCGGCTGGGAGACTTTCCTCGACGCAGTGATACGCGCCGGCTTCACAACTACTGGAACCTGGCCGATGCGGACCGAATTGGCCAACCGTATGCGTGGGTCAGAGTCCAACGCCCTCGCTTCCAGCATCGTTCTCGTCTGCCGCCAGCGTGCTGCTAACGCGCCCACTGCCACCCGCCGCGAGTTCGTCGCCGCGCTCAAGGCCGAACTGCCCGAAGCCCTGCGCCATCTGCAGGCCGGCAACATCGCGCCAGTGGACCTTGCGCAAGCCGCCATCGGCCCCGGCATGGCGGTCTATACGCGCTATGCCAAGGTGATCGAAGCTGAAACCGGCCAGTCGCTCAGCGTGCGCGCGGCACTCGCGCTCATCAATCAGGTGCTGGACGAGGCGCTGGCCGAGCAGGAAGGCGATTTCGACGCCGATTCGCGCTGGGCACTGGCGTGGTTCGAACAAATGGGCTTTGCGGAAGGTGAGTTCGGTGTGGCCAACGTGCTCGCCCAGGCCAAGAACACGGGAATGGATGGGCTGGTCGAGGCTGGCATCATCCATTCTGGCAAGGGCAAGGTGCGGCTGCTCAAGCCAGCCGAACTGCCCGCCGACTGGGACCCGGCATCCGACAGCCGCCTCACCGTCTGGGAGATGGTGCACCAGTTGGTGCGCGTACTCGAGGCCGGTGGCGAGGCCGCATCTGCTGCACTGGTCGCCAAGCTCGGCAGCCAGGCCGAAACCGCGCGCGAACTGTGCTACCGCCTCTACACGATCTGTGAGCGGAAAAAGCGCGCAGCCGAAGCCATGGCCTACAACGCGCTGGTGCAAAGCTGGCCGGAGATCGTGCGCCTGGCGCGCGAAGCGCCGCGCGCGGCGGCACCGGGCACCGACGACCTCTTTGGGCAGGAATGAACACGTGGCCATCGTCAAACGCATCGTCTGCCTGGCCAACTCCCGCAAGCTGAATGGCCGCTGCATCGCCGGCATCGAGTTTCCGGCGTCCGGGCAGGCCGGCGGCTGGCTGCGGCCAGTGAGCGCCCGCGAGCACGAAGAAGTTTCGGAATACGAACGTCAGTATCGCGACGGCAGCGATCCGCGCGTGCTCGACATTATCGACGTTCCGCTGCTTGAACCGAAGCCGCGAGGGTGCCAGCAGGAGAACTGGCTGCTCGACCCGGAACCCTACTGGGTGCACACCGGCCGGATGGGATGGAATCAGCTGGCGCCGCTGGTCACCAATGCTGCCACCCTCTGGATCAACGGGCGTCGAACTTTTCACGGGATGAACGATGAGATTCCGCTGGAAACGGCGAACACGCTCGACAGCTCGCTCTGCCTGATTCATGTGGACGGCATCGAACTGCGGGTGTTCGCGCCCGGCCATGCCTTCGGCAACGCGAAGCGGCGCGTGCAGGGGTGTTTCAGCTATCGCGGCATCGAGTATCGTTTCTGGGTGACCGACCCCATTTTCGAGCGCCGCTATCTGGCGCAGGAGGACGGCAGCTATCCCTTGGGTGAATGCTTCTTGACCATCAGCATCGGCGAGCCGTATAACGACGCTTGCTACAAGCTGATCGCCGCCATCATCCCCAGGCCCTGAGGAGCGCGCATGGACGAGGCCGACAAGACCGTATTCACCATCGGGCATTCCAATCACCCGATCGAGGCCTTTATCGCCCTGCTCAAGCAGCATGGCATATCGGCGCTCGCCGATGTCCGTTCCGCGCCTTACAGCCGGTTTCATCCCCAGTTCAACAAGGACGCGCTGGAAAAAGCGCTGAAGGAACAGGGGATCAAGTACGTGTTCCTGGGCCGCGAACTCGGCGCCCGGTCCGAAGACCGCTCCTGCTACGAGAACGGTCGCGTGCGCTATCCGCTGCTGGCGCGCACGGCGTTGTTCCGCCAGGGCATCGAGCGAGTCACCACCGGCGCGGCGGAATACCGCATCGCGCTGATGTGCGCGGAAAAGGAGCCTCTGGAATGCCACCGCACCCTGCTGGTGGCGCGCGCGCTCGACGAACTCGGCGTGCCGATCCGGCACATTCTGGCCGACGGCCGGATCGAGGCGCATGGCGAGGCCATGCTGCGCCTGCTCGATTTGCTCGGCCTGCCCAGAGAGGACCTGTTCCGTTCGGGACAGGAACTGCTGGCCGAGGCCATCGAGCGCCAGGAGCGCAAGGTGGCCTACATCGATGAAAACATGGCGAACGAGGCGGCATGATGCGGGAGCGGCAATGAAGATCTACACCATCGGATTCACCAAGAAGACTGCCCGCAAGTTCTTCGAGATGCTGCGCGGCTCGGGCGCGAAGCGGATCGTCGATGTGCGGCTCAACAACATTTCTCAACTGGCGGGCTTCGCCAAGCGCGACGACCTCGCTTATTTTCTCGACAAGGTCTGCGGCATGCAGTACGTGCACCTGCCGGAACTGGCGCCTACCCAGGACATGCTCGACGAGTACAAGAAGCGCGGCGGGGACTGGGATACCTATGAAAAGCGTTTTCTCGACCTGATGGAGAAGCGCCACATCGAGGACAAGGTGCCAAAGGAGGTGATCGCCGAGGGTTGCCTGCTGTGCAGCGAGGACAAGCCGCACCATTGCCACCGGCGCCTGGTGGCGGAGTATCTGAAACAGCACTGGGGCGACGTGAGCATCGCCCATCTGGGATAAGGCACGACGAATGGCCATCACCAATCACGAGCGCGTCGGCAAGGCGCTGGAACTTCTCAAGGCAGGGCTGGCGCCCTTCGTCGAGCGCGAAGTGAAGAGCGCCATCGCCGCCAACGCCCTTTCCATGCAGAAGGTGAAAAGCTTCGTGGATGACCCTATGCTGGCCAGCAAGAGCATCGGAGAGTGGGATGCCGCGGCGCTGCTCAAGCTGATGTGGGACACCTGGAACGAGGTGTTCAAGAAGACGCTGGGCTTCTCCGAGCGCAGCCTGGTGTCGGAAATCCGCGACTGGCGCAACAAGTGGGCGCACCAGGAGCCTTTCTCCAGCGACGATGCCTATCGCGCGCTGGACTCGGCCGGGCGCTTGCTCTCCGCCGTCTCGGCCCCGCAAGCCGATGAAGTTGATAGGGCCAAGATGGAACTGCTGCGCGTGCGTTTCGACGAACAGGCGCGCGGCGAAAAACGCAAGTCCTCCAGCATCGCCATCGAAAGCGGCGTGACGGGAAGCCTCAAGCCCTGGCGCGAAGTGGTGATGCCGCACGAGGATGTGGCCAGCGGCCGCTACCAGCAGGCCGAGTTCGCCGCCGACTTGTGGCAGGTGCATCTTGGCGAAGGCACGCCCGAGTATCGCGACCCGGTGGAGTTTTTCCGCCGCACCTATCTCACGGAAAGCCTGAAGGGCTTGCTTGCCAAGGCCGTGCAACGACTGACGACCGGCGGCGGCGATCCGGTGGTGCAGCTGCAGACCAACTTCGGCGGCGGCAAGACCCATTCGATGCTGGCGCTGTACCATCTGTTTTCCGGCATCGCGCCAACCGAGCTGGCGGGCATCGATGCCGTGTTATCCGCCGCCGGTGCGGGCGGCGTGCCCAAGGCAAAGCGCGTTGTGCTGGTCGGCAACAAGATTTCCCCGGGCAACCCGACGGTGAAAGCCGATGGCACGGTGGTTCGCACGCTGTGGGGCGAATTGGCGTATCAGCTGGGCGGCAAGAAAGCCTTCGCGCGCGTAGCCGCCGACGACGAGAAGGCCACCAGCCCCGGCGACGTTTTGCGCGAACTGTTCAATGAATACGGCCCCTGCCTGATTCTCGTTGATGAGTGGGTCGCTTACGCGCGCCAGCTGCACGACCAAAGCGACCTGCCGGCGGGCGGCTTCGAGACGCAATTTTCCTTCGCCCAGGTGCTGACCGAATCGGCCAAGCTAGCAAAGAATTGCCTGCTGGTGATCAGCTTGCCGGCCTCGGACACCTCCGGCTCGCCGCACACGCAAGCCGACGATGTGGAAGTGGGCGGCACGCGCGGCCGAGAGGCGCTGGACCGCCTGCGCAACGTGGTGGGGCGGCTGGAATCGTCGTGGCGGCCGGCCAGCGCCGAGGAAGGCTTCGAGATCGTGCGCCGCCGGCTGTTCCAGCCGATGCACGACCCCGGGCAGTTCAAACAACGCGATGTGGTGGCGCGCGCCTTCGCCGATTTCTACCGCACGCAGCAAGCCGAGTTTCCGCCCGAAACGCGCGACGCCGAATACGAGCAGCGCATCAAGGCCGCCTACCCGATCCACCCGGAAATCTTCGACCGGCTCTACACCGACTGGAGCACGCTGGTGAAATTCCAGCGCACGCGCGGCGTGCTGCGCCTGATGGCGGCGGTGATTCACAGCCTGTGGGAAAAGGGCGACCGCAATCCACTCATCCTGCCGGGCAACGTGGCCATCGACGATGCCCGCGTGCAGTCGGAACTGACCCGCTACCTCTCGGACAACTGGGTGCCGGTCATCGAGAAGGATGTCGACGGCCCGAACTCGCTGCCGCTCAAGCTGGACAGCGAACTGCCCAATCTGGGGAAATTCTCCGCCTGCCGGCGCGTGGCGCGCGCCATCTACATGGGTTCGGCGCCGACTACGGCTGCCGCGCACAGGGGCATCGAGGATCGGCGCGTGAAGCTGGGCTGTGTCATGCCGGGCGAGTCGCCGGCGGTATTCGGCGATGCGCTGCGCCGCATGGCCAGCGCCGCCACCTACCTCTACGCCGACGGTCCGCATTACTGGTATTCGACCCAGCCGACGGTGACCAAGCTGGCCGAAGACCGCGCCGAACAATTGAAGCGCGATCCGGACAAAGTGGTGGCCGAACTGGAGCGGCGCCTGAAAAAAGACCTGGCGACCACCGGCGACTTCAATCGCATCCATCCGATGCCGGGCAGCGGCACCGACGTGCCGGACGATCTGGATGCGCGGCTGGTGGTGCTGGGTACGGCACACCCGTATAGCAAGGAACCCAGCAACGCCGCCGAAACGGCCGCCAAGGCCATTCTGGAGAATCGCGGCAATACGCCGCGCCTCTACCGCAACACGCTGGTGTTCCTGGCGGCCGACAAGACTCGATTGCAGGACCTCGATGAGGCCGCGCGGAAATATCTCGCCTGGCAGTCGATTCTTGCCGACGAAGCGCAACTCGGTCTCACCACACACCAGAAGCGGCAAGTCGAGCAGCAGATGGCGGCGGCCGACGGCGCAGCGACGGCCCGCTTGCCGGAAACCTACCAGTGGCTTCTGGTACCCACCCAGGCCACGCCGCAGGCTGCCATAACCTGGGAGGCGTTACGCCTGTCCGGCACAGATGCCCTGGCCGTGCGCGCCAGCAAGAAGTTGCGCACCGACGAGCATTACCTCACCAGTTTCGCTCCAACGCGACTTCGGATGGAACTGGACAAAATTCCGCTCTGGCGCGGCGAGCATGTGCCGGTGAAACAACTCGTGGAGGATTTCGCACGCTATCTTTATCTGCCGCGGCTGCGGGATTCCGCCGTATTGCTCCGCGCAATCAGCGATGGCGTTAGCCTGCTGACCTGGGCGCAGGACGGTTTCGGCTTTGCCGACAGTTACGATGAGGAAACCGGCCGCTACAAAGGCTTGCGCGGTGGCACCATGGTGTCGCCGGACCCCTATTCGCAGAGCCTGGTGGTAAAGCCGGATGTTGCCAACCGGCAGATCGAAGCCGAGCGTGCGGCGCCGGGCGAGTCATCGGGAGCAGGCGCACCGGGGCAACCGGGACAGGGCGGGGAACCTCAGCCAGGCGGAGAATCGCCAGCCGCGACCGTCACCCGGCCGAAGCGCTTTCACGGCTCGGCCGCCCTCGACCCCACCCGTGTCGGCCGCGATGCCGGCAGGATTGCCGAAGAGGTTATTTCACACTTGGCCGGTCTGGTCGGCGCCACCGTGACCGTGACCATCGAGATCGAGGCAAAGATTCCTGACGGCGCCCCCGATAACGTGGTGCGCACGGTGACCGAAAATAGTAGGACATTGAAGTTCACTGATCACGGTTTCGAGAGGGAATAGTTACCCCGTAGATAGGCGTCAACAACTCACGACTTGCGAATTTGCAACAACGCTCACTCTCGGCCTGAAGCGAACACGCAGGGAAAACGCGGTTGAGTAGATACCGTCCTGAGCAAAGACCCCTCTAAAGTTAGCGGCGCCTTCTCTTCCCCGGCCAAGGCAGGTCGCCAGTAAGCTCAGCGAGATCCTCGTCCTCCTCAACACGTCGACCGAAGCGGTCGAATTCATACTTTGGGAGAATTTCTTCCTCGAACCAAAGGAGCGAAGTCGTTGTGTCGCTGCTCTGGTAGTGACGGCATATTTCGTTTAAGTCTAAGCCTGATTCCCATTCCTGGAACCAGATATCTTGGGCAACGATGTCCGTATCAATTTGGCTCTGACCGTCTGTACGTAACCTATATGCAACTGATCCTTGGGGGATTGGCATCCGCGGAGAAATCCATGCTTTCACACGTCGCAGGGCCGTGGAGCGAGCTGCGTATCTCACTGTCCCGCACTCCATCGTAACAAATGCGCATGGGATCGCTGATAGTGTGGCATAGCGCGATGCGGCAGCGGGATAGGAGCACCCGAACTCGCTTGCCATGAATTTGATCACAGCGACCGATGGCTCTTCCTTCGGAACAGCCGCAAGCCACTGTTTGTAAGGCATCAAGAGTTCAGCGGCAAACCAGTCGCAGGCAATTTCGTTAGGATGGCGCTTCACATACGACCATGACGGTACGCCGTCGTGGCTTGATGACAGACCTAGGATCACGTGGGCAATTTCGTGGCAGATAGTATAGCGCTGACGTTCAGAGGGCTCGCATGAGTTGACTGTGATGATGTGTTTGCCGTCAGGCCGGGTAAGCGTCGTTCCAGATTCACCTACCTCCATTTCCTCTTTCCGGAGGATGGCATTTGCTGCATTCAAGTAAACGGACAGGTCGTCTCGGATATTCCGCAAATCCAGGGGGGCGATGAATGATCGAGCCCGCTGCTGTACATCCGCCTCATCCATTGGTTATTCATTTCCTGCACTAAGCGCACGCCGCACACGTTCTATAAGAACGCTTGGGGTTGGGCGGGCAGTGCCGCGATGCCGAACGCCGGCCGCCATCGAGAACTCCTCGACGGTGACGTTTGGATCGTCAAGGCAATATTCCACGAGATCCTCCCACGCGTCACTATGCTCTACAAGCCATTTCACCATGGCGGATTCGCGTGGATTTGCCTTAAGGGTGGAGAGAATTGTTGCTATGAGTTCCGGGGAGGGGTTCGTCTTCTCGCCTTGCTCTAGCCGATAGATATATGCGTGATCAATGTCGGCAAGCCTACCAAGCTCTCGAATCGACAATGTTCGTCGCTCGCGCAATTTGCGAAGGGCGGCACCAAGGCCAGATTGCATTTGTTGGATTCTCCTCATTTGATGAATGCGGTACGCGGAAAGTAGCCGCGGCCGGCTGAATCGGGTTAAGCAAAGCTATCGAGCATTACGCAGGTGCGCGTACCCCTAGCTTGACGCGGGGAACTTCTAGGAGTAATGTGTTGTCCAAGCAGACAACGGTACTTAAGTATCGCGAGACACGGGTTCACTTTTAAGTGACTAACATGAGTTGCTTGTATAGACAGCAAATCTACGCCGAATCCGTCCGATGTGCAAGTCCGTTGATTTGACTCAACTTTGTCGAAAGGAATCAGCATCATGAGTGATATGAAATCTGCAGAAGCTCCGGGGCACACCAAGACTTACTCGATCATTGTGAATGGCCGTCCGCGCGAAGTCAGCGACCACAAACTCACGTATCTGCAGGTCGTGCAGCTTGCGTACCCTGGTGAAGTTCCAACCGAAACGATCGTGTTCACGGTTACATACTCTAACCCGCATGGACACGATGGTTCCCTTACCGAAGGGCAATTCGTGGTTGTTAAGAACGGGATGATTTTCAATGTCCGAAAGACTGATCGGTCGTAGTGCAGATCTCAAACGCTTGCGCGACGAGGGGTATGAAGTAGAGGTACGGCACGGCTTCCTTGTAGTGCACTCGGTGCCGTACGTAAACGCTCAGAAGCAGGTCGTTCTCGGCACGATAGTGACCGACCTTACTCTCAACAACGACAAGACCGATAAACCGGCAGACCATCAGGTTTGGTTTGCGGGCGATCATCCTTGCAACAGCGATGGGACGACTATCACCCAAATCAAGCACACAACCTCGACGACGACGCTCTGCGATGGGGTCATCGTGCAGCACCGGTTTTCGTGCAAGCCGCAAATCGGATACCCCGATTACCATGCAAAGATCACTCGATACATCGAGATCATTCAAAACCAGGCGAAGGCGGTAGATCCAAAGGCAGATGCGCGGACTTTCAAGCCCATCTCCTCATCCGATGAAGATTCGGTATTCCTGTACACGGACTCGGCTTCGAGCCGTGCAGGGATCGCCAATGTCACAAGAAGGACTGCCATGGCCAAGCTAGCAATCATCGGCTTGGGTGGTAGCGGAGGATATGTACTCGATTTCGTGGCCAAGACCAACGTCCGGGAAATCCATTTATTCGATGGCGACGTTTTTCTCCAGCACAACGCATTCCGCGCTCCGAGCGCCGTTTCACTTCAAGAACTCGACGTAAGGCCCAAGAAGGTGGACTACTTCGCTAGGCTATACGGTCAGATGCGACGTGGGATTTTCACGCACCCGGATTATGTAACCGAAGAGAATGTTGAAAATCTCGCCGGTTTCGACTTTGCCTTCATCTGCGTGGATAAACCCGCCGTACGCAAGCTCCTCTCAGAATACCTAACAAAAGCCCGCGTTCCATTCGTGGACACGGGCATGGAGTTGGAACTCCTTGAGGAAGAGCAATGCTTGATCGGCACCTGTCGCGTCACTCTCAGCACGTCAGATAAGTTTGACCATTTCTCGAAGCATGTTTCGCTAGATAACGGCGCTATTGCTGATGACCTGTATGCGACAAATATCCAGGTTGCCGAACTTAATGCGTTGTGCGCCGTTATGGCTGTCATCAAATGGAAAAAGTTCTGCGGCTTCTACCAAGACTGCTATGGAGAGCATCAGTCAGCTTACGTAATTAACACCCACCAGCTCACACGCGATGAGATCACAAGGAACAAACCCGAATGAGGCAAACCCACTTCACACACCAGCTAGTCGAATTTATTCCGGAGCACCTCGAAGAGGGCATCCTCTACGTGTCGCGGCGGTATAAGACGGCAGTTCACAAGTGCGCTTGTGGTTGTGGAGTGGAGGTCGTCACACCACTCAGTCCCACTGATTGGGGGATTCAGATCGAGAACAGCAAAGTGACCATTGAACCGTCGATCGGTAACTGGAGCTTCCCCTGCAGGTCGCATTACTTCGTACGCAGAGGGCGGGTCGTCTGGGCAGAGCAGATCTCCCGCCGTGATGTCGAACGTAGTCGCGCACAAGACATGAAGGCAAGGGAACGATACATCAAGGAGACAAATCGACAGAAGGTCCTGTCATCGCACAATTTACTGTACGAAGTATGGTTATCGCTCAAGCGTTGGTGGATGTCTTTATGAGAATGTAATTATTAAAATACTTTTTAGGCAGAAAGGAGTGAAGCATGAGTTACTTCGTGGTATGTACCTTTGATCTTAAGAATGGCAGCTATGACGACTATCAGAACGCGTACGCTGACCTCGCTAAGATTGGCTTCAATAGGCAAGTAAAATCTGCGCAAGGCATTCTTATTACGCTACCCACTACGACGACAGCTGGTGAGTTCAATGGGACATCGTCAGGGCTAGTTCGGGACGATCTAACGGAGCGTGTTAAGCGAGCTTTTGAGGCAAGGCGCTTCAAGTCGGAGATTTTTGTATCTGTTGGCGGTGACTGGGCCTGGGGTCACCGGACCACGTGAGGCATAGACATGCCCAACGATTAAGCCGACACTCACCGGGCTGCTCTTCAAACATGCGGCTTATGGACAGCGTTGAACGCCCACTTCTTTTTCTGCCGTCTATTTGCGTGAGAGAGGTCGTTCTCGCTGAAATCGGATTCATCGTCGCAAAGCAGTAATATATTGGCCGCACGCCGCTCCTTGTGGCAACAACAGCAATGGACCAGAAGTCCTCGATGGTTCCCTCGTGAGCGTCGGCTGTTGATCGCAAACCGGTCAACCTGTGTCATAGCGTCACAGCCAAAACGATAGGCGGATTGCGACCGCCCCAAACCCGCCCGTCCCGGAAAAAACCCGCCGCCTTCGGCCTCCCCTACTTCTTCCGCGTTGCGTAAATCATCTGCGCGGCCCCCCACACCCCCGAGAAATCCGCCCCCACGTCAGTGCCCGGGCTGACGCGCTGCATCGCGGCGTGCATCAGGCACAGCAGCTCCATCCCGCTGAAGCGCTCGTTGCCGAAGGCGGAGAGGCTGTGGAGCTTCTCCGGCGAATCCAGGTCGAGGCCGGTGGTGCCCTTCAGCGCCGCCTCGGCGGCGATCTGCGCGACTTCCTGCTCGCCGCGCCCGTCGAGGCGCTCCAGCGCCGCCACGAGGCACATCAGCGCGGCCGGCGATTCGATCTTTCGGGACTGCGCCGCCGGCTCGCTTGCAGTGGCCCCGCCCGGCCCGCTGTCGGCCTGCCAGGCGTACCAGGCGCGCACGCCGAGCTGCGAGGCGACCTCGTCGACGAGGTCGTATTCCGCGCCGGGGGCGATGCCCTCCGCATCGGCGTCGCGGTAGGCGGCGT
>CAYVOR010000058.1:0-15815 GCA_964452995.1 uncultured Thiobacillus sp.
TCGACGAGCTGCACACGATGGTCGGCGCCGGCAAGGCCGAGGGCGCGATCGACGCCGGCAACATGCTCAAGCCGGCGCTGGCGCGCGGCGAACTGCACCTGATCGGCGCCACCACGCTCGACGAATACCGCAAATACATCGAGAAGGACGCCGCGCTGGAGCGCCGCTTCCAGAAGGTGCTGGTCGACGAGCCGAGCGTCGAATCGACCATCGCCATCCTGCGCGGCCTGCAGGAACGCTACGAACTGCACCATGGCGTCGACATCACCGACCCGGCGATCGTCGCCGCGGCCGAGTTGAGCCATCGCTACATCACCGACCGCTTCCTGCCGGACAAGGCGATCGATCTGATCGACGAGGCAGCCGCCCGCATCAAGATGGAGATCGATTCCAAACCGGAGGTGATGGACAAGCTCGACCGCCGCATCATCCAGCTCAAGATCGAGCGCGAAGCCGTCAAGCGGGAAACCGACGAAGCCTCGAAGAAGCGCCTCGGGCTGCTGGAAGACGAGATCGAACAACTCGGCCGCGAATATGCCGACCTGGAGGAAATCTGGAAGTCTGAAAAGGCCCAGGTGCAGGGCAGCGCCCACATCAAGGAAGAGATCGACAGGCTGCGCGGCGAGATGGTCGAACTGCAGCGCCAGGGCAAGCTCGACAAGGTTGCCGAGATCCAGTACGGCAAGCTGCCGCAACTGGAGGCGCAGCTGAAGCATGCCGAAGCGGCCGATACCAAGCCGGTTTTCAAGCTCATGCGCACCGAGGTCGGCGCCGAGGAAATCGCCGAGGTGGTGTCGCGCGCCACCGGCATTCCGGTGTCGAAGATGCTGCAGGGCGAGCGCGACAAGCTGCTGCACATGGAAGACAAACTGCACAGCCGCGTGGTGGGGCAGGACGAGGCCGTGAGCGTGGTATCGGATGCGATCCGCCGTTCACGCGCGGGTTTGAGCGACCCCAACCGGCCGCTCGGCTCCTTCCTGTTCCTCGGCCCCACCGGCGTCGGCAAGACCGAGCTGTGCAAGACGCTGGCCGAATACCTGTTCGATTCGGCCGACCACATGATCCGCATCGACATGAGCGAATTCATGGAGAAGCACTCGGTCGCGCGCCTGATCGGCGCACCGCCCGGCTACGTCGGCTATGAAGAGGGTGGTTACCTGACCGAAGCAGTGCGTCGCAAACCCTACTCCGTCATCCTGATGGACGAGGTCGAAAAGGCGCACCCGGACGTCTTCAACGTGCTGCTGCAGGTGCTCGACGACGGCCGCCTGACCGACGGCCAGGGCCGCACCGTCGATTTCCGCAACACCGTGATCGTGATGACCTCCAACCTCGGCTCGCAGATGATCCAGCAGATGGCGGGCGACGACTACCAGGTGGTCAAGCTCGCCGTGCTCGGTGAAGTGAAATCCTACTTCCGGCCCGAGTTCATCAACCGCATCGATGAAGTCGTCGTCTTCCATGCGCTGGACGAGAAACACATCGCGCGCATCGCGCGCATCCAGCTGCAGGCGCTGGAAGCCCGCCTGGCGAAGATGGAGATCCTGCTCGAGGTGACCGATGCCGCGCTGGCCGAAATCGCCAAGGCCGGATTCGACCCGCTCTACGGCGCACGGCCGCTCAAGCGCGCGATCCAGAGCGAGCTCGAGAATCCGCTGGCGAAAGAAATCCTGGCCGGGCACTTCGGGCCCAAGGATGTCATCCGGGTAAATGCGCGTGACGGCGTGTTCAGCTTCGACAAGGCTGAAGCACAACTGGTCTGATCGGACCGGGCGAGGCAAGCGAGAGGGCGGGATTCCGCCCTCTTTTTTGTGGCGATGGAACCGGAGCTTGTTGAAATCGCGTCTGGCAAGCCGAATGGATTGGCATAAGCCTGCGGCCAGACCGCAGGGTTCACGCCACGCGTCGCACCCCCTAGAATGGCCCGACTCCTTTTCGTCAGGATCATCTTGTCCATTCGCCTGTTCAAAGTCGTGCTGCTGTTCGCCGCGCTGTGTGCATCGCCGGCGCACGCGCTGACGGTTGAGGTGACCGCGCCCGATGCGCTCAAGCCGTTGTTGATGCAATACCTCGACGTGGCACGGGCAGCGCGGCAGGACGAGAAGCCGGACGCGGAAGAAATCGTACGGCTGCAGCGACAGAGCGATCTGACGGCACGCGATCTGCTGGCGACCGAGGGTTATTTCTCGCCGCAGGTGACGAGCACGGTGGAACGGATCGACGACGACTGGCGGGTGGACTACCGCATCGATCCCGGTCCGCGCACCACGGTGCGCAGCGTGGCGCTGACGTTTGACGGTGCGTTGAAGACCCGTGCCGACGCGGCGGGTCTGCGGGGACGTATCGAGCGCAGTTTTTCGCTGAAGCCGGGCATGCCGTTTCGTCAGGCGGACTGGAACACGGCAAAAGTGGGTGTGTTGCGCCCGCTGCTGGCGAGAACCTATCCGACGGCGAAACTTGCAGCGAGCGAAGCGCGCATCGATCCCGCCGAACGGGCAGCCGACCTGACCCTGACGATCGACAGCGGACCGGCGTTTTTCTACGGCGAGCCGGTCATCAGCGGCACCCAGCGCTACCCCGGGTCGATCATCCGCAATCTCAATCCCGCCAAACCCGGCAAACCGTTCCGTCAGCAGGACCTGCTCGATTATCAGGTGGCGCTGGAAGCGAGCGGCTATTACTCGCACGCCACGGTCCATATCGAGCCCGATCCCATGCTGGCGGCGGCGGTGCCGATCCGGGTCGAGGTGGTGGAGCGGCCGGAAAAACGATTCAGCGTGGGGGTGGGGGTGAGCACCGATACCGGCGCGCGGATCCAGACGGGATGGCTGACACGCGACATCGCCGATCGCGGCTTGCGCCTGAGACTCGACGGGCGCATCGAAACCAGGCAGCAATCCGGCGCGGCGGAACTCGCCTGGCCGCGTACCTCCGCCGGTTACGAGAACAGCCTCGGCGCGCAACTCAAGCACGAAGACATCAAGGGTCAGCAGATCCGCTCCATGCTGGCAGGGGCCAAGCGTACCCAGCGACGCGGGCAGATCGAGACCACGCTGTCACTGCAATACCAGACCGAACAGCAGAGCATCGGCGACGTGGTCAATGAGCGCAATCGGGCGCTGGCTGTCAACTATGTGTGGACCCAGCGTACCGCGGGGCACGCGTTCTATCCGCGGCGCGGTTATGTGCTGACCCTGCAGGGCGGCGGCGCGGCGGCGGCCCTGTTGTCGGATACCAGCTTCATTCGCCTGTATGCCCGTCATACCCAGTATTTTCGGGCTGGCGCCAACGGACGGGTGGTCCTGCGTGGCGAATTCGGCAGCGTGCTGGCGGATACGCGCGATGGCATTCCCACCGACTTCCTGTTCCGTGCCGGCGGCGACAATTCGGTTCGGGGCTACGCCTACCAGAGCCTGGGCCGCACGGTTTCCGGCGGGGTGGAGTCGGTGCGTTATCTCGCTACCGGCAGTGCCGAGTACAACTATTTCTTCAACCCGACCTGGGGGGTGGCGCTATTCGTCGATGGCGGCGATGCGGCCGATACGCCAGGCCGGCTGTCGCCGGTGTTCGGCTACGGCTTTGGTGCGCGCTATCGCTCGCCGGTGGGACCGGTGAATCTCGACCTGGCGTATGGCGAAGCCACCGGTGAATTCCGCCTGCATTTCTCGCTCGGGGTGTCGTTTTGAGGCGCGCGCTCAAGGGGCTGGCGGCGCTGCTGGCCACGCTGATTGTGCTGGCCGTTGCCGCGCTCGGGATGGCGACGACGGACAGCGGGTTTCGCTGGCTGGGAGAAACGGCCGCATTTCTGAGCGGAGGTCGACTGGCCGTCGAGGGCATGGAAGGACATGTCGGCGTTCCCATCCGCATCCGGAAACTGACTTACACATCGGATACGACCCGCATCACGCTCGATCGGGTGCGGCTGGCGTGGCAACTGCGCGCGCTGTTGAAGCGGCGGCTTGATGTCGATCTGCTGGCGGCGCAGAGCGTGCGGGTCGAGACGCTGAAACAGGATACGACGCCCGCAACCTTGCCGGGCAGCCTGCGCCTGCCGGTCGACGTGCGGGTCTCGGCCTGGGACGTGGCGCATCTCGCTGTCGTCGATGCCGGGAGCACGCTCGATTTCAGAAATCTGCATGGCCGCATCGATGATGACGGCGACCGCTACCGATTCACCGGCATGACCGTCACCACCCCCTGGGCAGATATCGGCGGCCAACTTGAGCTCGGCAAGGATGCGCCATTCAATCTGACGGGACGCGTCGAGGCCACGCGCAGCGACCCCATCCCGATCAGTGCCACGCTCGACGTGCAGGGACGGCTGGCGGCCATCGTCTTCCGCTTCGATGCACAGGCTCGAGATATGACTGTGATGGCCAGCGGTGAAGCCGCGCCGTTTGCGCGCGTGCGCCTGCCCAGGCTGCTGGTGGCCGGGCAGGGCATTGATCCGCGCCTGTTCGCGGCCGATGCGCCGACGGCTGATCTGGCGTTTTCCGGCATCTTTGAAGGGCAGCCGGGCGAACGTCTGCTGGGCAGCTTCAGCCTCAGCAACCGGCTGGCCGGGCGGCTGGACCAGAACCGCCTGCCGCTTGCCAACCTGACCGGTGCGGTGGTGGGCGACAGTGCGCAAGCCGATTTCAGCGCGCTGGCGATCGATCTGGGTGCGGCGGGGCAGTTGCGCGGAAGCGGGGAATGGCGCAATGGCCGCTTGAACATGAACCTGGACAGTCCGCGTCTCAATCTCGCCGGCCTGCACCGCCAGTTGACCGCTACGCGGCTCAAGACCAGCCTGCATCTGGCTGGCGACGCCACGCGCCAGACGCTCACGACCGACGTCAGCGAAACCTGGGGACAGGGCCGATTCACGTTGACGCATGCCGAGTCGACCGTGCGCCTGGAGTCGGCCAGCTTCACCGGACAGGCCGGCCGGCTGACGGCCGAAGGTGCGCTGAAACTCGACGGCACGCGCGCCTTTACCGCCGCGTTCGACGCCAGCCAGATCAATCCGGCCCGCTTCGGCACGTTTCCGCATGGACGGCTCAACGCGCGCGGCCAGGCCAGCGGCGCACTGTTGCCCACGCTGCGCCTGCAGACGCAGTTCAGCCTGCCGCCGGGACAACTCGAGGGCCGGCCGGTGAGCGGACAGGGATGGTTGCGCTATGAGAACCGGCATCTCGCCGACGCCGATGTCGACCTGAATCTGGCGGGTAACCGGGCCATGCTGAAAGGGGCGTATGGTCGAGCGGGCGACCGCCTGGTCTGGGATGTCGACGCACCGGCGCTGGCGCGTCTGAATCTGGGACTGGCCGGACGGCTGACCAGCCACGGCAGCGCCAGCGGCGATCCCGCCCGGTTGCAGATCGACGGACAACTCGCCGCCCGTGGCCTGCGTCTGCCGGGCCAGCTCGTCGCCGACTCCGTCGATCTGCGCGTGACCATGCAGGCCCCGGCCAGCGGAGCGTTCAACGGGCAGCTGGCCGCAAGCGGGGTGCAGGTGGCCGGGCAGCACATTACAAGCCTCCGTGCAGACTTGAAGGGACGCCGCAACGCGCACACGCTGGCGCTCGACGCCCGTTTGCCCGCGTGGCGCGTGACCGCGGGCCTGTCGGGCGGGCTGGATACGAATCTGGTGTGGCGCGGACAATTGAATCAGGCTGAAGTAGAGGGTGACTGGCCGATGAAACTGACGGCGCCTGCCCGCCTGTTGCTGTCGCGCGAACGGCAGCAGGTAAATGACCTGGCGCTGACGGTGGCGGGCGGCCAGGCGGCGATCGAGCAATTCGACCATCAGGGCGCGCGGTTCGCCAGCCGCGGCACACTCGCCAGTCTGCCGCTGGCGCCGTTTCTGGCGTTGCTGGATACGGCGCTGCCCTTCACCACCGACCTGCGAATCAATGGTGACTGGGATCTGCGTGCGGGCGAATCGCTCGATGGGCGGCTGCGTCTGCGGCGCCAGGCCGGCGATGTGCATCTGACCGAACCGGCCCTGGCGATGGGCTTGACTGCCCTCACGCTCGATGCCGACGCGACGGCTGGCCAGGTCCATACCCGTCTCGCTGTCGATACGCGGGAGGCTGGCCGACTGCGCCTGGATGCGCATGCGGCGCTGGTGCGCGAAGGCATGGCGGTCAGCGTGTCGCGCAGCGCACCGCTGGCATGGAATGCCCGGTTCGACATACCGGATCTGCGCCTGCTGAAACCGCTCATCCCGATCGGCATTCGCGCCGATGCCCGCGTCAGCGCACAACTCACGGGTAGTGGCAGTCTGGCGGCGCCGCGCATCGACGGCCGGATCGCCGCCGATGCCATTCGCTTTTCGATGCCCGAGCAGGGCGTCGCAATCACCGATGGCACACTCAAACTGTTGCTGGCGGACGATCGGGTTCAGGTGCAGGAGGGTGAGCTGAAAGGCGACAGCGGGCGCATCGTGCTGAGCGGCGACGCCCAGCTGAAAAACCCGCGGGCCGGGCTCACGCTCACCTTCGAGAAATTTGCCGCCCTCAATCGCAGCGACCGACGCGTGACGGTGTCCGGCACGACCCAGCTCAATCTTGATGCGAAGCGTCTGCAACTCACCGGCGAACTCACCGCCGACCGCGCCCGCCTGGAAATGCCCGAAGCGAGCCGCCCCGAGCTGTCGAGCGATGTCGTTGTCGTCGGCCGGCCGCCACGCGAGAAACCGGCGGTGCAGCGTATCCCGTTGGCGCTCGATCTGACACTCCGGCTGGGCGACGATTTTCTGTTCAAGGGCGCCGGGCTGGACGCGCGGCTGGGCGGCCAGCTGCGCGTGTTCACCGTGAACCAGGCGCTGCGCGGCGAGGGCACGATCCAGGTGGAAAAAGGGCGCTATGCCGCCTATGCGCAGACGCTGGACATCGAGCGCGGCGTCCTGCGTTTTGTCGGCCCCATCGACAATCCGGGTCTCGATGTATTGGCGGTGCGCAAGCTGCCGGATGTGACAGTCGGGGTGCAGGTCGGTGGCACCGTGCAGCGCCCGCAGGTGACGCTCTATTCCGATCCGGCGATGCCCGACACCGAGAAACTGTCCTGGCTGGTGTTGGGGCATGGCCTGGATAGCAGCGGTCAGCAGGAGTTCGCGTTGCTGCAGGTGGCGGCAGGCGCCTTGCTGAGCCAGGCCGAGTCGGTGAACACGCAGGCAAAGCTGGCAGAAGCCCTGGGCATCGACAGCTTCGGTGTGCGCGCGGGCGACAGCGAATCGCTCGACAGTGCGGTGGTCAGCGTCGGTAAGCGTTTGTCCTCGCGTGCGACGCTGAGCTACGAGCAAAGCCTCGACGGTCTGAGCCAGATAGTGAAAGTGCTGTATCAGTTGTCCAGGCACGTACGGCTCGAGGCACAGGCCGGACAGCCCAGCAGCTTCGATGTCTTCTATACACGGGAATACGACTGAGCCCGAAAACCGATCAAAGCCCGATGGTAGAATCGGACGCATGTTAGAAGTTCGCATCGCTGCCATGAGTCTTTCATTACGTTTGCCTGCCCTGTCCGGAGGCAGCTGCTGATGCGTATCCTGCTGTCCAACGACGATGGTTACTTCGCCCCCGGCCTGGCCGCGCTGGCGCAGGCGCTCGCCGCGCTCGCCGACATCACCGTGGTGGCGCCCGAACGCGACCGCAGCGGCGCGTCCAATTCGCTCACGCTCGACCGCCCGCTGATGCTGCGCCAGGCGCCGGGGGGCTTTCATTACGTCAACGGCACGCCGACCGATTGTGTTCATCTGGCCGTCACCGGCATGCTGGACCATATGCCCGACATGGTGATTTCCGGCATCAACCACGGCGCCAACATGGGTGACGACACGATTTATTCCGGCACCGTGGCGGCCGCCACCGAAGGCTACCTGCTGGGGATTCCGTCGATTGCGGTCTCGCTCGCCAGCCACAATGCGCAGCACTTCGACACCGCCGCGCGGGTGGTCGCCGATCTGGTGCAGCGCATCCAGACGCGGCCGCCGACCGAGCCGATGCTGCTCAACGTCAACGTGCCGGACTGCACCACCGACGAATTGAAGGGGGTTGTCGTGACCCGGCTGGGCAAACGTCACAAGGCCGAATCGGTGGTGAAGACCACCAACCCGCGCGGTCAGACCGTGTACTGGGTGGGCGCCGCCGGCGCCGCGCAGGACGCGGGCGAAGGCACCGATTTTCATGCAGTCGCACTTGGCCATGTTTCGATCACGCCGCTGCAAATGGATCTGACCCGTTTCAGCCAGATGGAGGGCGTAAACGCATGGCTGAAACCCTGAACCCCCGTAACGGCATCGGCATGACCTCGGCGCGCACGCGTGACCGCATGGTCGAGCGCCTGCGCGAGCAGGGCATCAAGGACGCAATGGTGCTGGCGGCGATGGGCAGCGTGCCGCGTCACCTGTATGTCGACCAGGCGCTGGAATCGCGCGCCTACGAAGACACCGCGCTGCCGATCGGCTTCGGGCAGACAATCTCCAGCCCCTACATCGTGGCGCGCATGGTCGAGCTGGCCCGTCACGGCGAGAACGGCCATGGCCGCGAACTGGGCCGTGTGCTCGAAATCGGACTCGGTTGCGGCTACCAGGCCGCGGTGCTGGGCAAACTGGCGCGCGAGGTGGTGTCGATGGAGCGCATCGCGGCGCTGGTCGGCAAGACGCGCGTGCGCCTGCGGGAATTGCGGGTCAACAACGTCAAGCCCAAGCATGGCGACGGCATGGCGGGTGCAAAGGATTTCGCGCCGTTCGACGCCATCGTGATCGCGGCTGCCTTTGCAGAAGTGCCGCATGCCCTGCTGGAACAGCTGGCCGATGGCGGGCGCCTGGTGATGCCGCTCGGCAACGCCACGCAGACGCTGTGCGTGATGGAACGCCAGGGCGACGCGTTCACCGAACGCATGCTCGAAGGGGTGAAATTCGTTCCGCTGCTGCCGGGCGTGGCGTAATGAACAGGGCTGCATGGAATCGAGCCGCCTGGCCAGGCCTGATACTGCTGGCGCTGGCGGGCTGCAGCTCACCCGGGATGGCGCCGGTGGACAACCGTTCGGCGGGATACCGCACCGAGGGCGTGCCACCGGTCACTCCGCAAATCGCACCCTCTACCAACGGCCTGCATACCGTGCAGCGAGGCGAAACGCTGTATGCCATCGCCTTCGCCAACGGCCTCGACTATCGCGAAATAGCCATCTGGAACCAGCTCGAATCCGCCGATCGCATTTTGGTCGGCCAGGTGTTGCGGCTGACGCCGCCGGCCGACGCGGTCGAGATCAAGCCGCTTGATATCGAGCCCGCGCCGAGCGCCACGCCGCTGACAGATTCGACCGCGCCGACAGGCTCGGCGGCTCCGCCCATGTTGCATGAACCCCAGGCACAATTGCTGGTCTACTCCGAAGCCAACTGGACGCAGGTATCAGGTGCTCGTCCGGTCGCGCCAGCGCCCGTGGCGGCAAGCCCGGCGCCGACGGTTCTCCCTCCGGCAACCCCGGCGCCGGCAACATCCGCCGCCAGCACGCTGGTCGACGCCTGGCTGTGGCCGGTGGACGGCACGCTGATCGGTCGCTTCGGTACGGCCGGCGGCAAGGGTATCGATATCGTGGGCGCGCGGAATACGCCCGTCAAGGCGGTCGCGTCCGGCAAGGTGGTATACAGTGGCAGCGGCCTGCGCGGTTATGGAAACCTGCTGATCATCAAGCATGCGGGCGAGTTCCTCTCGGCCTATGCGCACAATGAAGTCATCCTGGTGAAGGAAGGCGACCTGGTGACGGCTGGACAGAAAGTTGCCCTGATGGGCGACAGCGATGCTGACCGGGTCAAACTGCATTTTGAAATCCGCCGTTATGGAAAACCACTCGATCCCCTGATTTATTTACCGGAGCGACCATGAGCCACAAAGCCAGCGACGAAGCCGATGACCTGACCGCCGAGCAATCCGAAGTCGACATGGAGCAGCAGGCCGCCGCCGATGCCAATGAGGACCTGGCATCGGCCATCCTCGACGAGCCGCAGGTCGATGTCACCCAGCTCTATCTCAACGAAATCGGGCTGGCGCCCTTGTTGACCGCGGCGGAGGAAGTCGCCCTGGCGCGACGCACCGTGCAGGGGGACTTCGAGGCGCGCCAGACCATGATCGAGCGTAATCTGCGGCTGGTGGTGAACATCGCCAAGCATTATTCCAACCGCGGACTGACGCTGCTCGATCTGGTGGAAGAAGGCAACCTCGGCCTGATTCATGCGCTGGAGAAATTCGACCCCGAGCGCGGGTTCCGTTTCTCGACCTATGCCACCTGGTGGATCCGCCAGAACATCGAGCGCGCAATCATGAACCAGTCGCGCACCATCCGCCTGCCGGTGCACATCATCAAGGAACTCAACATCTACCTGCGTGCCAAGCGGCATCTGGAAACGCACGGCGTCACCGATGCCAGCGCCGACGACATTGCCGCACTGACCGCGCATCCGGTCGAGGACGTTCGCCGCATCATGCAACTGAACGAGCGGGTCGCCTCGCTCGACGCGCCGCTCGATGTCGACCCCACGCTGTCGCTGGGCGAAGCGATCGCCGACGACAATGCGTATCTGCCGGACGAAATGCTGCAGCTCGAGGAGATCGAACACCACGTCCGTGAATGGCTGACCCAGCTCAACGACAAACAGCGCTGGGTGATCGAACGCCGCTTCGGGCTGAACAACTGCGAGGCCTGTACGCTGGAGGATCTGGCGCTCGAATTGCAGGTGACGCGCGAACGCGTGCGGCAGATCCAGATGGAATCCCTGCGCGTGCTGCGGCAGATGCTGCGGCGGCGCGGCGTATCCAGGGACGAGCTGTTCTGAGCCGAACCGGCGTGCCGTTACCATGATAGCCTGGTCGCAGATCGACACCGTCTTCCTCGACATGGACGGCACCCTGCTCGACCTTCATTTCGACAACCATTTCTGGCTCGAGCACATGCCGCGCCGCTATGCCGAATACCACGGTCTCGCGCCGGAAACGGCCCGGGCGCACCTCAACGCACACTACGAACGTCACGCCGGCACGCTCAACTGGTATTGCCTCGATTTCTGGAGTAGCGAACTCGCGCTCGACATCGTGCAGTTGAAAGAGGAGGTCGCCCACCTCATCGCGGTGCGTCCCGATGTGCCGGCCTTTCTCGGTGCGATGCGGGCGGCGAGACAGCGAGTGGTGATGGTGACCAATGCCCACCCGAAAAGCCTGGGACTCAAGATGCGTGAAACGGGGATCGACAGCTATTTCGATGCGCTGATCTCCTCGCACCGGGTCGGGCTGCCGAAGGAGCACCCGGATTTCTGGCGCGGCCTGCAGGCGATCGAGCCGTTCGATCCCCGGCGCACGCTGTTCGTCGACGACAGCGTGCCGGTACTGAAGAGTGCACAGGCCTACGGCATCGCGCAACTGCTCGCGATCGGCAATCCCGACTCGCGCCAGCCGCACAAGGACTGCGGCGAGTTCGAGGCCATCACCAGCTTCGACCAGGTGATGCCGCGAACGGATTGAACACAGGCACGCCGTGGCGCGAGCCGGGCGGAGCGAGTTGGCAACAGCAATGGAGTTTGCAATGCAAGGAAAATTTAATCTGACCCCTGCGGTACTCGGCATGACGCTGGTCGCCTGCAGCGACCCCATTCCCCGCGCCGAGCCGGGCAATGCGGGCGGGGCCATCGTCGTCGCGACCGGAAAGGCCCCGCTGAAAAGCGGTGAGCAGGTCTATCGCGAGGTCTGCATGGCCTGTCATGCCACCGGCGTGGCCGACGCGCCCAAATTCGGTGACGATGACGACTGGGAAGATCTGATCGAAGAAGGCCAGGCCCGGGTGACCGCGCATGGCTGGGTCGGCATGGGCGCGATGCCCCCACGGGGCGGCCGCGCCGACCTGACGCAGGAAGAGTTCGCACGTGCGGTCGCGTGGATGGCGCGCCATGCCGGTGGCGACTGGTCGGACCCGGACGCAGCGATGCTGCACGCGATCCGCGAGGAGGAGGAAGACCGTATCGAGGAACTGGAGAAAAAACGGGGCTGACGCGGCCGGCGCGTCAGCCCGCTTCGATCAGGACCGCGGCGCCGACCTTGCGGCCTTCGCCGGCGAGGATGTTGTAGGTCCGGCAGAGGGCGCCGATATCCATCACCTCGAGGCCGATGCGCGCTTCCATCAGCGGGCGCGTCAGCGAGGGATGGGGAAAACGCAGGCGCGTGCCGGTGCCCAGCAGAAGGATGTCGAGTTCGTGTTGCGCCACCCATTCGAAATGGGCGGCGGTCAGCGCGTCGAAGCCCATGCCGGCCCAGGGGGCGATCTCGATGCCGCGCGCGGTGAGCAACAGGCTGGCTTCATGACGGTGGCCGTTGATGAGGACATGATCCGCGCTATAGCCGGTGAAGAGTAACTGGTTGGGGTCGGTGTTGAGGTGCAGTTTCATGCTGAAACCTTAGCAGATTCCGAACCGGAGGTGAGCCGGCATCTGCACGTTTGTGCGCGGTAGAACCCGGTTTTGTTTGCCGGGGCGGGGCGCCTCCGGTAAAATCGCGCGTTTCCCAAGGCGTTGTTTTGCCTTGGTTTTGCGCAGGTTGACCAGGAAGATCACCGTGACGGCTGACAACAAGCCACGCTTACGCACCATCCATAAATCGTCCAAGCTCGACAACGTCTGCTATGACATCCGGGGCCCGGTGATGGCGCGTGCGCGTCAGATGGAGGAAGAAGGCCAGCGCATCATCAAGCTCAATATCGGCAACCCGGCGCCGTTCAACTTCGAAGCGCCCGAGGAAATCGTCCAGGACGTCATCCTCAACCTGCCGAACGCCTCCGGCTACAGCGATTCCAAGGGCCTGTTCTCGGCGCGCAAGGCGATCATGCACGAGACCCAGCGCAAGGGCATCGCCGGCGTGACGATCGACGACATCTTCGTCGGCAATGGCGTCTCCGAACTGATCGTGATGTCGATGCAGGCATTGCTGAACAACGGCGACGAAGTGCTGGTGCCGGCACCGGACTATCCGCTGTGGACGGCGGCGGTGAGCCTGGCCGGCGGCAAGCCGCGTCACTACCTGTGCGACGAGGGCGCCGGCTGGCTGCCCGACCTCGACGATATCCGCGCCAAGATCAGCCCGAACACGCGCGCCATCGTCATCATCAACCCCAACAACCCCACCGGCGCGCTGTACCCGACCGAACTGCTGCGGGAAATCCTGGAGATCGCGCGCCAGCACCAGCTGATCGTCTATGCCGACGAAATCTACGACAAGGTGCTGTACGACGGCGTGGTGCACACCTCGATCGCCTCGCTGGCCGACGACGTGCTCGTCGTCACTTTCAACGGCCTGTCGAAGAATTACCGCGCCTGCGGCTACCGGTCGGGCTGGCTGATCGTGTCGGGCGACAAGCGTCACGCCAGAGATTATCTGGAAGGCCTCAACATGCTGGCATCGATGCGGCTGTGCTCGAACGTGCCCGGTCAGCATGCGATCCAGACCGCGCTTGGCGGCTACCAGAGCATCAACGACCTGGTCGCGCCGAGTGGCCGGTTGGCGCGTCAGCGCGATCTGGCGCACGAACTGCTGACCCTGATCCCCGGTGTGAGCTGCGTCAAACCCAAGGCGGCGATGTATCTGTTCCCGAAGCTTGACCCGAAGCTCTACCCCATCCACGACGACCAGAAATTCATCCTCAACCTGCTGGAAGAGGAACGCGTGCTGGTGGTGCAGGGCAGCGGCTTCAACTGGCCGCATCCGGACCACATCCGTGTGGTGTTCCTGCCGCACGAGGAAGATCTGACCGAGGCGATTTCGCGCATGAGCCGCTTCCTCGACCGCCAGCGGGCGCATCGCTGATTTTTTGTTTTTTTCATCCGCGGAGGACGCGAAGAAGCGCAAAGTAAATTCAAATGCAGAAACACTTGAGTTCTTGTCCTTGTCCTTGTCCTTCTTCGCGTCCTTCGCGTCCTTCGCGGATAAATGCTTTTTTGACTGAGATCCCACAATGAAACCCATCAACGTCGGCCTGCTCGGCCTGGGAACCGTAGGCGGCGGCACGCTCACCGTGCTGCGTCGCAACGCCGAAGAAATCACCCGCCGCGCGGGACGCGAAATCCACGTGCTGCGTGCGGCCGTACGCAATATCGACAAGGCGAAGGCGCTGGCAGGCGACCTGCCGCTGACGACCAATCCGTTCGACGTGGTCGACGATCCCGAAATCGACATCGTGGTCGAGCTGATCGGCGGCCTGGAACCGGCGCGCGAACTGGTGATGCAGGCGATCGCCAATGGCAAGCACGTCGTCACCGCCAACAAGCATCTGGTGGCCAAGCACGGCAACGAGATCTTCGCCGCGGCGCAGGCCAAGGGCGTGATGGTCGCGTTCGAGGCGGCGGTGGCGGGCGGCATTCCGATCATCAAGGCGCTGCGCGAAGGCCTCACCGCCAACCGCATCGAGTGGCTGGCCGGCATTATCAACGGCACGTCCAACTTCATCCTCACCGAGATGCGCGACAAGGGCGCCGCGTTCGAGGACGTGTTGAAAGAGGCGCAGCGCCTGGGCTACGCCGAAGCCGACCCGACCTTCGACATCGAGGGCATCGATGCCGCACACAAGCTCACCATCCTGTCGGCCATCGCCTTTGGTATTCCGATGCAGTTCGACCGTGCCTATACCGAGGGACTCTCGAAGCTCACGCGCGAAGACGTGAAATACGCCGAAGAGCTGGGCTATCGCATCAAGCTGCTCGGCATCGCGCGCCGCACTGAGGCAGGCATCGAACTGCGCGTGCACCCCACGCTGATTCCCGAGCGCCGCCTGATTGCCAACGTTGACGGCGCGATGAATGCCATTCTGGTCAAGGGCGACGCCGTCGGTCCAACCCTGTATTACGGCGCCGGCGCCGGCGCCGAGCCGACTGCCTCCGCGGTAATTGCCGACCTGGTCGACGTCACGCGCCTGCATACGGCCGACCCGCATCATCGCGTGCCGCATCTGGCATTCCAGCCAGACCAGTTGTCCGACACGCCGATCCTGCCGATGGACGAGGTGCGCACCGCGTACTATCTGCGCCTGCGCGTGTTCGACCGCCCCGGCGTGCTGGCCGACATCACCCGCATCCTGGCCGACAGCGACATCTCCATCGACGCCATGGTGCAGAAGGAGCCCGCCGAGGGCGAGGAGCAGGTCAACATCATCCTGCTGACCCATATCACGGTGGAAAAAAACATCAATGCCGCGATCGCCAGGATTGAGGCGCTCGACGCCGTGGCGGGGCAGGTGATGCGCATCCGTCTCGAAGAACTGGTGGCCAGGTAATCAGGGTCAAGCAATGAACTACCTCAGCACGCGCGGCCTTGCGCCGCAATTACGTTTCTCCGAAATCCTGCTCGGTGGGCTCGCCAGCGACGGCGGCCTCTATGTGCCGGAGTCCTACCCGCGCTTTACCGACGCCGAACTTACGGCGATGCGCGGCATGAACTATCGCGAACTGGCCTTCTCCGTACTGTCGCGCCTGATCGACGACATCCCGCACGACGACCTGCGCCGGCTGATCGACAAGACCTACACCGCCGACGTCTATCGCTACGCCAACCCGGGCGAGAACGCCGAGGACATCACCCCGCTGAAAACGCTGGAACCCGGCCTGCACGTGCTGGCGCTGTCGAACGGCCCGACGCTGGCGTTCAAGGACATGGCGATGCAGCTGCTCGGCAACCTGTTCGAGTACGTGCTCGACAAGACCCACGGCGAACTGAACATCCTTGGCGCGACCTCCGGCGACACCGGGTCGGCCGCCGAATACGCGATGCGCGGCAAGCGCGGCATCCGCGTCTTCATGCTGTCGC
>CAYVOR010000059.1:0-2117 GCA_964452995.1 uncultured Thiobacillus sp.
GGATGACATGCCGGCGCATGTGCGCGCGGCGTTGACGCAGACGCACCTGGTGATTCCGGTCGGGGAAGGCAGTCCGTTACTCGGCACCTGGCAGGGAATTTATGTTTTCGAGCACCGGCGCGCACCCCAGACGCGCAGCGTGGTGCTGTACCTGATAGGCGAGTAGGCGGCTGTGGCATACTCGCAAAATTCAACTTGCGAGTCCCGTTTTGCTTCCCTTCGAACTTCAGATCGGCCTGCGCTACACCCACGCCAAGCGCCGCAACCATTTCATCTCCTTCATCTCCATCGTGTCCATGGCCGGGATCGCGTTGGGCGTGATGGCGCTGATCGTAGTGCTCTCAGTGATGAACGGCTTCCAGGAAGAATTGCGCGCCCGCATTCTCGGCGTGGCGGCGCATCTGGAGATCAGCGGCCCGGCCGACCGCCTGGCCGACTGGCGCAGTGTGCTGGGCGAGGCCCGACAGAACAGGGAAGTGCTCGCCGGCGCACCCTATGTCAATTCGCAAGGGATGCTGGCCAACGGCGACCTGGTGCGTGGCGCAATTATCCGTGGCGTGATGCCGGAGATGGAAAACCAGGTGGCCGACTTTGCGCAGCACATGAAGGCGGGCAAGCTGACCGATCTCAAGCCGGGTGAGTTTGACATCATCCTCGGTGCAGAACTGGCACGCACGCTGGATGTGGTGCCCGGCGACAAGCTGGTGCTGCTGACCCCGCAGGGCAACATCACACCGGCCGGGGTGATGCCCCGCGTGAAGCAGTTCACCGTCACCGGAATCTTCGAAGCCGGCATGTTCGAATATGATTCCGGGCTCGCCCTGATCAACCTGCAGGACGCACAGAAACTGCTGCGCCTGGGGAGCGACGTGTCAGGGGTGCGGCTGAAACTCGACGACCTGTTTCGTGCGCCATTCGTGACGCGCGAACTGGCGAAAAGCCTCACCGGCGATTACTACCTGACCGACTGGACGCAAAGCCACGCCAACTTCTTTCGCGCCGTAGCGATCGAGAAACGCATGATGTTCCTGATCCTGCTGCTGATCGTCGCGGTCGCCGCCTTCAATATCGTCTCCACGCTGGTGATGGCCGTGACCGACAAGCAGTCCGATATCGCCATCCTGCGCACACTGGGAGCCAAGCCGTCGTCGATCATGAGCATCTTCATCGTCCAGGGTGCATTCATTGGCGTGTTCGGTACGTTGCTGGGCGTGGCGAGCGGCATACTGCTCGCGCTCAACGTCGAGACCGTCGTGCCCTTCATCGAGCATATGGTCGGCATGGATCTGTTCCCGGCCGACGTGTATTACATCAGCAAGCTGCCGTCCAAACTGGTATGGAGCGACGTCGGCATCATCGCTGGCGTCTCGCTCGTCATCAGCCTGGTCGCAACACTGTATCCGAGCTGGCGCGCCTCGCGCATCAATCCGGCAGAGGCGCTACGTTATGAGTGAGATCGTGCTGCGCTGCGCCGGTCTGGGCAAAACTTTTCGGCAGGGCAGGACCGATGTGCCCGTGCTGGACAATATCGATTTCGAGGTTCATGCGGGGGAATCGGTCGCCATCGTCGGCGTGTCAGGGTCGGGCAAGAGCACGCTGCTGCACCTGCTGGGGGGGCTCGATACGCCGACACGGGGCCACATCGAATTGCGGGGGCAGAATCCCTTTGCCATTTCCGAGGCGGCACGTTGCGAACTGCGCAATACCGCGCTGGGCTTCGTCTATCAGTTTCATCACCTGCTGCCCGAGTTTTCCGCACTGGAAAACGCTGCCATGCCGCTGATCATCCGCCGTCTGGGGTATGAGCAAGCGATGGCACGCGCAACCGAAGTGTTGAACGAAGTGGGTCTGGGCCATCGACTCGCCCATCGTCCCGGCGAGTTGTCCGGCGGCGAGCGCCAGCGCGTGGCCATCGCGCGTGCGCTGGTCACGCGGCCCGCCTGCATTCTGGCCGACGAACCAACCGGCAATCTCGACCGTCACACCGCCAATGCCGTATTCGACCTGATGCGCGAACTCAACCGCAAGCACGAGACCAGCCTGGTCGTCGTGACCCACGACGTCGAACTGGCCGCGCGCATGGACCGGCAGATCAGGCTGGTGGACGGGGTGTTGCA
>CAYVOR010000059.1:2217-14615 GCA_964452995.1 uncultured Thiobacillus sp.
TCGAACTGGCCGCGCGCATGGACCGGCAGATCAGGCTGGTGGACGGGGTGTTGCAGGCCCTCTGATCAGGCGACGCGATGCGGATCACGCTCATCGCGTTCTGCTTCGGTGTCTGGCTGCTGCAACAGCAGGCCGCGCTGCCTGCTTGGCGCTGGCTGTGGATGCTTCCGCTGCTTGTTTCGGTACTGTGGTTGCCCCGTTTTTCCAGGCCTGTGCCGGAAACGCTGCGCCGACTGGCCGTGGTGTTGCTGGCGGCTGCATTGGGATTCGCATGGGCCGCAGGGCGGGCCGATCTGCGTATGGCCGATCGTCTGCCGGATCACTGGCAGGGCGTGGACCTTGCTGTAGTCGGGGTGGTGACCGATCTGCCACAGACCGATAATCGAGGCGAACGCTTCGTACTGGATGTCGAGCATACCCTGACGCCTCACGCGCCGCACCTGCATCGCATCCAGCTTGCGCGCTACTGGCCCCATGAAGGTGCGCGCAATCCGTCCGTGAAGGCGGGCGAACGCTGGCAGTTCACGGTGCGACTTAAGCGGCCCTATGGCACGCATAATCCGCATGGCTTCGATCTCGAGGCCTGGATGCTGGAACGTGACATCGCAGCATCGGGCTATGTGCGCGAGCAACCGGCCCCGCTCCGTCTGGACGCGCGTGCGGCCACGCCTGCGGCATGGATCGCCGCCACGCGTGCCGCCATTCGTGAACGAATGGCTTCAAGCCTGGGCGATGCGCCTTATGCAGGCGTCATCGCTGCTTTGGTGATCGGCGATCAGCGCAGTATTCCACATGATCAATGGCGGGCCTTCACCCGCACCGGGGTAAACCACCTGCTTTCCATCTCCGGCTTGCACGTCACCATGATTGCCGCCCTGGCGGGGTGGGTCGTGGCATTCGGCTGGCGGCGCTGGCCGCGTGCGGCGGAACGTCTACCGGCCCGGCAGGCGGGGCTGCTGGCGGCTGTGGCGGCGGCATGTGCCTACGCCGTGCTCGCGGGATTTCAGGTGCCGGCGCAGCGCACCCTGTTCATGCTTGTCGCACTGGCGCTGGCATTCTGGGGGCGCCGCGAGCCACGGCCATTTTCGGCGCTGACGTGGGCCTTGTTCGCCGTTTTGCTGATCGATCCGTGGGCGGTATTGTCGGCCGGATTCTGGCTGTCATTCGGCGCCATCGCCGTCATCCTGTGGGTGACATTCGGGCGCGTGGGACAACCGGGCAAGCTGCACACCTGGGTGACCGTGCAGGCCGCGGTCACGCTGGCACTGGCTCCGGCCCTGCTGTTGCTGTTCCAGCAGGTATCGCTGATTTCTCCGTTGGCCAATGCCGTCGCCATCCCGGTCGTCAGCTGGCTGGTCACGCCGCTGGCCTTGCTGGGCGTGATCGTGCCACCGTTGTGGCAGGTGTCGGCCTGGTTGATGGCCTGGCTGGGACAGGGGCTGATCTGGGTCGGCGAACTGCCCTGGGCGGTGGCGTCGCGGCCGGCGCCGGAAGGCGGCGCGTTGCTGCTGGCGGTGGCGGGGACGCTGTGGCTGTTGCTGCCGCGCGGCTTTCCGCTGCGGGCGATGGGCGGGCTGTTGTGGCTGCCGCTGCTGCTGCCGCTACGCACGAGCATCGCGCCCGACAGCTTTCGTGCCGATGTGATCGACGTCGGTCAGGGAACGGCCATCCTGATCCGCACCGCCGCGCATGCGTTGCTCTACGATACCGGCCCGGCGTTTGCCGACAGCGATGCCGGTGAACGTATCGTCGTGCCTTATCTGCGTGCTTCGGACGTTGGGGAATTGTCCGGCGTCATCGTGTCGCACGACGACAATGACCACAGCGGCGGGCTGCAGTCGGTATTGCGCGACATCCCCACAGGCTGGATGCTGCATGGTCTGCCGGCAACGAGTCCGCTTTTGGCAGCGGCGCCGTCGCCCCTGCATTGTCATCGCGGCCAGCGCTGGCAGTGGGACGGTGTGCGCTTCGAGATTCTGAATCCCCCTGTCACGGCCTATGCGGAGTCCAACCGCCGGGACAATGACTACAGTTGCGTGCTGAAAGTCAGCCGAAGCGGGCAAAGCCTGCTAATCACGGGCGACGCCGAACGACGCGGCGAACTCGAGCTGCTGGAATCCGGCGCGGACATTTCGGCCACCGTGCTGGTGGCCGGGCATCATGGCAGCCGCACCTCGTCGCTGGCCGGGTTCGTCGAACAGGTGCACCCGCGCTACGGGGCCTTCACCGTGGGCTATCGCAACCGTTTCGGCCATCCTCACCCACAGGTGCTGACGCGGTTCCGTGCGCTGGATTCGAACATTCTGCGCAGCGACGCAGGCGGGCTCATCAGTCTGACGTTTGGCGAAGCCGGGGTGAAGGCCTCAGAATATCGACCATCCCACCGCCGTTACTGGCATACCGGTTTCCCCGATGAATGACACTGCCCGTCCCCGCTGCCATGAAGCCACCGATCCGGAATCGGCCCGGCAGGCCCTGGCGCGCGTGCTGCCGGTGGCGGAGAACGATCTGCCCTGGCGCGCGCTGGCATATGCCCATGAACGACTGGGCAGTACGCCGGCTTTTGCACACAGTGTAGGGGCGGCTCTGATCGTGGCCGAGTTACGGGTCGGAGCCGATGCCGTCGCCGCTGCCTTGTTGCATGACTGTCTGGGCGAGGCCCCCGATTTCGACGCTGCCTTCGGCACGGCGGCCCGACTGGCGCGCGGCGTGGCGGCGATGGCCCGTATCGAGACGCTGGCCACCAGCGCCACCGACAAGCGGATCGATCCGCATGTCCAGCTTGAGGCCTTGCGGCAGATGGTGCTGGCAATGGTGGAGGATATTCGCGTGGTGCTGGTGAAGCTGGCCGAGCGCACCCATGCACTGCGCTGTGCTGCCAGCCAGGATGAGGCGACGCGGGAAGTATTGGCACAACAGGCGCGCGAACTGTTCGCTCCGCTGGCGAACCGGCTCGGCGTATGGCAGATCAAATGGGAGATGGAAGACTGGGCGTTCCGCTATCTGGAGCCGGATACCTACAAGGCCATTGCCGCCCAGCTCGACGAAAAACGCGCCGCCCGCGAGGCCTATATCAAAGGCATCATCGAACGGTTGCAGGCCGAGATCGCGCTGCACGGCATCGAAGCCGAGGTCAGCGGCCGGCCCAAGCATATCGCCAGTATCGTCAACAAGATGCGGCGCAAGCGGCTTTCCTTCGAGCAGCTCTATGACATCCGCGCGGTACGCGTGCTGGTGAAGCACGAAATCGACTGCTATACCGTGCTGGGACTGGTGCACAACCTGTGGCAGCCGATCCCGGGCGAATTCGACGACTACATCTCGCAGCCCAAGAGCAACAACTACCGTTCACTGCATACTGCCGTCATCGGGCCGGAAGATCGTGCGCTCGAAGTGCAGATCCGCACCTTCGACATGCATCACCACGCCGAGCTCGGTGTCGCCGCGCACTGGCGCTACAAGGAAGGCGGTCGCCAGGATGCGCTGTACGAGGAAAAAATCGCCTGGCTGCGGCGCATCCTGGAATGGAAGGACGACGTTGCCGACAGCAGCGAATTCACCGAACAGTTCAAGATCGAGCTGTTCCAGGACCAGGTTTACGTGCTGACCCCGCAGGGCAGGGTGGTGGCGCTCGACCGCGGCGCCACCCCGGTGGATTTCGCCTATGCGTTGCACACCGATCTCGGACATCGCTGTCGCGGCGCCAAGGTCAACGGCGCGATGGTTCCACTCAATACCGTGCTCGACAACGGCCAGCGCGTCGAGATCGTCGCCGCCAAGGAAGGCGAGCCGAGCCGCGACTGGCTCAATCCGGCGCTGGGTTATCTGGTGACCCATCGCGCGCGCGCCAAGGTGCGTACCTGGTTCCGCCAGCGCGATGTCGGCGAGCAGGTGAGCCTGGGCCGCAATCTGCTGGAGAAGGAACTCAAGCGTCTGGGCGTGGGCGATACGAGCCAGGAGAAGCTTGCGCAACGACTCAAGTTCGGCAAGGTGGACGACTTTCTGGCCGCACTCGGACGCGGTGATGTCGGCCAGCGTGATCTGGTCAACGCCCTGCAGGAGTCGGGCAAGCTTGCGCCGGTGCTGGCGCCCACCGCCAAGCCGCGTGCGCGCACCCGCTCGGGCAATCCCGTCATCATTCCGGGCCTGGGCGATGTGCCGTTGACGCTGGCCCGTTGCTGCAAGCCGCAGCCGCCGGATCCGATCGTTTCCTACACCACGGTCGGGCGCGGCCTGACGGTGCATCGTGCCGACTGCGCCTCGCTCAAACGCGCCAATCCGGCCCGCGTGCTGCCGGCGGAATGGGTGCTCGACGCAAATGCGGCGTTCGAAGTGGATATCCGCCTCAAGGCCTTCGACCGGCAGGGCCTGCTGCGCGACGTGTCCGACGTCATCGCCAAGGACCGGCTCGATGTGCTGCGCGTGAATACCGACAGCCGGGATGAATACGCGTATATGCAACTGACTGTGCGGGTCAGGGAGTTGCAGCAGCTGTCGCGGCTGCTGTCGCGATTGCAGCATGTGCAGAATGTGATCGAGGTTGCGCGTGGCTGAATGCCAGGGTGACGCCGGCAAACAAGACCATGCCTGAACCGCTCGGCGATAGTGAACCCCGCCCCACGCAGACATCCTGGTGGCGCAACTGGAAGGCGATAACGTACTGAGCCTGTCGAAGGCCCTGTTCAGCGCTTCCCTAGACTGTGGCCACAATCGTGCGTGCCAGCCGCTGCAAGCCGCTGATCGACAGATCGTCGGTGCGAAAGGTCTGGTCGGCGGACGACGCGGCGAAATTCTTCGAAATGGATTTGAGATAGGCCGGGTCGTAATGCTGATCGAGCAGGGCGGTCACCAACTCGGGCCATGCCCGTTCATTGGCCAGCGCCTGCCACGTCGAGACAGTTTCGCTACCGCGCAAAGCGGTGAGATAACCGAGCTGGCGATTGATCGTCTCCGGATCGTGCAGGAAATGCAGATAATCCTCGGTCAGCAACTGCACGCGTGCTGCCAGCGACACCTCCAGCCGCAGGCAGGGACTGGCGCGCATGGCCGTGATCAACGCATCGGGAATTCGTAGCGCGCCGATTTTCTTGCTTTCCGATTCGACGAATACGGGGCGTGCCGGATCGAAACGACTTAATGCATGCCAGATCGCGCTTTCGAATCTTTTTTGTGACGGCTGTGCCTGATTTGGCAATGCACCCAGCAGTGAACCCCGGTGTGCCGCCAGGGCTTCGAGATCGAGCACCTGAGCGCCTGCGTCAGCCAGGGCCTGCAGCAGGCGACTCTTGCCGCTGCCGGTCGGACCGCTTACCACCCGATAGGCAAACAGTGAAGGCAGACGGGCGAGCTCGGCTACCACATGACGCCGGTAGGCCTTGTAGCCGCCTTCGAGCTGCACCGCGCCAAAGCCGATTTTCTGCAGGACATGCGTCAGCGAGCCGCTGCGGCTGCTGCCGCGCCAGCAATAGACCAGCGGGCGATACGATTTGGGCTTGTCGAGGAACCAGGTTTCCAGGTGCTTCGCGATATTGCGCGAAACCAGTGCCGCACCGATTTTCTTGGCTTCAAACGACGAAATCTGCTTGTATACCGTGCCCACGCGCTCGCGTTCGGCGTCGTCCAATACCGGCAGATTGACGGCGCCGGGGATGTGGTCTTCCGAGAATTCGCCAGGCGAACGGACGTCGAGGATATCGGTGAAAGTGCAGAGGTTTGCTACGGTGACGGGCAAACTGGGATCTACTTTCGAGGAAATACGTGGAGACAGGTTTATGAAGAAAATACGGGAGACTCACCTTACGATGGCGGTATCGTACACCCCAAGCGATACGTCACGGCGAATGCGCCATGACGGCGGATCAGACCACTTTCAGCGTTGCAGGTTTGCGATCCTCAGCGCGCCGGCATAATACCTTGCGGCGATCAACCAGGATCTGGGGCGGCAGGGCTGCGTCGCGCGGCGCAACGCGGCGGTCGCCCAAACGGCGTTCCAGCGGGATGAATTCGACCTCGTAAACGGGAAGTGCCGACATGAGGAATTCCTTGGTTGTCGATATGTTGACAATTATAGTCGACAATTCGACAGGGACACAATGGAACAATCGGCCGATAAGGGGATCATTTCATCCATTGGTCGGCTTTATATCCCATATCAGCCTTAGCTGACCCGGATTAAACGTTGTTTTTCCCGCTGCCACTCGCGTTCTTTTTCTGCTGCGCGCTTGTCGTGTTGTTTTTTACCCTTGGCCAGGCCGATTGTCAGCTTGATGCGGCCTTTCGAGTAATGCATGTCGAGCGGAACCAGGGTAAAGCCGGCGCGTTCGGTCTTGCCGATCAGCTTGTTGATTTCCTCGGCATGCAGCAGGAGTTTGCGTGAGCGCGTAGGATCGGGATGGATATGGGTGGACGCGGTTGGGAGCGGGCTGATATGACAGCCAATCAGATACACCGCGCCGTTTTTGACGACGACATAGGCTTCTTTCAACTGCACGCGACCGGCGCGGATGGCCTTCACCTCCCAGCCTTCGAGAACGAGGCCGGCCTCGAATTTCTCCTCGATGAAATAATCGTGAAAGGCTTTTTTGTTGTCGGCGATGCTCATGGCGGACGGGCTTGCGTACAATTCTCGATTTTACAAGGCTTCAACCTGGATGTTCCATAAATTCGTCCTTTCTCGCTTGTTCCGTGTTCGCCACGAGAGGTTTCGTCCGGCCGGATGGTGGTGCGTCTGCACCACTTCTTCCGGGGCTTTCCTGACGACAAAGGCACGACGCGAATATCCGGTGAATTCATGAAACAGTCGGGATAGTATTTATGGCGCGTGTGGAAAAGAGCGCACTGGTGGCGCATAGTGCGGAACGCATGTTCGAGCTGGTCGATCGGGTCGAGGATTATCCCGATTTCCTGCCCTGGTGCGGCGGTACCGAGCTGAAGGTACGTGACGCGCTTCGCACGGTGGCGACGATCCATATTGCCTATATGGGGATCCGTCAGAGTTTCACCACCGAAAACACCAAGACGCATCCACTCCAGATGCTGATCAGGTTGCAGCATGGTCCGTTTTCCGAGCTGGAGGGCGCCTGGTCGTTCACGCCGCTGGCAGACGAGGCGTGCAAGGTGACGCTCAACCTGCATTATGTTTTTTCCAGCCGGATGCTGGAAACCATCCTGTCGCCTGTTTTCAGTCACATCACCAATACGTTTGTCGATGCCTTCGTGCGTCGCGCCGACGAGGTATATGCCGTATGAGCACAGACACGATCAACGTCGAGGTCGTTTACGCCTTGCCCGGGCAACAAACGCTGTTGCAGGTCCAGCTCGCCGAAGGTGCGACCGTGGGGGACGCGATACGCCGGTCCGGCGTGCTGGAAGCCTTTCCTGACATCGATCTGGCCAGAAACAAGGTTGGAATTTTCAGCAAGCTGGTCAAGCTGGATGAGTCGTTGCGCGACAAGGACCGGGTGGAAATCTACCGTCCGCTGATCGCCGATCCCAAGGAAGTGCGCCGCAAGCGCGCGGAAGAAGGCAAGGTCACCAAAAAGGGCGGTGGAGAGGCACCCGGCGGCAATCCCCAGGAAGGTGACACGCCCGAAGCGGCCTAGTACCGATCAGGCCGCCCGAACGCTATTTACAGAAGTCGGCCGCGGCCTTCTGGCTATCGGCCAGTGCACGGGCGCGCTCAGCATCGTCCATATAGGTACGTTGCCCGGCGGCATCCGTTGTATAGACGCGTGGCGTGTTTTGCAGCGTGCTGAGGTTGTTGCGCGCCTTGGCGCAGTTCTCGCGCTGTCCCCGCGCCTGTTCGGCTTCCTTTTCGGCCTTGGCGCGCGCCTCGTCGGCTTCCTTGCGGCGCTTCTGGTAGGCCTGGTCCTTGGCGTCAAGCGACTGCGTGGCTTGGGACGTGATGCCGGCCTGTGCCGCAGCCGTGTCATTCTTGATGATCTGCGCCTTCAGTGTCGGCGGCTGGTCGGTGTAATGGACCTTGCCCTGGTCATCCGTCCATTTGTAGAGGTCGGCCTGCGCATGGACCGTGACTGCCAGCGCGCCCAAAAACAAAAGCCTTCCGGCGTGAATCCGGAAAGCTTTGTGACCCGGTCCGGGCAATGACGATTCAATCACCGATCTTGAGCATCGGGTAGTTGAGTTGAGCCGAGGCCTTCTTGACCTGATCGCTCGCACGCTTGGCCTCTTTCAGTACGGTTGCGCTGTCGCCTTTGTCGGCGGCGGCTTCCGCGGCCTTGAGTGCGTCGGCCGCAGTGGTCCACAGGTCATGCTTGGCCTTGATGGCTGCAACGTCAGCCCGGGCCGTGTCAAGCGCGGCCTTGGCTTCTGCACTAATGGTGGCTTTGGCCGGGGTGGATTCGCTGCTCGACGGCTTGGCATTCATGTCGGCACAGCCAGACAGACCAAGCAGGACTACGGAAGTCAGTACAAGCAAAGCTTTGGACATTGTTTTATCTCCTCGAATTGTATGGCGTTCAGCGTTCAGGGGTCGGGCTGTCGAACCGTATGCCCTAGCGGATGGAATGCTGACGCAAAGTTAGCTGTATCGCGCACCCGCGTCAACTACCCGGCGTGCAATGAATCTTGGTAGATTACGACCAAACGGGCGGGCGAGCGGCTCACGTTTGTGCCGGGGTAGGGGCACGCGTATAATTCCGCTTTGCGTTAAGGAAAGCCCATGCGTGTTCTGCAAAAAGCGCTGACGTTCGACGACGTTCTGCTCGTTCCCGCCCATTCGACCATACTCCCCCGCGAAGTCAGCCTGTCGACGCAGTTGACCCGTACCATTACCCTGAATCTGCCTCTGCTGTCGGCCGCCATGGATACGGTGAGCGAGGCGCGCCTCGCGATCGCCCTGGCGCAGGAAGGCGGCATCGGCATGATTCACAAGAACATGAACACCGAAATGCAGGCGGCCCAGGTATCGGCGGTCAAGCGTTTCGAGTCGGGCGTGGTCAAGGATCCCATTACGGTCGCGCCACAGATGACCGTGCGCCAGGTCCTCGACATTACACGGACGAAGCGTATTTCGGGTCTGCCGGTGATTGACGATGGCAAAGTGGTCGGCATTGTCACCAACCGCGATTTGCGTTTCGAGACCCGGCTCGACCAGCCGGTGGCCAACATCATGACCCCGAAGGAACGGCTGGTGACCGTGCACGAAGGTGCCAACCTCGACGAGGCGATGGCGCTGCTGCACAAGTTTCGCCTGGAGCGTGTGTTGGTGGTGAACGATGCGTTCGAACTGCGCGGGCTGATTACGGTCAAGGATATCCAGAAATCCAGCGAGCACCCGATGGCATGCAAAGATGCGTTGGGCCGCCTGCGGGTGGGCGCAGCGGTCGGTACTGGCGACGGCACTGAAGAACGCGTGGCGGCATTGGTCGCGGCCGGCGTGGACGTGATTACCGTGGATACGGCGCATGGCCACTCCAGGGGCGTGCTGGAGCGCGTCAGGTGGGTGAAGCAGAACTTCCCGGACGTCCAGGTCATCGGCGGCAACATCGCCACCGCGTCGGCGGCGGCAGCGCTGGCCGAGCATGGCGCGGATGCGGTCAAGGTCGGCATCGGCCCCGGTTCCATCTGCACCACGCGCATGGTGGCGGGCGTCGGCGTGCCGCAGATCACGGCGGTCGCCAATGTGTCGGCCGCGCTGGCCGGCAGCGGCGTCGGCGTGATCGCCGACGGTGGCATCCGCTATTCCGGGGATATCGCCAAGGCGCTGGCCGCGGGCGCCAACTGCGTCATGCTCGGCGGTTTGCTGGCAGGCACCGAAGAGGCGCCGGGCGAAATCGAACTGTTCCAGGGGCGTTCCTACAAATCCTACCGCGGCATGGGCTCGCTCGGTGCCATGCAGCAAGGTTCCTCGGATCGCTACTTTCAGGACACCGAAAAAAGCGCCGAGAAGCTGGTTCCCGAAGGGGTGGAGGGCCGTGTGCCCTACAAGGGCACCGTGCTGGCAGTGATTCATCAGCTGATGGGCGGATTACGCTCCTCGATGGGCTATCTGGGCGTCGCCACCATCACCGACATGCACGCCAAGGCAGAGTTCGTCGAAATCACCTCGGCCGGCGTGCGTGAATCACACGTCCATGACGTGCAGATCATCAAAGAAGCGCCAAACTACCGCGCGGATTGACATGAATGCACGCCGGGTAGTCGAAGCGTTACTGCTTGCCGTCGGCATGGTCGTGGCTGCCTGGGTGCTGGGCCAGGCCTTGCTGCAATTCAAGCAGGCCGACCGGGGCGTCGAGGTCAAGGGGCTTGCCGAACGCGAAGTCCCGGCCGATACCGCCATCTGGCCAGTCGCGTTCAGCGAAGCGGACAACGATTTACCCAGGCTGTATCAGACCCTGCAGGAAAAGAACGCGAAAATTGCCGCCTTTCTTCAGGCCAGCGGTTTCAAGCCTGATGAAATTTCGGTTTCGGCGCCGTCGATCACCGATCGCCAGGCCCAGGATTACGGCAACGCCCAACTGGCGGAACGTCTGCGCTATAGCGGCAAGTCGACGCTCACCGTTTATACGCGTCAGATCGACCTCGTGCGTGAGGCGATGGCGCACCTGGGCGAGCTCGGCAAGCAGGGCATTGCTTTATCGTCCGACAACTATGAAAACCGCACGCAGTTCCTGTTCACCGGTCTCAATGCGCTGAAACCGGCCATGATCGAGGAAGCGACCAAGAACGCGCGCATCGCGGCCGAGAAATTCGCCAAGGATTCGGATAGCCGGCTGGGCAAGATCCGGCATGCCAATCAGGGGCAGTTCTCCATCGAAGACCGCGATGCCAGCACGCCCTACATCAAGAAGGTGCGTGTGGTGTCTTCGGTCGAATACCGACTCATCGATTAATCTTCACCGGGCGAGCCCGGCCAGCCATGCACCAGAAAATCCTCATCCTCGATTTCGGCTCCCAGTACACCCAGCTGATCGCACGCCGCGTGCGCGAAGCCGGCGTGTATTGCGAACTGCATTCCCATGACGTGGCCGAAGCGTTCATCCGCGATTATGCCCCCGCCGGCATCATTCTCTCCGGCGGCCCGAGTTCGGTATACGAGGAAGAAACGCCGCGGGCGCCGCAAATCGTATTTGAACTGGGCGTGCCCGTACTCGGGATTTGCTATGGCATGCAGACCATGGCCGCGCAGCTCGGAGGCAAGGTGGAAAACGCCGCCAAGCGCGAGTTCGGCTACGCCGAGATCCGGGCGCGTGGCCACACGGCGTTACTGCGCGATATCCAGGATCGCGTCAACGATGAAGGTCACGGCCTGCTCGACGTGTGGATGAGCCACGGCGACAAGGTCACCGAATTGCCGCCCGGCTTCAAGGTGATGGCGAGCAACGCCGCCACCCCGATCGCCGGCATGGCCGACGAGGCGCGCAAGTTCTACGGCGTGCAGTTCCATCCCGAAGTCACTCACACGCTGCAGGGCAAGGCGATCCTCAACCGCTTCGTGCGCGATCTGTGTGGCTGCGCGGGTGACTGGAACATGCCCGATTACGTCGATGAAGCCATCGGCAAGGTGCGCTCCGAAGTCGGCAGCGACGAAGTCATCCTCGGTTTGTCGGGCGGGGTCGATTCCTCGGTGGTCGCGGCGCTGCTGCATCGCGCCATCGGCGCGCAACTGACCTGCGTGTTCGTCGACAACGGCCTGCTGCGCTTGAACGAAGCCGAGCAGGTGATGCAGACTTTTGCCGACAACCTCGGCGTCAAGGTCATCCATGTCGATGCGCGCGACCGTTTCATGAACGAACTCGCCGGCGTGACCGACCCCGAGCAGAAACGCAAGATCATCGGCCGCGAATTCGTCCACGTGTTCCAGGAACAGGCCGGGAAACTGCCGAACGCCAAGTGGCTGGCGCAGGGCACCATTTACCCCGACGTGATCGAGTCGGCCAGCGCCAAGACCAAGAAGGCGCACACCATCAAGAGCCACCACAACGTCGGCGGGCTGCCCGATACGCTGCACCTGAAGCTGCTGGAGCCGCTGCGCGAACTGTTCAAGGACGAAGTGCGCGAACTCGGCATTGCCCTCGGACTGCCGCACGACATGGTCTATCGCCATCCTTTTCCCGGCCCGGGTCTTGGCGTGCGCATCCTTGGCGAAGTCAAGCGCGAATACGCCGACCTGCTGCGCCGGGCGGACGCTATCTTCATCGAGGAGCTTCGGGCGAGCGGATGGTACGAGAAAACCAGCCAGGCTTTTACCGTGTTCCTGCCGGTCAAGTCCGTCGGCGTCATGGGCGATGGCCGCACGTATGATTACGTTGTGGCGCTACGCGCCGTCGTCACCAGCGACTTCATGACCGCCCACTGGGCCGAGTTGCCCTACACGCTGCTGGGCAAGGTCTCCAACCGCATCATCAACGAAGTGCGCGGCATCAACCGCGTCGTCT
>CAYVOR010000060.1:0-14548 GCA_964452995.1 uncultured Thiobacillus sp.
ACACCCAGCGCAGCATCTATCCGGTCAGCGAAGTGCGTCTGCTGCCCGCGCGCGAATTCCCGCTCGACGAGACGGGAATCACCCGCTTCCGGCAGAACTTCCGCGAGCGGTTCGAAGGCGATCCGTCCAGGTCCAAGCTCTACAAGGACGTCAGCAACGGTCTGGCACCGGCCGGAATCGAGTACTACCTGCCGCTGTTTTTCGACGCGACGGCGACGCTGTTCGACTATCTGCCCAAGGGCACCCGCCTGGTCAGCCACGGCGCACTCGATCCCGCCGGGCAGGCATTCTGGACCGACGCGCAAAGCCGCTATCGCCTGTTGTCGGGTGACAAGGATCGTCCGCTGCTGCCGCCTGCCGACCTGTTTCTGCCGACCGACGCGTTCTTCAGCCTGGCCAGGGGCTACGCGCGGCTCGACGTGGAACAGACCGGCGACGGACTGGCCCGCCCGCTGCCGCCCATTTCGGTCGACCGCCGCGAAGCCCAGCCGGTCGCCAAGCTGCAAGGATTCATCGATGCATTCAAGGGCACCATCCTGATCGTCGCGCCCTCGGCCGGACGCCGCGAAACCCTGTACGAATATTTCGCCGGGCATGGACTGGCTGCTGCGTTGTGCGAAGGCTGGGCCGACTGCCAGTCGAAACCCGGACGTATTCTGCTGAGCCGTGTTTTATTAACCCACGGCCCGCTGGCCGAGGGCTTCGTCACTGCAGACGGCGCGCTCGCCGTCATCACCGAGACCGAGCTCTACGCGATTCCGCCCAAGACCCGGCGTGCGCGCGAAGCCCGTGCGACGCAGATCGACAATCTGCTGCGCGACCTGTCGGAACTCAAGCCCGGCGATCCGGTGGTGCACGCGCAATACGGTGTTGGCCAGTATCTCGGTCTCATCAACATGGACCTCGGGGACGGCGACACCGAATTCCTGCAGCTGGAATATGCCAGGGGCGACAAGCTCTACGTGCCGGTCGCCAACCTGCACCTGATCTCGCGCTACAGCGGCGCCGGCGAAGGTGCGGCACCGCTGCACAAGCTTGGCACCGACCAGTGGGAAAAAGCGCGTCGCCGCGCGATGCAGGCCGCCCGCGACACCGCCGCCGAACTGCTGAACCTGTACGCTTTGCGCGCGGCGCGCGAGGGCTACGCGTTCAAATTCTCGCCGCATGACTACGAAGCCTTCGCCGAGGGCTTCGGCTACGAGGAAACGCCCGACCAGGCCGCAGCGATCGCGGCGGTGATGGCCGACATGCAAACCGGCAAGCCGATGGACCGGCTGGTGTGCGGCGACGTCGGCTTCGGCAAGACCGAGGTCGCGCTGCGCGCCGCCTTCATGGCGGTGATGGGCGGTTACCAGGTAGCGGTGCTGGTCCCGACCACGCTGCTGGCCGAGCAGCATTTCAACAATTTCTCCGACCGTTTTTCTGCCTGGCCGGTAAAACTCGCCGAACTGTCACGCTTCCGCAGCCCCAGGGAGCAGGCCGAAGCGTTGCAGGCCCTTGCCGACGGCAAGCTCGACATCGTCATTGGCACCCACCGGCTGATCCAGAAGGATGTGAAATTCGCGCGGCTGGGCCTGGTCATCCTCGACGAGGAACACCGCTTTGGCGTACGCCAGAAAGAGCAGTTGAAAGCCTTGCGCGCCGAGGTCGACGTGCTGACCCTGACCGCCACGCCGATTCCCCGCACCCTGGCGATGTCGCTCGAAGGCATCCGTGATTTCTCGGTCATTGCCACCGCGCCGGAGAAGCGGCTGGCGATCAAGACCTTCGTGCACATGTTTTCCAATGGACTGGTCCGCGAAGCGGTATTGCGCGAACTGAAGCGTGGCGGCCAGGTGTACTTTCTCCACAACGAAGTCAACACCATCGAGGCCATGCGCGAGCGGCTGGAAAAACTGCTGCCGGAAGCACGTATCCGCGTCGGTCACGGACAAATGGCCGAGCGCGATCTGGAACAGGTCATCCGCGACTTCTATCAGCAGCGCTACGACATTTTGCTGTGCACCACCATCATCGAGACCGGCATCGACATTCCGACCGCCAATACCATCCTCATCAACCGCGCCGACAAGTTCGGGCTGGCCCAATTACATCAACTCAGAGGCCGGGTCGGACGCTCGCACCACCAGGCGTTCGCCTACCTGCTGGTGGACGAGGACCGCACCCTGACGCCGCAGGCAAAAAAACGCCTGGAAGCCATTCAACTGATGGAAGAACTGGGCTCCGGTTTTCATCTCGCCATGCAGGATCTGGAAATCCGTGGCGCCGGCGAAGTGCTGGGCGACAAGCAGAGCGGCGAGATCCTCGAAGTCGGCTTCTCGCTCTACAACGACATGCTGGCCGGTGCGGTGGCAAGCCTCAGAGCCGGCAAAGAGCCCGACATGAGCCAGCCGCTCGGCGTGGTGTCGGAAATCAACCTGCACCTGCCCGCGCTGCTGCCAGCAGATTACTGTCCCGACATTCACGAACGGCTGGTGCTGTACAAGCGACTGGCGAGTTGTCAGACCCCTGACGATCTGACGGTGATGCAGGAGGAACTGATCGATCGCTTTGGCGAACTGCCCGATACGACACGCGCCCTGCTGGCGGTGCACCGTCTGCGCATGTCAACCCGCCCCTATGGCATTACCCGGCTGGATGTGTCCAGCGAAGGCATGAGCGTGCAATTCGTCCCCAACCCGCCGGTGGATCCGGGTAAAATCATCCAATTGATCCAGGGCAAGGCCGGCTACCGGCTCGCCGGTCCCGACCGGCTGAAACTGGCCACGCCCCTGCCTGACATCAGCCGGCGGATCGGTGCAGTCACCGCATTCCTTGCCGCGCTCGGCGACCCCATTCCAACCGAACCCTGAGCACCCATGAACCTGATCCAGCCTTTTGCCGCCCTCCGCCCCGCATCGGGACGCGCCAACGATGTCGTCGCGCCGCCCTACGACGTGCTGTCCACCGACGAAGCGCGGCAACGCGCCAGCGGCCGTCCGTGGAGCTTTCTGCATATTTCCAAGCCGGAAATCGACCTGCCGGCGGAGACCAATCCCTACGCTCCCGAGGTTTACGCCAAGGGCGCCGAGAATCTGCAGGCCATGATCAAAGCCGGCGTGCTGGTGCGCGACCCGGCGCCCTGCTACTACGCCTATCGGATCGTGATGGGCAGCCACAGCCAGACCGGTATCGTGGCCGCCGCCTCGGTGGCGGACTACGACACCAACCGCATTCGCAAGCACGAATTCACCCGGCCCGACAAGGAGGACGACCGCGTGCGGCAGATCGACGCGCTCGACGCCCAGACCGGTCCGGTGCTGCTGGCCTATCCCACCGCACCCGAGGTCGACGCCATGCTGGCGGCTGCGTCCAGCGGCACGCCCGATTCCGACGCCGAACTCGACGGCGTGCGGCACACCCTCTGGATCATCCGGGAGCCCGCGATTCTGGCGCGCATCACGGCTGCATTCAACGCCATGCCCGCGCTCTATATCGCCGACGGCCACCACCGTTCCGCCTCGGCATCGCGCATCGCCGCCACGCGGCGGGCCGCCAATCCGGGGCACACCGGTGCCGAGCCCTACAATTTTTTCCTGTCGGTGGTCTTTCCCGCGCACGAGATGCGTATCCTGGATTACAACCGGGTTATCGCCGACCTCAATGGCCTCACCGTGGAAGCCTTCCTCGAGCGCGCTGGCGCCGCCTTCAGCGTCGAACCCGCCGCCAGCGCGGTCAAGCCGGAGCAGCCGGGCAGCTTCGGCCTCTATCTGGCCGGCCGTTGGTACCGCCTGACGATCCGCCCCGACCTCATCCCCGTCGACCCGGTGGGGCGTCTCGACGTCAGCCTGCTGCAGAACAATCTGATCGCACCCCTGCTCGGCATCACCGACCCCCGGCGCGACAAGCGCATCGACTTCGTCGGCGGCATTCGCGGCCTGGCCGAACTCGAAAAGCGGGTCAACAGCGGCGAGATGGCGCTGGCACTCGCACTCCACCCCACCCGCATGGAAGACCTGATGGCGGTGGCCGATGCCAATGAAGTGATGCCGCCCAAATCCACCTGGTTCGAACCCAAGCTGGCGGACGGTCTGGCCTCGCATGTGCTAGGGTGAACTCAGTTTAAGGTTTTCCGGAACCATGCCGTATACAAAGGCAAGTTGTATCCATTCCGGAAAACAGGCCCACAGGAACCCAGCTCGTGAAAATCGACAAGCGCATCACCCCGCCCGCCGCCGGCAAAGTCTCTTCCGCCAAGGGCAAAGGAGCCGGCAAAACCGCTGCCCCCACCGCAGGTGGTGGCGATTCGCTGACCTTGACCGAGTCCAGCACCCGCATCCGTTCGCTCGAATCCCAGCTGGCATCGGTCGATGTCGCCGATGCGGGCAAGGTTGAATCGGTCAAGGCCGCACTGGCCAACGGAACGTTTGCAGTCGACGCCGAGGTGGTGGCCGACCGCCTGATCGACCATACCAAGGAAACCCTGCGCAAACGTCCGCGCAAGAAGTGATTGCCACCCGGATCGCAAGCCCGCGGACGTAACCCGCGGGCTTTTGTTTTTCAGCTGGAATAAAATCGTGCCCTGAAACTTCTTTCGGGGGACAGCATGAATGAAATCGTTTTATCCGTGACCGGCATGACCTGTGGTGGCTGCGTCAGCAGCGTCACCAGGGTTTTGACAGCCCTGCCCGGCGTGCAACAGGTGGAGGTCACCCTGACGCCGGGTCAGGCGCGGGTGACATACGACCCCGCCCGGGTTGAACGCGCTGCGATGGTGCAGGCCATCGTCGATGCGGGCTTCGGGATCGGCGACTGATCCGATCGGCGCTTAAGCCATCAGGCTCGGCCACACAGATTTTCCAGGGGCTCGGGCTGGTGAATCCCGCTGCCTTGCACATAATCGACGCCCATCTGCCGCAATAACGCCAGAATCTGGTCTGATTCGACATATTCCGCTACCGTTTTCAGCCCCATCTGGTGGCCGATGCGGTGGATCGCCTCGACCATGGAGCGATCGATGGCATTGCTGGCGATGTCCCGCACGAATGCCCCATCGATCTTGAGATAGTCCACTTTAAGGTTTTTCAGGTAAGTGAAGGACGACAGGCCGCTGCCGAAATCGTCCAGCGCAAAGCTGCAACCAAATGCGCGCATGGCTTCGATGAATTCGTTGACAATGGTCAGATTTCCGATGGCAGCCGTTTCGGTAATCTCGAAGCACAGATGCGGTCCGAAGGCAGGGTTCTCGTCAAGACTCGCCAGCAACATGCGACGGAATGCCGGATCCTTCAGCGACGCGCCGGACAGGTTGACCGCGAACAGGCAATTCCGCTCGCGCACGCTCGCCAGATAACGCTGGCACAAACGCAGCGTCTCCTCGATCACCCAGCTATCGATGGACGGCATGATGGAATAACGCTCGGCTGCCGGAATGAACGCCATCGGCAGGATTTCCCTGCCGTCTTCGTCGATCATCCGCAACAGCAACTCGACATGGCGAACCGATTCCACGGCGGCGTCGGTGCGGCGGATTTCCTGCCACGACAAACGCAGGCGATCCTCCTCCAGCGCACGCTGGACACGCGTCACCCACTGCATTTCCCCGCGGTGGCGCACCAGATCGGAGTCGCGGCTCTCGTACAGGTGAATCCGGTTGCGTCCGCGATCCTTGGCCACATAACACGCCGCATCCGCCGCCGACATCAGGCTCGCCGCGGTACCGCTGCCGGGATTGATCGCCACCATCCCCACGCTCATGCCGACCGAGAAAATGCGGTCTCCCCATTTGAAGCGGAAACGCTGCACCTCGGCGCGGAACGTGTCAGCCACCTCCAGCGCATCCGAAATGCCGCAGTTTTCCAGCAGCAGCGCAAACTCGTCGCCCCCCAGGCGGGCCAGCGTATCGCGTTCACGCAGATTGCCCTTCAGCAGCAGCGCCAGCTGGCGCAGCAGCTCATCGCCCGCGGCATGGCCGCAGGAATCGTTGATCACCTTGAACTGATCGAGATCCATATAGCACAGCGCATGCTCACGGTCTTGCTGCAGGGCCGACAGCAGCGTGCGCTCGAGGCGTTGCTCGAATTCGCGGCGGTTGATCAGTCCCGTCAGCGCATCGTGGCTGGCCTGATAAATCAGACGCGCCGTGGCCCGATCGATCTTCTCCTGCATCTGGTCCTGCATCGTCTGCAGGTAGGCGGCCATATGATTGACGCCGCGCTGCAACATTCCCAGTTCGACCTGTCCGTTCATCTCCACCCGCTCGTCCAGATGGCCTTCGCCGATGCGGCTGACCGCATGGGTCAAGGACAAGATCGGCCGGGTAATCTGACGTCCGATGCGCCAGGCAAGATACAGGCTGACGCCCAGCCCGACGAGCAGAATGGCCAGGCTGCGCAAGATGGACTCCCGCTGGCTCTTGATGGTGGCACTGCGCGACACATCCAGCCCAACCCACCCCAATAGTCGGGTCTGGGAGCCTGACTTCGCAGCCGTCTTGCCGGTTCCTGGATTGAAGTCGTCGACTGCCACCTCGGTGCGCGTGATCGGCGCATAGTAGACCAGCCGGTCCTTGTATTCGAGCTGGTAGATACGGTCTGTCGGCATCTGCTTGTCCAGCGGATTGGTCCACGCATCCAGGCCGAACCGGGCCAGCCGCTGGCCGTCTGCGGAAAATACCGCCACGCCACGCACGTCCGGCTCGATTGCCGCTTTCTCAAGCAGATTCTGCAACACCTCCGTATTGCCCGAGACAACACCATACTCGGCCGCTGGCGCCAGCTGGCGCGCAATGGCCAGACCGCGGGTACGCAGGGACTGGTCGAGATCGTCGATTTTGCCCGTGATGAGCTGGAACATCAGCAGAATGCCAATGATCGCTACCGGCACGATGGCCAGGCCGATGACACGCCCCCGTATTCCCAGTGATCGTGCCATCAATCTCTCCCTCGCAGACGCGTTTCCAACTCGGTTGCGGAAGGCAGGGCGAATCCGAGCGAGCGCGCCACCTGATCATTGACCGAAATGCTGAAGTAACTGGGATAGGCGGGTGGCGGCAACAGCACCGCCGCCCCCTGAATAGCCCTATCGATCCATTCAGCAGCCTGACGACCGATTTGCGCCGGGCTGGAATGCAGCGACAGGAGCGCACCCGCCCGCGTCAGCGAACGCGAATAGCCCAGTACCGGATCGCGGTAGCGATAGGATGTCAGAAACAGGCTTTGTGCCGTGTTGCGATTGAATACCAGCGGATCCGGCAACGCCAGCAGCAGATCGGCTTCCGACAAGACCGTTTCCAGCGGGGTGATCAGACGTTCGTTCGGCGTCAGCGTGGCATGGACCAGACTGAGCCCCTGCGCCCGCAACGCATCGTCCAGCTCGTTCACCACGCTGCTCTGTTCGACGCTCAACAGCACGCCCACGCGGCGCACGTCCGGCAAGGCCAGCCGGATCAGGCGCGCCTGGCGTTCGAAGGGTTGATCGAGATAAATGGTCGACAGCTTGCGGCGACTAGCCGTTGCCGGGCGCGCATGTCCTGCCTTGAGATACCATGCGCGCGGCACCAGTATCGCCAGCACGGGCGGCTGTTCGGGCAGCGCGGTCAAGGTGTCCGCCGCCTCCACGCCGACTGCCACGACGAGGCGCGCATCATTCAGCGCAGCCGGTGTCAGGTCATCGGCATACAGTCGGACAGCTTCCTGGGGGGTGTCGTCCAGATAGGCACGGATGACCTGATATACCTCCTGGTAAGGCGTTGCGTCATTACTCAGCACCACCGCCACCCGCGCAGCCATAGCCTGTGCCGGCACGATGGCGAGGCAGACGCACACACTTCCCAGTCGAACGATACGCTGGAGCGCACGCCATCCGGTCGCCCGCCCGAAACGCGTCAAACCGGCTCCTGCCCTATGGCCCACAGGCATGTCTCTTTGCTTTCCGCGGCAATGGCCTCGAGCAGGCATGCATGCGCCGCCTGTTCTTCGCTGGTCGCCTGCAAAAGAACGGGCTTGGGCCGCGCCCGAGCGGCGGCCTGAGTGGCTTGTTCGCTACGCATCTCCAGCCCGATCGACAGACTTTCCTGGCCGCGTGTCAACGCCAGATACACCGCCGCCAGCAGTTCGCAGTCAAGCAGGGCGCCGTGCAGCGTGCGTGCGGTATTGTCGACACCATAGTGTTTGCACAACGCATCCAGGTTGTTGCGCTGACCCGGGCGCAGGGCCTTGGCCATCACCAGCGTGTCGGTCACGCTGTCGCACCAGGTGGCCAGCTGCGGCATCGCCAGCAGACGCAGTTCCATGTTGAGGAAGCCAACGTCGAAAGGCGCGTTGTGGATAATGAGTTCGGCACCCTGGACGAAATCGACGAACTCCTGCGCGATGTCGGCAAAGCGCGGCTTGTCCTGCAGGAACTCCGGGGTGATGCCGTGTACCTGCATGGCGCCGGCATCGATGTCGCGATCGGGGTTCACATAGCGGTGCAGATGGTTGCCGGTCAATCGGCGATTGACCATCTCCACGGCTGCCACTTCGATGATGCGATGACCCTGGTTGGGGTCGAGGCCGGTGGTTTCGGTATCGAGAATGATTTGCCGCATGCTTTCGGTCGTTAGCGTTGTTGTCCCTGCAGCACGCCCAGATTGGCCAGTGCGTCAGCGCGTTCGTTTTCGGGATGGCCCACATGGCCGCGCACCCATTTCCATTCGATGCGATGCAGCTGGCTCAATGCATCCAGCTGCAGCCACAGATCCTGATTCTTCACCGGCTTGCCGTCGGCGGTGCGCCAGTTGCGTCGTTTCCAGTTGGGCATCCACTCGCTGACACCCTTTTGCACGTATTGCGAATCCGTGTGGACTTCGACCGTGGATGGGCGCTTCAGCGATTCGAGCGCACGGATCACCGCGGTCATTTCCATGCGGTTGTTGGTGGTGTCGGCCTCGCCGCCGCTGATCTCCTTGCGATGGCCGTTCGCCACCAGCAGCGCCCCCCAGCCGCCCGCACCGGGATTCCCCTTGCAGGCGCCATCGCTGTAGATATAAATCACGTCAGCGTTCACGACGGACCCGATACTGTTTGAGATTGATCACCTTGGCCGCCGGCGACAACAAGCGCTGCGCCACCGGTGTGGTCCACTGCGGCAGGATGATGTTCATGCCCTGGACGCGCTTGACCGCCTGCAGGAAATAGACGCCGCCGCCCATCGCCCACCAGCGGTCGCCGGCCGGTTCCATGAATCGCATACGGCGCAGCCAGCTGTCGCGGTTGACCGGCGGACGGTAACAGCACATGCTGCCCGCCGCCACCTCGAGCCCCAGCAGCGCCATCCAGTCCTTCACCCGAGAAATATTCAGGAAGCTGCCATTCCACGGATAGCCGCGTTCACCGCCCTGCAGTTTGCGCGTCAGACCCCACAGGCTGCGCGGATTGAATCCGGCCAGCACCAGCCGGCCCTCCGGGCGCAGCACGCGCTCGGCTTCGCGCAGCACCTGGTGCGGATTGTCACTGAATTCCAGCACGTGCGGCAGCAAAATCAGGTCGAGCGACTGGCACTCGAACGGCAGGAACATGGGATCAGCCTGCACCAGGCTGGGGGATTCGACCGCGCAGGTCACGCGTAGCGGGATCCGGCTGTTGCGCAGGAAATCGATCTGCGGCAGGCCTAACTGTACCGCATTGAAGCCGAATACATCCGATACCGCCTGATCGAAATAGCGTTGCTCCAGGAACAGCAGATGCTGTCCGAGCGGCGTTTCAAACCATTCTGCATTCAGCTTGGATAACATGGTGGTCTCTCCTGTCCGCCGGCCCCATTTACATTCATGTTGACTCTCATTCCCCTGCCCGCGTTCAACGACAATTACATCTGGGTCTGGCACGATGGCCAGCATGCCATCGCGGTGGATCCGGGCGATCCCGTGCCCCTGATCGCGTATCTCGAGGCGCATCGCCTCACCCTGACCGCCATCCTGATCACGCACCATCATCGCGATCACACCGGCGGCAACACCGTGCTGCGCGAACGCTATCGCTGCGCCGTCCATGCACCGGACAATCCGCGCATCCCGGCGGTCACCCACACCCTGCGCGACGGCGATTCGGTGACGTTCGCCGAACCGGATCTGCATTTCGAGGTGCTGGCCACCCCGGGTCACACCCTCGACCACATCAGCTATGTGGGTCACGGCAGCCTGTTCTGCGGCGACACCGTGTTTGGATGCGGCTGCGGAAAGCTGTTCGAAGGGAGTCCCGCGATGATGGCAGCCAGTCTCGACGCTATTTTAGCGCTGCCCGATACTACCCGGGTCTGCTGCGCGCACGAATATACCCTGAGCAATATAGACTTCGCCAAGACCATCGACGGCGTCAACCCGGCGCTGCTCGAGCGCGAACGGGCGGACCGCGCCCTGCGCGCCCGCCATGCCCCCACATTGCCTTCAACCCTGCAGCTCGAGAAACGCACCAATCCCTTCCTGCGCTTCCACGATCCCGACATGACGGCCTTTGCCCGTCGCTATCTGAATCGTCCCCACCCCACGCCGGCCGAGGTGCTCGGCGCGATCCGGGCAGCCAAGGATGCATGGGACGGTTGACCGGGCCCCTCCTGCCCCTTAGGATGGCGGGGTTATTGAGTACGGGAGACCGTCTTTGCCCGGAATCAAATTGGCCGAAATCAAATTCAGGCTGCTCAGCCTGGCCGTCCTTGCGGCGCTATCCTTCCCGCCGGTGCATGCGGCAGAACCGGATACCGGCATCCAGACGCTGGAATGGCGTGACGACGTCGGCGATGCGCCGGATCGCGCCGAAGCTGCCGACGCCGCCAGTCAGGACGACGTCTGGCAGCGCATCCGCAGCGGCTTCAAGATCGGCGATGACGCGACGCAGAATCCACTCGTTGCGCGGCACGAAGCCTGGTACGCAGCACGGCCGGATTACATGCGCCGCATGCTCGACCGGTCTCGCCGCTATCTGTTTCATATCGTCCAGGAAGTCGATCGCCGCGCGATGCCGATGGAAATCGCCCTGCTGCCGATGGTCGAAAGTGCATTCAACCCCACCGCCGAATCGCCTTCCGCGGCGTCCGGCATTTGGCAGTTCATCCCCTCCACTGGCCGGCACTATGGACTCAGGCAGGATCGCTGGTACGACGGTCGCCGCGATTTCACCGCCGCTACCCGAGCCGCGCTCGATTATCTGGGCAAGCTTTATCTCGATTTCGGCGACTGGGAACTGGCGCTGGCCGCCTACAACTGCGGCGAAGGCTGCGTTGCCCGCGCCATCGCGAAAAATCTCCAGCAAGGCCTGCCGACCAATTACGCCAGCCTGCCGTTGCCCGGCGAGACCCGGAATTACGTTCCCAAGCTTCTCGCCATCAGAAATCTGGTCAGCCATCCCGAGCACTACGGAATCGCCATCGACACGCTCCCCAACCAGCCCTATTTCAAGCAGGTCACCGTTGCGTCCGCCAGCATGGACATCCGCTCCGCTGCACGACTGGCGGGCATGAGCCGCGACGAATTCATCGCACTGAATGCGGCCTTCCCGCGCAAGCTCATCCGCTCGGACGGACCGGTCAAGCTGCTGGTTCCGGTCGCCCAATCCGACACGTTTGAGCACAATCTGGAAACCGGAAGCTGGGATTCCTGGCAGCCCTACCCCGCGCAGAAAGGCGAACCTATCGAGACGATAGCCAGACGCTTCGGCACCAGTCTCGCCAACCTCGAAGAACACAATCAGCTCCACCTGAAACGCGGCAAGCTGATGCGCAATCAGGTCATTCTGGTGCCGGTCAGGAAACAGGGCACGACTGCCGCGCGTGACGATCGTCCCGCGCCCGCCGCACTCCCTTCTGGCCGACTCGTGGTACAGCGCGGCGACACTCTGTACAGCATCGCCCGCCGCTACGGGCTGACCCTCGCCGATCTCGGTGATGCCAATCCCGGTCTGGCTGACGTTCTTACGGTTGGCCAGACCTTGCGTCTGCCGTCCGCGCAGCCGGACCAGATAGCTACAACCATCCAGCCCGTTGCCTACTCCCCCGCCCGCATCGCGAAACCGGCCATACCGACCCGTTATATCGTCCAGCCGGGCGATACGCTGAGTGCCATCGCCCGGCGTTTCGACATCGGTCTGGCGGATATCAGGCGATGGAATCCCGCTTTCATGAAGCGCAGCACGCTCCACGCGGGTCATACGATCGTCGTCAGGGCGCCCTGAGAAACCGTCGATTCAATCCGGTTCAGGCGGTTCGTCGGACTTGCCCGACATCAGCACCGTCACCCCGACCGCAGCCAGCACCATCCATATCACGGTGGCCCAGATGCCCAGCGCATTGGAAAGCGGCCCCATGAATATCAGGGTGAGCATGGCCACGGCCAGGATGGCGTTGCCCAGCCAGAAATTTCGATTGTGTTTGCCGCGGTTCAATTGATACTCCGTTTCAGAAATCTAGGTCTTCCCCGCCACCCAGTGGCAGCGCACCCAGTGCCCTCCACCCAGATCGGTCCGTTCCGGATAGGTTTGCCGGCATACCGCAGCGGCATGTGAACAGCGTGGATGAAAATGGCAACCGGCCGGCGGATTGATCGGCGAAGGCTGGTCGCCCGCCAGGCGGATGATGCCCTGCCCGGTGTGCGGCTCGATGCGTGGCACCGCACTAACCAGCGCCTGCGTGTAGGGATGGCGCGGTGCGCGCAACACCTGACCGGCCGCGCCTTGCTCGACGATGCGCCCAAGGTACATCACCGCCACATCGTGCGCCAGATACTCCACCACGGCGAGATTGTGCGTGATGAAAAGATAGGCCAGACCAAGATCGGTCTGCAGATCTTGCAGCAGATTCAGTATCTGCGCCTGTACCGACACGTCGAGCGCACTGGTCGGCTCGTCGCAGATCACCAGCCGGGGCGACACCGCCAGCGCCCGCGCGATCGCGATGCGCTGCCGCTGTCCACCCGAGAAAGCATGCGGATAACGGTCGCCCGCGTCGTCCGGCAGCCCCACCTGATTCAGCAGCCGGACCATGGCGCCGTGCCGTTCGCCATGTGCGCCCACGCCCAGGGCCGCCATGCCTTCGAGCAGGATGTCCACCACCCGCATGCGCGGATTGAGTGAACTGAACGGATCCTGGAATACCATCTGCACCTGCCGCCGCAAGGCGGGCATACGCTTCGCCGTCACCGTCTCGCCACCCAGCATGATCGTCCCCGCCGTCGGTTCGATCAGCCGCAGCAAGGCCTTCCCCACTGTCGTCTTGCCGCAGCCCGACTCGCCAACCAGCGCCAGCGTGCGACCCGCTTCAATAGTCAGGTCCACCCCGTCCACGGCACGCACATGGCCCACCGTACGCTGAATGAAACCGCGCCGGATCGGGAAATGCACTTGCAGTCCGTCCACCCGCAGAAGCGGTTGTGGGGCATGGGTCGTCACGGGCTGGGCGACACGCTCGCGCACGTCGCTCGCCGGCAAGCTGCCCGCCAGATGGCAACGCACCCGCTGCCCGTCCATATCCTGCCAGCCGGGCGACTCCACGCGACAACGCGCGATAACAAACGGGCAGCGCGGCGCAAAACGGCATCCGTGCAACGGGGTATCGAGCCGGGGCACCTGGCCGGGGATCGTGGCCAGGCGCCCGGCATCGCCGCTTCGCGGCAAGGCCTCGAACAGCATGCGGCTGTAGGGATGTTGCGGCGTCGCGAAGAAAGCGTCGCGCGCGCCCTCCTCCAGCAATTCGCCGGCATACATCACGCCCACGCGATCGGCGTTTTCGGCCACCACGCCGAGGTCGTGCGTGATCAGCAGCATGCCCATCCGGCGTTCAGTACGCAGTCGGCGCAACACGTCGAGCACCTGCGCCTGGATGGTCACGTCGAGCGCCGTCGTTGGCTCGTCGGCGATCAGCAGCTCGGGTTCGCCCGCCAGCGCCATGGCGATCATCATCCGCTGGCGCAGGCCGCCCGAGAGTTCGAACGGATAGGTATCGAGCCGCCGCGCCGCATCCGGTACGCTAACGGCATCGAGCAGCGCGCGTGCCGCGTCGTGCGCCGCCTGCCCGGTGAGCCCCTGATGCAGCAACAAGGCCTCGCCGATCTGGTCGCCGACCTTGATGACGGGATTGAGCGCCAGCATCGGTTCCTGAAAGATCATCGCCATCCGCCCGCCGCGCACGCGCCGCATGTCGCGCTCGGGCAGGGCCAGCACATCGGTTTCACCCAGTTGCACGCGACCCGACACGATGCGGCCGCCATCGGGCAATAACCTCATGAGGGATAACGCCGTCATCGATTTGCCGCATCCCGACTCGCCCAGCAAGGCATAGGTTTGGCCCGCCAGAACATCGAACGACACGCCATCGACCACCCGTGCAGCGCCGATTCCGGTAACCAGGTTTTCCACGCGCAACAGCGGTTTCACCGGCGGCCCTCGAGGCGTGGGTCGAATGCATCACGCACGCCGTCGGCGAACAGATTGGCCGCCAGCACCAACGCGAACATGAAAGTAAACGCCGCGCCAAGCTGCCACCAGACGACAGGCTCGCGCGCCAGCTCAAGACGCGCGCCGTTGATCATGTTGCCCCAGCT
>CAYVOR010000061.1:0-9707 GCA_964452995.1 uncultured Thiobacillus sp.
GGCCAACGATCGTCACCAGGCTGGCATTCATGTTTTTCAGGGCCTGCAGAAGCTGACCGATTTCATCGTTGGAATGCGCGTCGATGGTCTGCGTCAGATCGCCGGCGGCAACGCTCTCGGCCAGACGCAGCGCTTCTTGCAGCGAGCGCGAGATCGTGCGGATCAGCCAGAAGCCGATCAGGCCCGCCAGCAGCACGCCAAATACGATGGCGGCGATGGACACATTGCGTACGACGGCATAACGCGTTTGCGACGCCTGAAACTGGCTCTTGGCCACATCCAGCTGGAGCTGGCTCAAGGCCTCCATGCTTGTCTGCACGGCGGGGTAGGTTTGGGTAAGCGGCCCCTGCAGGAGCTCGCTGGCCTGCTGGAAATCATGGGCGCGCAAAGCCGCCACGGTGGGGATCATGCCCGCACGGCCGTAAGCCATCCGGTTGGCATCGAATTCGGCGGCGAGCTTTTTTTCCTCGGACGTCAGATGGCTTCCCATATACGCTTTCCACAGCGCGTCGATTTCCTTGATCGTGTTGCTCGCCTCATCGACTTTCTTGTCGACCACGGAGACATCGTCGGGGAAGGCCGACAACTGGCCCGCGGTGACCCCGGCCAGCGTGATCTGGTTCTGGTTGACCAGCATGGATATGCGCGCCAATTGCCCCAGGGCGACCGTCCTGTTTTCATAGACGGATTTGAATGCGTCATTGGTCGAACTGAGGCTGGTCAGCCCCAGGATGCCGATACCGACCAGCAGCACGGACAGGAATCCAATCACGAAAACCAGCCGCGACTTGATACTCATATTTGTCAGCATTTCAATTACTCCTTTTCATTCAATCCAGACAGTCGCATCCGGGATCTGTCCGGTCAGTACGGCTGACACTTCGTCAATAACTTATCGATACAGCGTTCAACACCCTGAAGTAATTGATACCCTGGCGCTGCCCTGACAGTCCCGGATGACCGTGCAGACAGTCAGAACTCTTCCCATTCGTCGGTGCTGCCGCCGCCTGCAACCGCCAGCTTCTGCGGCCGCGCAACCGGCGCCAGTACCGCCTTGCCACGTTTGCTGACAGCCGGCTTCGCCACTTCTGCATGCTTCAATAGCGGAAGCTCGGCCCGGACGCTGTGGTAGGCCCCACTCTCCAGCCTGAACACGCTCACCGCCTCGGCCAGCTTGCCCGCCTGGTCCTGCAGGCTCTCGGCCGCAGCCGCGGCCTCTTCGACCAATGCGGCATTCTGCTGGGTGGCATCGTCCATCTGGGTGACGGCCTGGTTGACCTGTTCGATGCCGGCGCTCTGCTCCTGGCTCGCCGCGGCGATCTCGCTCATGATGTCGGTGACGCGCTTGACCGAGGTGACGATCTCGTCCATGGTCTTGCCGGCTTCGTCGACCAGCTTGCCGCCGGCGTCGACCTTGTCCACTGAATCCTCGATCAGCGCCTTGATCTCCTTGGCAGCACCAGCACTGCGCTGGGCGAGGTTCCTCACTTCGGAGGCGACCACGGCGAAGCCACGGCCCTGTTCGCCGGCACGCGCGGCTTCGACCGCAGCGTTCAAGGCCAGGATGTTGGTCTGGAAGGCAATGCCGTCGATGACGCCGATGATGTCGGCAATCTTCCTGGAGCTGTCCTTGATCGAGGCCATGGTGTCGACGACCTGGCCGACGACTTCGCCGCCCTTGGCGGCAACGTCGGCGGTGGAGACGACCAGCTGGTTGGCCTGCCGCGCGTTCTCGGCGTTCTGCTTGACGGTGCTGGTCAGCTCTTCCATCGAACTGGCCGTTTCTTCGAGGGACGATGCCTGCGATTCGGTGCGCGCCGACAAATCGGCATTGCCAGACGCGATCTCGCGCGAGGCAACGGAAATGGTCTCGACTGCATGCCGGATATCGCTTACCGTGCCGGTCAGGTTTTCACGCATCGCATTGACGGCAAACAGCAGGCTGGAGGTATCGCCCTTTTCCAGGGTGACCGATCTGGAAAAATCCCCGCCGGAGATGGCACGCGCGATTTCGACGGCATAGACGGGTTCGCCGCCCAGTTGTTTCATGATGTGGCGAACCAGCCAGAATACGATGGCACTTGCCACGGCCAGTGCCATCGCCACGAGAACCAGTGTGATGGTCAGCATGCGCTGGCTGAACGCGGCCATCTCGGCCTTGGTTTTTTCAACTGCATCGTGCTTGAGCTTGATGAAATCCATCAGGCGCGTCCGGATATTGCGCCACACCGGCGTCTCTTCCGAGCTGATCACCGCGATGGCCGCAGCCTGATCGGTTCCGGCAAGCGATATGACCTTGGCCTGGAGCGGAATCTGCTGCGCGCGAAAGGCAACCACTTCCTCCAGAACCTTCAGGTCGACCGGATTGACCGACGCCAGGGACAAGGCATTTTCACTAGCTTTCTTGAACTCGGCAGCCGACGCATCCAGATTTTTGAAAGCCGTCTGATTGGACGGGTCCATAACGATATTGCGCAGCGCCTGACCCATTTGCAGCCCGTTGGCATACAGGTTGGTCGCTTCCTGAGCGAGTGCGAGATCCTGTTCGAGAAAATGATCGAACCGGTTCTTGTTACTTTGCATGCCGGTCAGCGCCACGCTGATCGCTATGCCGAAGAGCGCGAAGACCAATCCCATGCTAAGAACGATTTTTGACTTAAGCTTCATGTTTGCAAGACTTCCACTATCCACGGTTATGTTTACTGGCTGACATCAGGCTGCCAGCTTGTCGATCAGCCCCATTTCGGCGCTCGACATCAGCTTGTCGATATCCACCAGAATCAACATGCGCTCGTCGAGCGTACCGAGGCCGATCAGATAGTCCGTATCGAAGGCCGTTCCGATTTCCGGGGCAGGCTTGATCTGCTCTGTCGTGAGTGTCGTCACGTCGGACACGCTGTCCACCACCATGCCCACGATCCGCCCGCCGATATTCAGGATGATCACCACCGTGAACTGGTCATAGGTCGGCGTGCCCAGGTTGAACTTGATGCGCATGTCGACGACGGGAACGATGATGCCGCGCAGATTCACCACGCCCTTGATGAAATCGGGCGCATTGGCAATCCGGGTCACCGGCTCGTAGCCACGAATCTCCTGTACCCGCAGAATGTCGATGCCGTACTCTTCACGGCCGAGTGTGAAAGCCAGAAACTCGTTTCCGGCGCCATCTCCGGCAGTCTCCATGCTGGTCTGTGTTTGCGTGGTATACGACATGGTTGTTGTCCTTGAATCTGGCCTTAGAAGAAAACAGGATCGGCGTTGAGCTGGCGGCTCGACCGCAACAGGGCGGACACATCGAGAATCAGGGACACGCCTCCGTCACCCAGGATCGTGGCGCCGGAAATGCCGGCCACCTTGCGGAAATTCGATTCCAGATTTTTGACCACGACCTGTTGCTGTCCGACCAGGCTGTCGACCAGCAGGGCCGCTTTCTTGCCGTCGCTTTCGAGGATGACAATGATGCCTTGCGAGGGATCCTCGAACCGGGGTTCGATCGCGAATATCTGGTACAGCGGGATCAGCGGCAGGTACTCGTCGCGCACCTTGACCACCTTGCCCTGACCGGCGACTTCCTTGACGTCCACCGCAGCCGGCTGCAGCGATTCGATGACGTAGCCCAGCGGCAGGATGTAGATTTCTTCCCCGACCTTGACCGACATGCCGTCGAGGATCGCCAGCGTCAGCGGCAGGGAGATGGCGATCGTGGTGCCGGTTCCCGGTATCGAACGAATATCGACAGTTCCCCCCATCGCGGCAATGTTGCGCTTGACCACATCCATGCCGACGCCGCGTCCCGAAACGTCGGTCACCACGTCCGCCGTGGAGAAGCCGGGAGCGAAAATGAGCTGCCAGACATCGTTGTCCGGCATGCTGTCCGATACGGACAGGCCTTGCTGCCGGGCCTTATCTAAGATGCGTTCGCGATTCAGGCCGCCGCCATCATCACTCACCTCGATCACGATATTGCCACCCTGGTGCGCAGCCGACAGGACCAGCTTGCCAGTCTCGCTCTTGCTGCTGTCACGACGTTTTTCCGGCATTTCGATGCCGTGATCGACGCTGTTGCGAACCAGATGGGTAAGCGGGTCGACGATGCGCTCGATCAGGCCCTTGTCGAGTTCGGTGGCGGCGCCACGGGTGACGAATTCGACTTTCTTGCCCAGCTTGGCGGCCAGATCGCGCACCATGCGGGGGAAACGCGAGAACACGTAGTCCATCGGCATCATGCGGATCGACATCACCGCTTCCTGCAGGTCGCGCGTGTTGCGCGCCAGCTGGCCGGCGCTGTTGAGCAGGCGCTCGTGATGCAGCGGATCGAGCGCGGCGATGCGCTGCTCGATCATGGCCTGGGTAATGACCAGTTCGCCAACCAGATTGATCAGCTGATCGACTTTTTCCACACCGACGCGAATCGAGGACGACTCCTGGCTTCCGCCTTCCTTGTCGGTGGCGCGGCGGCCGTAGTTCCTGGCCTCGGCTGCGGGTGCGACCGGGGCTGCTGCATTCGTCGCCGGGGCAGGTGCTTGCGATGCCATGGCGGGTGCCGTCTCCGGCTCGAAGATTCCATAGCCGGGATCTTCGGCGGGCGGGCTGGACGCTGCATCGTCTGATGTCTTCGCGGGTGCAGCTTCGCAGGTGATCCTGAGATCGTCCGGATCGAGTACGAACGAGCAGATGGCGACGATATTGTCCTGGCTCTCGCCGGTAGTCAGAATGAATACCGCGCGCTTGTCATTCAGGGTTTCCTGCTCAATCGTTCCGAGCAGGCCAAGTTCGGTTGCGAGTGCATCGACATCCTTCTGCGGCACTTCGGGCAACTCGATGCGGAAGCGGCAATTGCCGTCCGCATCCATGGCCGGGGTCGCTGCGGGTTCAGGCGCTGCGGCAGCGGGAGGCGGGCCCGGCTCGGCAACCGGGGCATCGGCCGCCATCCCCTGCGACAAGGCCTTTAGTCGCTGGCACACGTCATCGACTGCGGGCTGATCGACGCTCGACCCATGATGATGGCCATCCATCAGCATGGTCAGCACGTCCTTGGCCACCAGAAAGGCATCCACGTGTTCCGGCGTCAGGCCCATTTCGCCCTTGCGGATGCGATCAAGCAGCGATTCAAGCATGTGGGTGACTTCGGTGATATCGGTGAATGCGAAGGTGGCGGCGCCACCCTTGATGGAATGCGCGGCGCGGAAGATCGCATTGAGATCCTCGCTGTCCGGCGCCGACACGTCGAGGGCCAGCAGAAGTTTCTCCATTTCGGCGAGCAGTTCGTCTGCCTCGTCGAAAAAAACCTGGTAGAACTGGCTCATGTCAATTGTCATGTTTGAACTCCGTCATGTCTTGCTGCATGCCCTGTAGTCGAATCTTCAACCGATCAGTTTTTTTACCACTTCGGTCAGGCGCACGGGGTCGAAGGGCTTGACCAGCCATCCGTTGGCGCCGGCCGCCCGGCCCATCGCCTTGATGTCGTCGCCAGACTCGGTTGTCAGCATCAATATCGGCACGCTCTGGTAATTCTTCATGGCACGTAATGCCTTGATCAGGCTCAGGCCATCCATGCCGGGCATGTTCTGGTCGGTCAGCACCAGATCGACGGTCTGCTGCTTCGCCTTGCTCAGGCCGTCTTCACCGTCGATGGCCTCGATCACGCCATAGCCGGCCGCCTTCAGGCTGAAGGCGAGCATCTGGCGCAGCGAACCCGAGTCATCCACTGCAAGTATTGTTTTCATCGTCATTGCTCCTGCTGCTTTCGTTAGCGAGCCATGCCCGCATATGTCGTAATCTCAAAACAGCTCGATGTCGCCGCTTTCCATGTGGCGCTGGTTGACCGTGCTGCGCACGGCGCCGGCCAGTTCGCCGCAGTGCGCGCCGACCCGGTCGCTGATGCGGTTCAACCGGTCCACCATTTCCTCGCTGCCGCTTTCCGGCAGATCGGCCGTCCCGTTCGTGTCGAGCGCGCCGAAAACGTCGCGCAATCCCGCCAGGTGCTGCACCATCCGGCCGATGAGCTGGCTGGTCATGTCCTGAAACTGCAGGCCCGTGACGGCGGCGCCGACATGCTGGCCGATCTCTTCGCGCAGCGCATCCAGGCGCGCGGCCTGCTCGGGCGCCGGCTTCCCGGTGGACAGCATGTTCTTCAGGGTTTCCTGCTGCAGGTCGATGGCGTGATGAATCGCCATGAAACTGGCGCACAGCTTCTTGATCGCTTCGTTCAGCAACACATCCATCTGCACCAGATCACGCTCGACCTCGGCCAGATGCTGGTCCCCGTGCGTGGACACGCCCGATAGCAGGCGCACGACCTGGGCTTCCATCAAATCGGATGAAGATTCCCGGGAAAGCATGCTCATGTTTACAGGTAATTGAAGAGTGACAGACCGGAGGTTTGCATGAACGATTTCTGCGCGGCCTCCAGTGTCATCTGCTGACGCGACAGGTCGGTCAGCGCCTTGGTGTAGTCAAGGTCCTGCAAAACAGACAGGGTCTGGCTGTACTGAAGATTCTTGCTGGAGCCGGCATTGTCGAGCGCATCGAGCTCCTTCATGCGCGTACCGACCGATGCGCGCACCGTGGACACGTTGTCCAGCGCCGCCTGAAAATCGCTGTTGGCGGTGCTCAGCGCGGCGCTCAATCCTGCGGTGCCGGGCGTATTGAGCTGGGTGATGAGATCGTTCAGGGTCTTGAACATATCCTGTCCGCCGCCCTGGAACACGCCCTGGCCCGGGCTGCCGATCGCCATCTGGCGTGTCGCGTCGACCTGGATCAGACGCTGTCCCTGGTCGCCCTGATACTGCACACCGGCGGCGGTCTGGACAAAGGGCGGCGTCGCGGTCTGAAAGCCCGCGAATACATAGTTTCCCTGCCCGTCGCGGGTATTCGCCAGGTTCATCAGCAAGCCAAGGCTGCTCTGCAATGACGTTGCGATGGCGGCACGATCGCCATCGCTCACCATGGGATTGCCGGCCGTAATCGCAGCGGCCTTCGCTTCCTGCAGCAGATCCGTCACGCTCGATAGCGTGCTGTCCACCATGGCGAGTGAGTCTTTCGCATAGCCACGGTTGGTGCCGTACTGGGTGTTGATCGATTGCGATTGCGTCAGCTCGAGTGCCCGCGCCGCCGCGACCGGATCGTCCGAAGGCGTGAGGATGCGACGATCGGAAGCTACCTGCTGCTGCGTTTTGCTCCAGGCGGCCTGCGCCTCGGCGATGCGGGCGGCACCATTGTCAAACAGGGTCTGGGTACTGATGCGCATGATCTTTATCGTCCAATCGAGAGCAGAACATCGAATAGCTGGCTGGCAATCTGCATGACTTTGCCAGCCGCCTGATAGGCCTGTTGATAACGCAGCAGATTGGCCGCTTCTTCATCGAGGTTGACACCCGATTGGTTCTGCACCGACAGCGTGGCCTGGGACAGCAGGTTGCCTGCGGCACTGCTGGTCACCTCGAGTTCGCGAGCCTTGTTGCCGATCTCGCCGACCAGCTGCGAATACGCACCCTGGTAGGTCGTGGTGCCGTTGCCCAGTGTATTGGCGGTCTGCAGGTCGCCCAGCAACAAGGCATTGCGGCTGTCGCCGACGCCGCCGGTATTCGGGGCCACGGTAAAGCTGTCGCCTGCGGCCGGCGTGCCGCTGAGCGTGGCGCTCCAGCCGTTGTAGCTGATCGTTGCGCCGGGTGTGTAGGTCAGACCCGTCGGGTTGCCCGTTCCCGTTCCCGTCACGTTGTAGGTCGTGGGCGACGTGAACGTGATGGTGACGGCCTGCTGCAGATTGGCATTGGGCGGAGGCGGCGAATTGACGCTGCCGGCGCTGATCGTGCCCGAGCCGGTGTTGCCGCTGGTCGCTGCGGCACGGATTGGCGCTGCGGCCGCGAGCAAAGCCGGGTCGCTGATGGCCACACCGATGCCGGACGCACCGTTGGCGGTCGGACGGATCAGGAAGCTGTCGCCCGCGGCGGGCGTGGTCGACACGTTGAGGGTAACGCCATCCACGGTCTGCGGCAGCGCGCCGGGCGCGAAGGTCGTCGCGGTGTTGTCGGACAGCCGGGTCAGCGTGTAATTGCTGCCGTCGTACTGCAGGCGGTAGTCGCTGGTGGTCAGGGCGCCGGCATCGCTGATGCTGGCGGTCACGGTGGCCAGGCCGGCATTGCCCGTATTGGCACTCACTGCCGGCGAGGGCAGCGTGAACAGGGCGCCGCCCATGTTGCCATTGAGATCCTGGCCGAGGCTGTGCTGGGCGTTGATGGTGCTGGCCAGCCCGATGGCAACCCGCCCCAGCGCGTTTTGTGCCGGTTCCAGCGTCTTGCTGCGGAATTCGACCAGGCCGCCCAGCTGCCCGCCCACCAGGCTCGATTCGCTCAGGGAGATCGTGTTGCCATTACTGGATTGATAGGCCACCACGGTTTTCGAGAGATCGGTCGCGGACGCCACGCCGACGAGCGTCGACGTCTTCGTCCCCACCACCAGCGGCTGGCCGTTGCCGATGAACACGTTGTAGGATCCATCGCTCTGCTTGACGACCGTCGCCTTGATCTCCTTGTTCAGATCCAGGATCAACTGGTCGCGCTGGTCGAGCAGATCGTTGGCAGGCTGGCCGGTCGAACGCTGTGCGTTGCCGATCGAATCGTTCAATTTCGCAATCTGCTGGGCGTAGCTGTTGATGGCGCTGACGCTCGACTGGATCTGGCTGTTGACGCCCTGGCTCATTTCATTGAGCTGCCCGGCCAGGCTATGGAAACGCCCGGCCAGCGTATCGGCCGACGACAGGACAGTTTGGCGCGCGGGCACATTCGACGGGTTCGAGGCCATGGTCTGAATGCCGCTGAAAAAGTCCTGCAGCGATGGCGACAGGCCGGCCATCGGGTCGGCCAGCATGTTGTTGATCTGCTTGATCTGCGTGTTGTAGGTATCGAGCCCGCTTTTCGAAGCCTGGGCTGACTGCACCTGAACGCCGAGGAATTCGCTATATACGCGTTGAACTGTGGATATCTGGGTGCCCTGTCCCAGGAAGCCATAGCCGAAATTCTGCGCCTGGGCCGTGCTCTGCACCACGACCTGACGGCTGTAACCGGGCGTCGACGCATTCGCGATGTTGTGGCCGGCCGTGCTCAGTCCCGCCTGGGCTGCGGCGAGGGCGCTCTGTCCGATACTGAGAATGCTGGTAGCCATCTATCTGGTCGCCAAGTTATGAGGGATATAAGGTCAATATGCTTGATAGGTGAATCGGTCGGGCCGCGATTTTCTTGAGTCAGGTGGTTTCCACCATCCGGATCACGCCCATCAGCTTCCGGGCATAGTCCGGGTCGGTGGCATAACCCGCCTGCTGCAGGCTCTGGGCGAAGCCGGTAGCATCCTGACCTTGCGCGATCGCGTTCTGGTAACGCGCATTGCCGCGCAGCAGGCTGGCGTAATCACGGAAGGCATCGGCATAGGAATCGTAGGCGCGGAAGCTGTCCATCTGCTTCTGCGGCTTGCCGTTGACGTATTCAGTGGTGACGATGTCGACCGTACGGCCTTTCCACGACCCGCCCGCCTTGATGCCAAACAGGTTATGACTGTTCTGGCCGTCGGCTCCGCGAATTTCATTGCGGCCCCAGCCGGTTTCCAGCGCCGCCTGACCCATCATGAAGCTGGCGGGAATGCCACTACTGGCGCTCGCCGCCCGGGCATGCGGCAGCAGCTTCTGGACAAAGGCCTCGACATGGGCAGGG
>CAYVOR010000061.1:9807-14479 GCA_964452995.1 uncultured Thiobacillus sp.
CGCCTCGCGCATGCTCTTCATCAGCATGTTCATGAACACTGCCTCGAACTGCTGCGCCGCCGCCTTCAGTGCCTCGGGCGAGGATTGTTTGGCCTCGAGCCTGAGCTGGTTGACGCTCTGAACGTCGAGCGCAAATTTGGAAGTGAGGTCGGCGCCGCCAATCATGCTTCAGATCACCTCGAGTTCCGCATGCATCGCACCGGACGCCTTCAGGGCCTGCAGGATCGCCAGCAGGTCCTGCGGCGTCGCACCGATGGAATTCAGCGCCTTCACTACATCGGCGAGCGATGCACTGCCTTTCACCAGCATGACTTCACCCGGCTGCTGGTGGATTTCGATCTGCGACTGCGCGGTGACCACGGTCTCGCCCCGGGAGAACGGCGCCGGCTGGCTGATGACCGGCTGGGTGTTGATGATCACCGACAGGTTGCCGTGCGACACCGCGCTGGGGTCGAGTGTGACCGACTGGTTCATCACCACCGAACCGGTGCGCGCATTGATGATGACCCTGGCCATGCCCTGGGCCGGATTGACGTCGAGGCTTTCGATTGCACCGAGGAACGCCACGCGGGCATCGTCGCCCACCGGTGTTTTCACCTGGATCACGCGGCCGTTGAGCGCGCGTGCGGTGTCCTTGCCGAAGCGCGCGTTCACCGCTTCGACCACGCGGCTGGCGGTAGTGAAGTCGCTTTTCATCAATTCCAGATTGATGGTGCCGGATGTGCCCAGCACGGTGGCAACGCTGCGTTCGACCGTTGCACCGTTGGGAATGCGGCCGACCGACAAATGATTGACCTGCACCTTGCTGCCGCTGGCCGAGGCGCCGGCGCCGCTGACCACGAGATTGCCCTGCGCCATCGCGTAGACCTGGCCGTTGGCGCCTTTGAGCGGGGTCATGACCAGCGTACCGCCGCGCAGGCTCTTGGCGTTGCCCATCGACGATACCGTGATGTCGATGCCCTGCCCGGCCTGCGCGAACGGCGGCAGATCGGCGGTCACCATCACCGCCGCGACGTTCTTCAGCTGCATGTTGGTGCCGGGCGGCAGGGTGACGCCCATCTGCATCAGCATGTTGGTGATGCTCTGCGTGGTGAACGGCGTCTGCGTGGTCTGGTCGCCGGTGCCGTCGAGGCCCACCACCAGGCCGTAGCCCACCAGCTGGTTGATGCGCACGCCCTGGATGGCGGCGATGTCCTTGATGCGTTCGGCCTGCGCGACGCCGCTCATCGCAAGTGCAGCCAGCAGGAACAGGGAGGAAATTCTCATCGGGCTCACCCTTTACAAGGGAATGAAACTGAGGAAGAAGCGCGCCAGCCAGCTCATCACTTCGGCCGAGTCTAATTTGGCGCTGGAACGGTATTCGATGCGCGCGTCCGCCACCTTGGCCGACGACACGGTATTGCCCGCCTGAATGGTGTCGGGCTGCACCACGCCGGACAGTCGTACGTATTCGGTACTCTTGTCGAGTGCGATCTGTTTTTCGCCGGCAACCACCAGATTGCCGTTTTCCAGCACTTCGGTCACGGTGACGGTGATGTATCCGGAAAAGAGGTTGCTGGAATCGATCGCCGACTTGTCGTCGTACGCGGCCGACGAATCGGCCTTCACGCCGGTGCCCTGGAAGACCTTGAGCGGCAGCCCGGCGACGGCGCTGATCGACGAATCGATGGCGCCGGTCTTCGACCCGTTGGACGACGCTTTTTTGCCGGCCTGCGTCTTCTCGTTGATGACGACGGTCAGCACGTCGCCGACGTGGCGCGCGCGCCGGTCTTCGAACATGGGCGTATAGGAAGCGACCTGATAGATGGCGCCATTGCCGCCCGTCGGGGTGGGCAGCGCCTGTGGACGTGCCGTGGTTGGCTGCTGGATGATGGACGACGGCGTGGTGCCGCAGCCCGCCAGCCCCAGCAATATTCCGACCCATCCGACGATACGCGACATCTTCATGGCCAGGTTCACATCTGGGTCAGGCGCTGCAGCATCTGGTCGGATGTCGTGATCGCCTTGCTGTTGATCTCATAGGCACGCTGGGTCTGGATCATGTTGACCATTTCTTCCACGACATTGACGTTCGAGGTTTCGACGTAGCCCTGGTTGAGCGTGCCGGCGCCGTTGCTGCCGGGTGCGTTGGAACTCGGCGTGCCCGAGGCGGCGGTTTCGGCAAAAAGGTTTTCACCCAGGCTCTGCAGACCGGCCGGGTTGACGAACATCGCCAGCTGCAGCGTGCCGACGGTTACCGGCGTGGACGAACCGGCCTGCTGCACCGACACCGTGCCGTCGCGCGCGATGGTCAGCGTCTGGGTATCCGCCGGAATCGTGATGGCCGGCTGCACGGCATAGCCGCTGGAGGTGACCAGCTGGCCGTTGGAATCGGACTGGAAGGAGCCATCGCGCGTGTAGGACGTCGTGCCGTCCGGCATCAACACCTGGAAGAAGCCATTGCCCTGGATCGCCACGTCCTTGGCGTTGCCGGTCTGCTGCAGGTTGCCCTGGGTGAAGATGCGCTCGGTGGCCACCGTCCGCACGCCGGTACCGATCTGCAGGCCGGACGGCAGCTGTGTCTGCTCGGACGACTGCGCGCCGGGCTGGCGGAGGGTCTGGTACAGCAGGTCCTCGAACACGGCGCGCGCGCGCTTGAAGCCGCTGGTGCTGACGTTGGCGAGGTTGTTGGAAACCACGTCCATCTGCGTCTGCTGCGCATCGAGACCGGTCTTGGCAATCCATAGTGAGCGAATCATGTCGGCTCCTTTAAAAATTCATTCCATCCGCGAAGGACGCGAAGAAACGCGAAGAAAGATCGAAAGGGTTTATTTCGCGCCCCTTCACGGACAAAAAATCAACTCAGGCTCAGCAACTGCGAGGCCTTGCTGTCGTTGCTCTCGGCGTTCTGCAGCAGCTTCATGTGCATGTCGAACGAACGCGCAAGGGAAATCATGTTGACCATGGCGTCGACGACGTTGACGTTGCTGGACTCGAGCGCCCCGCCGATCACCTTCACGTTGGGATCCACTGCCGCCGTCTGGCCATCCTTGATGCGGAACAGGCCGTCGTCGCCGCGCACCAGGCTTTCGGCGGGCGGGTTTACCAGCTTGAGGCGCCCGATCGAGGTGAGACCGGTCGCGTCAGAGCCGTCCGGCACCAGTGAAACGGTGCCATCCTTGCCGATGGTGACATTGCGGCCCGGCGGAATGGACAAGGGACCGCCGTCACCCATGACATTGCGGCCGTCATGCGTCTGCAGCACGCCGTTTTCGTCCAGCTTCAGGCTGCCGTTGCGGGTATAGGCTTCGTTGCCGTCGTCCGCCTGCACCACGATCCAGCCGTCGCCCTGCACCGCCACGTCCAGCTCGCGGCCGGTCTGCTGGATCACGCCGGAACGGAAGTCGCTGCCGGTGGTGGAATCGACCACGAACGCACGGGTAGGCAGGATCGCCCCCTGCACCGGCACCGCGCGAAACTGGTCGATCTGCGCACGGAAGCCCGTGGTGGTCGCATTGGCCAGGTTGTGCGACGTCGTCGCCTGCTGCTCCAGCGCATGCTTCGCGCCGGTCATGGCGGTGTAGATGAGACGATCCATACAGCCCCCTTCTTAATTGCTCACTGAATCAACGCAGGTTGACCAGGGTCTGCATGACCGCATCCTGGGTCTTGATGGTCTGCGCATTGGCCTGATACACCCGCTGCGCGGTGATCATGTTGACCAGCTCGGCCGTGAGATCCACGTTGGAATCTTCCACCGCCGCCGACTGCAGCACCCCCAGGCTCCCCGAGTTGGGCGAGCCGACCAGCGGCGCGCCCGAGGTCGCGGTTTCGGTCCACATGTTGTTGCCCATCGGCTGCAGACCGTTGGGATTGGCAAAATTCGCCAGCACCACCTGGCCCAGCAAGGCTGACTGGCCGTTGGTATAGCGCCCCAGCACCATGCCGTCGGCACCGATATTGAAGCCGGCCAGCCGACCCGAGGTGTAGCCGTTCTGGTCCAGCGTGTTGACGCTGAACACGGAACCGAACTGGGTCGTACCGGTGAAATCGAATGTGACGGGGAAAGGCGTGGTCGCACCCGTTGCCGTGGCCGGCACGTTGACGGCTGGAGTGATCGGCATCGGAGTCGTCGTCAGGGCGCCGCTGGTATTGAAGCTCAGCGTGGCAATCGGACCCGCGCCAATCTGCGTCCCGTCGTTGGCCGCGTACACGTCCCAGTCGCCGGACGGCCGTTTCACATAGTAGGTCTGCAGCGTCTGGGAATTGCCCAGGCTGTCGTAGACCGATAGCGCGGTCGAATTGTGGAAGGTGGTCGGGTCGCCCATGTTGAACGGCGTAACAACTCCATCGATCGCTGCTTTACCCGAATCCAGGTTGAGCACGGCGGTCACGTCGGTGGTGATGTTCGGCACCAGATCGGCTGTGCTGATCATGATCGGCGACGGCGCACCGACCGACAGTGCGCCGTTCGCATTCGCCGTATACCCGGTCAGCTTGGCCCCGTTCGGGTTGACGATGTAGCCGCTCTTGTCGAGCTGGAACTGGCCATTGCGCTGGTAGGTAATCTCGCCATTGGTATCCATGCGGAAGAAGCCGCCGCCGTTGATGGCAATGTCCAGCGGATTGTTGGTGGACGTGATGTTGCCCTGGGTGAACTGCTGGGTCACCTGCGACACCTTGGTGCCGATGC
>CAYVOR010000062.1:0-14474 GCA_964452995.1 uncultured Thiobacillus sp.
CCACGCGGTTGAGCCAGGACAGGTGTTCGTTGATCGTCTCGGCGTGCTCGGTGGCCTCGAAGTCGGCATCGCGCACGAAGTCCCACACTTCGGCATAGGGTTTGATGACCTTGTCGACGAGGTCGATAGGGGCCTTGTACTCGGTGACGTGCTCCTGGAACTCCTTGACCAGGATGTACTTCTGCTTCTTCTTGGCGTAGATGCTGCGGATGTGGCCAAACAGGTCACCGAAGGCGTCGCGGCCCAGCGAGCTTTCGATCCGGCTCCACTCTTTTGCGTAGGAGCGGCTTTTGACGTCGCCTGCCGTGGTGCGGATCAGGCCCAGCACCTGCGCCTTGATGATGTCGATAGGCGCGAGGTCGAGCCCCCGGTTGTTGAGCACGGAGAAGATGCGGTACGCGGCTTCGAGATCGGGCGTGGAGATGACGACCAGCGAGCAGTCGTTGGCGAGGAACTGCCACAGCGCGATCAGGTCGGCGGGCGGCAGCGCCTTGGCCTTGGCAAGCAGCAGCGTGGCGTTTTCGCGGTAACGCAGGCGGCTGTCCTCCAACTTGTCGGTGCTGGTGACCAACTGCGCGATGCCACCCGGCTCCTGAACGTTGGCGCGGAAGAAGTCGGCATCCTCCTCGCGGGCGGTCAGGCGGTATTCGTTTTTCTCGCCGAGGCTGACTTTGCCCTTCTTGTAAAGGAAATCGGTGATGTCGTCGGCGGCGTGCGGCATGGCCTCGCGCAGCACCGCGAACAGCATCGTCAGTGTGGACAGGCGCTGCTGGCCATCGACCACCGACGATTTCGGCTCCCGGTCGTTCTTGATCAGAACGATGCTGCCGAGGAAGTATTGGCTGGTCGCGCCGGAGACACGGGCGTCCTGCATCGCCGAGATCAGATCGTCGAACAACTCGCCCGCCTGCTCGGTCGTCCAAGCGTACGGGCGCTGGTAGTCCGGGATCTCGAACTGGTAGCTGCCCTCGAAAATCTCGCGGATCAGTTTGTCGTGGGCTTCAAGTGTCTTGGCCATTGCGTTTGTTCTTTCCTATCGTTTCTTGGCGCTGCTTGGGGCTTGATAGCCCGGAGCCAGCTTGGCGTTCTCAACGCCGTATAGCGCCAGCGGATCGCTGAGCCATAGGCGGTACTGTTCTTCTTTGAGGCGGTGGTCGGGCGAGCAGTCCACGCTCCAGCGCAGCAGCATGTAGCCCGCCACCGCTGCGCGAACGCGCATCCGGATCGAGCCGTCGGTCATCCCGTAGTCCATCTTGATGATCTCGGGGCGCTCAAGGCGCGGGTGCGGCACGAAGTCCAGCTCGACGATGCGCGTCCACTGGATGTCGTTGTCCGGGCGCTCGTTGGGCTGCGGCTCCTCGTCGAGCAGCGTTGGCGTTTCGATGCGGGTAATGACGAAGTCGCGGAACTCGCCGCTCTTGCGGTCAAAGGCGCGGGCGTGCCAGCGCAGGCCGGTGTCCACCAAGGCGAAGGGCACGATGATGCGCTCGGATTCGCCGCTGCTCATCGAGTGGTAGCGGATGGCGATGGGCCGCTTGGCGTGGATCGCCCGGCAGACCGGTGCCAGCACGTTCATTGCAGGGTTGGACAGCGCCGTGGGTGATTCGCAAGGCAACATCGCCTGCGTGTCGCCGTTTGCGCCATCGCCGAAACCCAGCGCCAGCGCCGATAGCACGCGCTGCGGAGCGTGTTCGAACAACGGCGCAAACCCCCGCCCGATGCAGTAGATCTTGTGACTGCCGTCGAAGGTGATGTTCTGCGGTGCAATTTGGCGGTACAGCGCCAAGTCGCGGGTAGCCCCGGCAGGCGCCACACCAAAACGGTCGATCAGATCGGGGCGGCCCACCTCGCCGAAGAAGTAGAGCCGAAAGTCGATGTAGGCCAGCCGCTCGCGATGTACGTGACTAAGACCTTCAACGTGCTGAGGCTGCATAGTCACCCGAACCTCACCGACCGGAAGGCTGCAGGACTGAAAACAGAAGTCGAATTGCTCATTTACGGGCGCACAATGTCATCACGTTGATTACATCATGCACCACTTTCCATGCCTGAGCAAGGTATCGAAGTGGTCAAATCCCCGAACCCACACCCTCAAGGCCAAGGCGTTACTATCTGGTTCGGGGTGCGGACGCGGGTTCGGTTCCCGTTTCCGCCTTCTGCGGACAAATGCCCGAAACGAGGGACTTTCGTCCGAAGCTGAGGACATTTGTTCGGACTACTGCGGGGAATCGAACCGCTCTTCCTCCTGCTCCCCTGCCAGCTCGTACCACCTCGGCACCCGCGCCGCGGGTAGCGGCTCAGGTTCTGGCGCGGGTGTGGCGGGCGCCAGGTTCAGGCCCTTGGCGCGTCCCCGAATGCTGTTCGCCAGTTCCCATTCCAGGATGGCATCCAGCGAATAGCGTACGTTGCCGACCAGCAGCAGATGCGGGATGTGCTTTCGGTACCGCTCGGCGCGGTCGGCGAACAGATACGCGGGAAGTTGGGTGGCGAGGGCAACGTCCTTGGCGCTCACGTACTGAATGTCGGGTTCGGCAGCGTCTGGCGTTTGGGCGTCGTCGCCGTCGGCCTTCGGCGGGTGCGTCACGACGCGCGGGACGCGCTCGCGCTCACCGAGAATCGTCTGCCAGTGCTGCGCGCCTTGCCGCTCGAACTCCAGGACGTCGGCCTCGTGGTAGCGGACGTGGTGGAAAAGTTTGTGCCAGACAGGCCCCTCGCCGTCCCGCCGCCAGCGCCGCAACGTTTTCAGGCTGACTTTCCATCGGGCGGCGATCTGCCGCTCGGTCATCACGGGGTAGTGCATCTTCGTCTCCCAGACAGATGACTCCATGACAACGCTGTTCGCGGGAGAAGCCAAGCGCGGCGTTCACTGCGTATCCGCGCCGTCGACCTCGGGTGGCAACGGATGATCGAGATTGACTTTGACGTCAACGACGAGTGACGGATCGCTCCCAGAGACCCGATCCCATGCGCAACCCTCGCCGCCTGCACAGCATGTGGCTTCGCGCTTGGAGCGTTCCGGACTATGGCAACAAGTACGAAACCGAACTCGTCAGGTTGGAACAGGCGCGCAACAACAAGCGATCCAGACTTCAGTCTGATCCTCCCGGCTGAGCAATAACCAGGAGTCGGTCATGGCCATCGCCTCACCGGCCCGTTCTTCAACTCAAATGCGCCATCCAGCCCGGCGGCATGGAGCCGAACGCTTTCCTGCCCCTGGCTGAACAGAGGCCGGCTCGAACAGCAGCGGCTGCTCGAGATCGACCTCGATACCCGCGACAAGAGTTCGAAGCCGCTCTATCAAGGTCGCATCAATGGGCACCCGATCTCGGAACATTCCTGCAGATCGTTCATGCTTTGGCGCTGCTCAAGCGCAGCATCAAGGTCAGAGGATCGAGCGGCGAAGCCTCAAAGCCGTAGTGCTCGTAGAACGACTTGGCGCGGTCATGGAGGGCATGTCCCAGCAATCCGCGCACGCCCGTGTTCTGCGATACGACCAGTGCCCGATTGACGGCATCCTGCAGCAATGCCCCTCCAAGCTTGATCCCATGCGCGCGATGATCAACCGCCAGTCGCGCCAACACCATGACCGGTATCGGCTCAGGCATGTTTCGCCGCACGCCGCCCGTGGCCATCTGCTGCGAGACCGCACCGGCGGCCAAGGCGTAATAGCCGTAAACGCAGCCATCCACATTGGCGACGACGAACGTCCGGCTGGCGCCCCGAACTTGGTTGGACAGCGCACGGCGTTTCAGCCAATCATCCAGCACCTGCTCGCCGCAGGAAAATTCATCAAGACGATGAGCCGTGGTCAGCGGTTGAGGGGCAGCAAGCTCAAGGCTCACGCCTTGTCCCACGGCGCTTTCAGGGCGAACAATCGCTCAAGGCCGGGGTTGGGCTTGGGCGGCGCGTCCAGCAGATCGAGAAACTGCTGAAACTTGTCCGCGTCGAGGGTGAAGTGAACCTGATCGAGGACAACCGCCTGCGCCCTTTCGCAAGCCGCCTCCAGCATGAAGTCGGAGCGGTTCTTGCCCAGCAAGTTGGCGGCCTGGTCGATGAGATCCCGTTGCTCGGGCAGTGCCCGCAAATTGATGGCGGCGGCGCGCATGGGTTTTCTCCTATCGGCGCATACACAACAGATACACGAATTCTGTCGTGACGTGTATCTGTTGTCAACACGCGCCCTTGGGCCATCGCCGCAGACCGCGAGGCGCGCGGCAGGCGATTCAATTCCTCGGAACCGGCGTGACGCAGCCGTTCCCGGCCCGACGAACGATCAGCGAAACAATCAAAGCGGCCGCTTGATATAGGCGGGCACCCGCAAGGAGGTCGCCTGCGCATCCGCTTCAGGGGCCGGAGGCGGGTTCGGTTCCGGATCACACCACCATATACAAGGGCTCGGATACTCTCCGGGCCCTTTTTTTTTGCCTGAAATCCCCGCGCCACGCGGGGCTCTGGCCATCGTTGCTGCGGGTGGCCATCACCCGAAACGCCCGCAATTGCCCACTTTCTCGGCCAGAGCCGTCTCTATTCTCTGTTTGATCTGCGGGTAGGCGCAGATGTCGGTCTCGCAAAATCAACAACTTGCGCGCGGCGGTTCATTGTCAACCAAGGCCTCCGGTCAAGCATCGAACGCGGCCAGGGCATCACCAGCGGTCACTTGACCGTATCGCAAACGAGATACATAATTACGGAAACAGAGGACTAGATCATGGCTCATTCCACGATGCTGCACGTCCGGGTGGACGACGAAATCAAGACGCAAGCCAGCGAGGCATTGGCAGCCATGGGGCTGTCCGTGTCGGATGCCGTGCGCATCCTGCTCAAGCGCGTGGTGAACGACCAGGCCTTCCCGTTGGAGTTGAAGGTGCCTAACGCCCAGACCCGCGCGGCGATGGAAGAAGCCCGCGCCATGGCCAAGGCGCGCACCGCCCGCTTTGACTCTGCAGACGCCCTGATCGATGACCTCGAAAAAGCCCGCCAGCAGTAAGCGGGCACCGCCGCCGAGGGTGTGCGATTACACCAAAACTTTCCTCAAAGACTGGGAACATCTCTCACGTTCGGGCCGCTACGACCTGAAACGGTTGAAGGAGGCGATGTTGCTGCTCATTGGCAACGATGCGCCGCTGGGGCCTGGCGATGGCGTGCATGACCAAGGGCCACGCGATGCTGGCGTGCCCACCCATCGTGCCCCAGAAACCCCAGGCTTCGTTGCGGGTGGCGGGGATGGTGCTATTGCTCATTTCGTGCTCCTTCGTGGCTGCGTTGCGATGCTTGTAGTAACGCGCTGCGCGGGCCGCAAGCCAAGCTCTTTCTGGCCTCCGGCTCGATCTTTCTTCAGGCCACGCGGTACACCCGTTCGCCGCCAGGCTGCTTGTCGGACACCAGCGTCAAGCCCAGTTTCTTCTTGAACGCCCCGGCGAACGCGCCGCGCACGGTGTGGGCCTGCCATCCGGTCACATCGCAAATCTGGCGGACGGTCGCGCCTTCCGGACGCTCAAGCATTCGCACAACCTCTGCCTGCTTGCTGTCCGCCCGCGTGCGCGGTTTGGCCCACGTCGCCTCGGCAGCGGTGACGGCGGCCTCCAGTTCCGCATCGTGCGGCGCAGGCTGCGCGCCTTCGGCGTTGGCGATGATCTGATCGAGCTGGGACTCGAACTTGGCCGAGCCCTGCTTGCCGACGCCAGGGCGCGGGATACCGAGCGCGTCGTAGCCTGCGGCGGCGACCCGCCAGCGTTTGCCCGCCTGCCGGATGAGCGCGCGTTTGGCGAGGCCATCCAGCACCTTTTGGCGTGCGCCGCCGTGGATGGTTGGCGGGAACCATTCGATCCGACCTTCGGCGTGTTCGATGGCATAGGCAAGGATGGCGTGCTGGGCCGAGGTCAGGGAAATGCTGCGCATGGCGTGCTCCTTCAGGGATGTTGATCGGGAGCACGATGAACGCGCTGTTCGGCGTGCAAGCCAACCATTTCATGGAGGGGCTAGCAATTAGCTGTTAGATTGGAGCCTTTGCTATTTGGTACGACTGTGTGCCATCCAATTTTTCACATCCGGAGCAAGCCGTGACCGAGCCTTGGGTATCTGTCGAGCAGGTCGCCGAACACTTGGGCGTCACGCGCGATTCCATCTACCGCTGGATCGACCGCAAGCACCTGCCCGCCCACCGCGTCGGGCGGCTGTGGAAGTTCAAGCTGTCCGAAGTGGATGAATGGGTGCGCGCCGGTGGTGCGGATGAAGAGAAAAATCAGGATTGAACGGGAACGACGACATGGCCAAGACCAAGAAACCCACCCATCACCCCAGCCTGCCGTTTCCGCCAACGCCGGATGCACTTCATCAGGAAGGCCACTGGCTGTGGATTCCCCTGCGCAAGGAATGGCGAGACGTCAGCGCCAAGCCCGAGGAAATCGTCCGCCAGAAGTTCATCCGCACCTTGGTTGAGCACTATGGCTATGCGCTGGAGCAGATGGATCAGGAGCAACGCACCCAGCACGGCCACCGTAGCCCGCGCGCCGACATCGTCATCTGGCAGTCCGCCGATGACCGCGCAGCCAAGCGCTTCCCCGTGCTCGTTGTCGAGTGCAAGACCGACGGCATCGAGATTCAGGAGCGCGACTATTACCAGGCCGCGTCCTACACCGTGGCCTCGGGCTGCGAAATCTTCGTCGCCACCAACCAGCGCCACACCGCCGTGTTCAAGCTGGTTGCGCGCACGCCGGGCGAGTTCGTCGCCATCAACGAAATCCCCAAGGCCACCGACTGGGGTGACGCCAAGCGCCTGAAGGAAGTGCTCGACGCCTTGCGCGCTTTCAACCGCAAGGAGTTTCAGGACCTGCTGTTCGTCTGCCACAGCATCCTGCGCGACGTGCACAAGATGGACCCGGGCCGCGCCTTCGACACCATCTCGAAGATCCTCTTCATCAAGATGTACGTCGAGCGCTCGGGCCTGCACGGCACCTTCACCACCGACTATCTGGACAAGCGCGCCCAAGTGCGGCTGCCCACCGATCCGGCGGTGCATGACGGTCTGTTCGAGCAGACCAAGGCCTACTACCGCGCCGACGATCTGTTCACCGCCGCCGACAAGCTCGATATCTCCGAGGAAACCTTCCGCCGCATCGTCAAGCAGCTCGAACGCTTCGACCTCTCCAAGACCGGTGACGACATCAAGGGTCTGGCCTTCGAGAAATTTCTTGGCACCACCTTCCGGGGCGAGCTGGGCCAGTTCTTCACGCCACGCCCGGTGGTGGAGTTCATGGTCGATCTGCTCAACCCGCAGGAAGGGCAGTTGATCTGCGATCCTGCATCCGGCTCGGGCGGCTTTTTGATCCGCGCCTTCGAGCACGTGCGCGGCCAGATCGTGGCCGATGTTCAAGCGCAGAAAGATGCCGAGCGTGCCCGCATCGAAGCCTTGAAACTGCCCGAGGAGGAGGAGGAGCAGCAGATCGAAACGGCTTTCTCCCGCCTTAACCACGAGCTGCTGCCCAGCGGCGACGACAACAAGCCTATCGACACCCGTGTCGGACGGCTGGCGTGGCAGTGCATCTACGGCACCGACGCCGAGCCGCGCGCCGCCCGCACCGCCAAGATGAACATGATCATGCACGGCGACGGGCACGGCGGCATCCATTACCACGACGGCCTGCTCGATATCAACGGCATCTTCGATGGCCGTTTCGATCTGGTGCTGACCAATCCGCCCTTCGGCTCCAACGTCGGGGCAGACCAGAAGGTCGGCGGCAGCGACGAAACCCGCGTGCCCACCGATGCTGCCTACTTGCAACGCTGCCAGGAGCGCGGCTACGGCGCACCGTGGCAGGAAAGCCATCACCGCCTGCTGCAAGCTGCCACCAGCAAGACGCCGATCCTTGATCTGTTCGAGATCGGCAAGGGCAAGAACAATCGTCCCACCGAACTCATCTTCGTCGAACGCTGCCTCAACCTGCTCAAGCCCGGTGGGCGCATGGGCATCGTGCTGCCCGACGGCAACCTCAACAACCCGTCGCTCGCGTGGCTGCGCCGTTGGGCCGAAGGCCGCGCCAAGCTGCTGGCCGTGGTCAGTCTGCCGGAAGAAACCTTCCGCTCCAGCAACGCCACGGTCAAAGCCTCGCTGGTGTTTCTGCGCAAATTTACCGACGCCGAAGCCGCACAGTGGGAAGCCGACTGGACACAGGCACGCACCGAACTGGACGCCGGGTTCGACGCCCAGCGCAAGGATGCGCACGCCAGCTACGCCCCACGCATCGTCAGCGGTGACGACACCGAGGCAGCCCGCCTGCTGGGCGAACTGGTGGCGCTGGGCCTGCAACGCACGCTGCTGCCCTGGCAACGCGGCGAAGCCCCCGCCTATCCGCGCCAAGCGCAGCCCACCACCCAGAGCAAGCCGGTCTGGATGGGCGAAGCCGCCAAGGAACACAAGAAGGCCGCCGCCGAACTGAAGAAGAAAGCCAGCGCCGCGCTGGCCACCGTGCAGAAGCGCAGCGATGCCCAGCTGTCGGAACTCAAGGCCCGGTACAAGGGCATCGACGAAGCCCACACCGCCGCGCTGTGGGCGCGCGTGCGCGAGTTGTTCGACTACCCCGTTTTCGTTGCCGCGCCCAAGACCGTGGGCATCACGTCCACCGGCGAAACCGGCGAAGGCGTGGCCAGCGAGCTGCCCGATCTGCTGCGCGCCTTCCGCGAGTTTGAAACCTGGACTGAAAACGGCGCACCGCCGGAGGCCACGCCAAATTTTCCGGTGCCCTCCGCTGCGTGATCCGGCGGTGGAGGGAGATAGAACGCTGGATTGAAAACGGCGCGGCGGCGGGCCGGGCCAGCAGCTACCCGACGCTGCCACTGGCCGACGTGCTCGTCGCGCGCCACGAGCCCGTGCGAGTCGATGGCGTGCTGGGCGATTGGCAGGCCATCACCATCAAGTTTTCGGGTGAAGTGCTGCCACGTGACCGTGCCGACGCATTCAAGGGCGCGATGTTCGCCGCCTACCCCGGCGATCTGGCGTTTTCGAAAATCGATGCGCGCAATGGCGCGGTCGGCCTGATCCCGGACAGCATCGCCAAGGCGGTCGTCACCAGCGAGTACCCGGTGTTCACGCCCAAGGCGCACAAGCTGCGCGCCGCCTACCTGCACCACCTGCTGCGCGCCGAACACTTCAAGGCCGACCTGCAAAGCAAGGCATCCGGCACCAGTGGCCGCAAGCGCGTCACGCCCGAAGGCTTTTTGAGCCTGGAAGTGCCTGTTCCCACGCTCGATGAACAGGACACCTTGGTCGCGGCCTACACCGCCGATCTGGGCCGCGCTGCGCAACTGGAGCAGGAAGCCGAGGCCATCGAGCGCACCGGCTGGCAGGCGTTTGAAACCGCGCTGGGCGTGGCCCCACCGCCGCCCTTGCCGGACAGGCCGGTGTTCGTGGCCCGCTTCAAGGATGTGGAGCGGTGGAGCCACGACGGCATCCTTCGTGGCGCACTCGGGAATGGTTCGCCGTCATCGGAGGTGTCAACGGAGCCGCTGGGCAATGCTCTTTTGGAGGTTCGCCACGGTTGCTCGAAAGGGCCGTCCAAGAAAGCCACCTCGCTGCGCGTCCTGAAAATCAGCGCTGTCACCAAGGGCCGACTTGATCTTGAAGAAAACAAGTTCATCGCGGACGAACCAGCCCTGCGCGAACAGTTCGCGCTCAAGGCCGGTGACATTCTGATGTGTCGCACCAATGGCACGTTGGCCTATGTCGGTATGTCGGCACTTGTCGAAGCAAACATCGACGACATGATTTTCCCGGACAAGGTCATTCGGGTCCGACCCAATCTTGATCGGATCGAGCCTGGGTTTCTTTGGCGTTTGCTTCAGGTGCCTGCCGTGCGAAGCCAGATAGAAGCAGCAGCCCGAACGGCTGTTGGCAACTTCGCAATCGGTGGCAAGGACATCAAGGCGCTCAAGGTTCCGCTACCACTGCTCGCCCGGCAATTGGAGCTTGCGCGAGCACTGAACGCCGCCGTGACCGACGCTCAGTCCAAACGCATCGCCGCCGCCACGCTGCGCCAATCCGCCTGGGCCACCTTCGAGGCCGCCTTGTTCACCGCCACCGAGGAGCCCGCCCCATGAGCGATTTCCAAAAACAATACGCCCTGTGGGATGAGTTCCTGACAGTCTGGCCCGCCTCGCGACTCGCCACCATGACGCTGGACGAGTACACGCAGGCAGGCTCCAAAGACAGCTTCACCTACTGGATCGAATCGCGCCTGGACGAGCTGGGCAGCATCTGGGGTGGCTCGTCGTTCAAGTTCGGCGTGTTCTCGCGCAAGGACACCGAGGACAAGAAATCCGATGCCAAACTGAGCTACTCCGACACCCACGGCTGGTATTCCACGCTGGGTGCGACGGCGGGAGAAGCCTTCGAGCAGGTGCGCGGCTTCGTGGTGCAGGTGGCCACACTGGCGGCGCAAGGTGACCTGAACGGCATCGAGGCTTTTGAGCAGTTGGGCGAAGCCTTCAAGTGGAAGATCGCCTTCCACTACCAGAACCGGCAGCAGCCGGTGATCGTGGACATCTTCAAGCGCGCGCCGTTGGCTGCGTACACCGGCGGCACGGCCAGCCAAAGCATGGCCGACTTGCAGCAAGCCGCGCTGGCCCAGCGCCCCGAGGGCATGGGCATTCTGGAGTTCGGGCGGCAGGTGTGGGAGATGTGGAGCCAGAAGAACCTGGCGATCTGGAAGCTTTCGCACGGCAACCCACCCAACTTCACCGACGCCGAGCGTCAGCAGTACCTCGATGGCCAGTGGGCGGTGATGCACCGCGACACCGGCAAGGAGCAGGGCAAGAAGTTCAATGAGGCACCGGTGGGCACGCTGTTCTTCCTCTGCCACGGCAACAGTCCGCAGCGCATCGGCCAGTTCACCTCAAACGCCATGCCCTGCGCCAAGGGCGACGGCTGGCTGCAGCGCAGCTACCGCGTGCTCAAGCCTGCGACGCGCACGGATCGCTACACCGCCAATTCCAAATACTGGTCGCCGCAGGGCAACGCCACCTTCTGGCAGGTGGGGGCGGACGATCTGCCGGAATTCGAATCGACCTTGCTCAAGCCCTACTTCGGCACCGATCTGGCCGAGCTGGCCACCTTGGCGGGCGAGCCCATCGAGGCCGCCAGCATCGGCGCTGGCCTTGCGCCGCCGTCCCCGGTGCCTGTACAGCCTGCCGCCAGCAAGCCAGTCGCCACCTGCATCAACCGCATCTACTACGGCCCGCCCGGCACCGGCAAAACCTACACGCTGATGCAGCTGCTCAAACGCGATTACGAGCAGGCGGCGGCGATGATCTCGCCAGAGGATTGGCGCAACCAGATCGTTGCCGAGAAGATCGCGGTGCTGAAATGGTGGGAGGGTGCGGCCGCCGCGCTGTACGACCTGGGCGGCAAGTCCAAGGTGGCGGACATCGCCGAGCACCGTTTCATCCAGGCCATCACGGCGGCCAATGGCTCGAACCGCAACGTCAGGCAAACGCTGTGGCGCACCTTGCAGAACCACACGGTGGATGAATCCACCACCGTGAAGATGAAAAAGCGCCTGAGCCCCGCCGTGTTCGACAAGGCTGCCGATTCGGTATGGCAGTTTGCCGGAGACTGGCGCGACGACTGCGCTGACCTGATTACGCTGGTCGATCAGCTCAAGCGTGGCCAGCAGGACGCCGGTGCGGTGCAGCGCTACAGCTTCGTCACCTTCCACCAGTCCTACGGCTACGAGGAGTTCGTCGAAGGGCTGCGCCCGGTGCTGGCGGGCGATGCGGACGCGGGCGAAGTGGCCTACGAAATCCGCCCCGGGGCGTTCAAGGAGCTGTGCCGCAAGGCGCGGCAGGCGCCCGACCAGCGCTTTGCGATGGTGATCGACGAGATCAACCGGGGCAACATCAGCAAGATCTTCGGTGAGCTGATCACTCTGATCGAGGCCGACAAGCGCGACCCGTTGGACGGCAGCGCGCCGCCGGTCGAGGTGGTGCTGGCGTATTCCGGCGAGAAGTTCTCGGTGCCAGCCAACGTGGACATCATCGGCACGATGAACACGGCGGATCGTTCGCTGGCCTTGCTGGACACTGCCTTGCGCCGCCGCTTCGACTTCGTGCCGCTGCTGCCCGACACGCGCGCCGAGAAAGTGGCTGGTGACCAGGATAGCGCGCCGCTGGCAGGCGTGGTGGTGACCACGGACGCCGGAACCATCGACGTGCGGCGGATGCTGGAACGCATCAATGAGCGCATCGAGGCCTTGTACGACCGCGACCACTGCATCGGCCATGCCTACCTGACTGGCCTCGTGCCGGCAACCGATGGCCCGCAGCGTTTCGAAGCATTGGCGACCGCCTTTCGGCAACGGATCGTGCCGCTGCTGGAGGAATACTTCTTCGAGGACTGGCGCAAGATTCGGCTGGTGCTCGGCGACAACCAGAAGCAGGATGTGGGGCTTCAGTTCGTGGCCGAGGGCGACGCGCACGAACAGGATTTGACGGCCCTATTCGGCAACGACCACGGCCTCGAGAGCTACGCCACCAAGCGCCGCTACAGCCTGCGGGAATCGGCCTTCGATGATCCGGCGGCCTACATCGGTATCTATCAGGCCAGCGCCTGACGGGCACGCACATGGCAGGCATCACGATCCACGAGTTCGGCGTCTTGGTGGCTGCTTCAACAGAAGCCGCTGATGCCCACGCTACCGACGATTTGCGTGCAGTGCCGCCCGCGGTGTTCGCTTGGCTGGAGGCGCAGGCACTGCGCTCGGTCGAAGCCGGGGAATCGACAGGAGGAGCGGCGTGGCTGCGGCTGATGCAGCGGCGCCGGCGGCGTGCCGTGCAGGTGACGAGCTTCGTTGGCGTGATCCGCGCGCCGGATGGCTATCAGATCGAGGTGTTGCCCAAACTCGGCAAGGTGGTCGAAGGCAGTGATGGCGAGGCCCGACAACGGCTGATCGAAATGCTGCGCTGCCTGGGTGGCTTTCGTCACATTCAGCTTGAGCGCGCCCAGTTGCTGGCGCGACGGATGCCGTTGCTGGAGGTGTTCATCGGCGAGTTCCTGCGCAGCGTGGCGGACATCGTCAGGCGCGGTCTGCGCGGCGATTACAGCCTGCGGCAGGACAATCTTTTTGCGCTGCGCGGCAAGCTGCAAATGGCCGCGCATTTGCGGCAGAACCTGTGCCGCCGAGATCGCTTCTTTGCGGAGTTCGACGAGTTCTCGACCAACCGCCCGGAAAACCGCCTGCTGCACGGGGCCTTGCGCCGGGTACTGGCGTGGACAGCCTCGCAGGCGCACAGCCAACTGGCGCGCGAGCTGTGCTTCGTGTTCGCTGACGTGCCTGCGTCGGATCAACCCGCGCTGGATTTTCAGCGGGTGCGGCTGGATCGGGGCATGGGCCACTACGCTGATGCGCTGGCGTGGGCGAGGCTGATCTTGCAGGACGAATCGCCGCTCACCGGGGCGGGTGGCCATCACGCGCCTTCTCTGCTGTTTCCGATGGAGGCGGTGTTCGAAGCCTTTGTGGCCAAGCATCTGGCACGGCAACTGGCCCAGTCCTTCACCCTAAAGACCCAGGCTCGCAGCTTCTCGCTTGTCACGCATCGCGGGCAGGACTGGTTTCGCCTGAAGCCCGACTTGCTCGTTCAGACGTCAGCCGCGAACCGATTGGTGCTGGACACCAAATGGAAACTGCTCGACGGCGGACAAGCCACGGGCGCGGACAAATACGGGCTGGATCAGGGCGACTTCTATCAACTGCACGCCTATGGTCAGAGCTATCTCGATGGACGGGGCGACGTGGTGCTGATCTATCCCAAGACGGATGCCTTCACCGAAGCGCTGCCTGTGTTCGGGTTCCCGAAGTCCGCAGGATTGCGGTTGTGGGTGTTGCCCTTCTGTCTGAAGGGCAAGCGGCTGCTGTTGCCGCCGTGTGGCAGTCTCGATGCGCTGTTCGTCCGCCGGGATTCGTCGTTGGCGAATGGGTGCGACGCAGCCGACGTGGCACCTCAAGATGTCGCCTTGGCATGACCGATGAGTTGGCGGCGCTGCGTGCCGAGAACGCCCGCCTGATCGCGCTGCTCGAAGCGCAAGGAATCGAGTGGCGCTTACCGCAGCCGACCACTGTGGTGGCTCGGGAGCAAGAATCCTCCCGGCTGTCCACCGAAGAGAAGGTCGCGCTGTTCCGCCGCCTGTTTCGAGGGCGCACCGATGTCTATCCGATTCGCTGGGAGAGCAAGACCACGGGCAAGGCAGGTTACGCCCCGGCCTGTGCCAACGAGTGGCGCGCTGGTGTCTGCGAGAAGCCGCGCATCAAGTGCGGGGACTGCAGCAACCGCTTGCTGATCCCGCTGTCCGACGACGTGGTCTACGACCATCTGGCCGGTGGGCACACGGTCGGGGTGTACCCGCTGCTGGAGGACGGCACTTGCTACTTCGTCGCGGTTGACTTCGATGAAGCCGATTGGCGGGACGATGCCCGCGCATTCATGCA
>CAYVOR010000063.1:0-7349 GCA_964452995.1 uncultured Thiobacillus sp.
AGATTACGAGAAAATTCCACTTCTGACTTCAGTTAATTTGTGGGGGGATTACCGAGAGCCCCATGGATCCGGACGCTTTTTAATAAAGAGACAGGCATTCCTAGGGTCTATCGTATCGATTCTTATATGGATGCTGGCCCGACTGTCTCTTTATCACATTATGAAAAAGGAGACGGGTGCCGCCGGATTATCCGGCTGATTTTTACCGGAACCATCAGGAACGAGCCTCATGGGGTAACGGCGTCTTCCATGTCGCTGGGCTAGCTTCACTGACTGCTCTTGGCAATGAAGCTGACGTGATATGGGGGTGACAGGACGGACCGCTTCGGCCGACGATGCGACGGTCGACTATCCAGCCGTGGCAGTCAGGTCGTCGGCCGAAGCGGACGCACGGCCTAGGGCCGAACGGCGTCTGGCGACTCCGAAGCTACTCAAGTTGGTCATCGATAGCCGATTAAATTGGCATATTCGAGAAACACAAATCCGACAACGACACACGCGATACAAAATGCGATAGCCGGAATGAGAAAGCATACCGAGGACCAAACAAAACTAATGGGCTTCCTCACGAAATCTGGAAGGGCCAAATTGCGGAAAACCCTGCCGAGGGCGCCTGCCAAAGCAGCCATGAGAAACCAGCTTCCAAGCCAGGAAGCGCCTAACAGGAATGGAAGAATCACGAGAGAGAGAACGATGCCAAGCAATTCCATTTTTGTTATCAGCCCGCTGTTGTTTGTCGGCGCTACACTTCTTCGCGCACCATAGTGAATTGATCAGCTCTGAGTCAAGCAACCCTTACTAGCTTGTTGGCAGCCGTTAAATGCCAGCCTCATCCGAAACCGCAGACGACAACAACTAGGCCTTCGTCACCACAATCGATTGCGTATACAAATTTGGAATCAGAAAGGGATCTCATCATCCTTTTCATCTTCCGCACATCCTCTTGCTCTTGGCATCGAGTCGCCTAACGCTTCCTCGATTGTGTGGCAAGTGGCATCCTGCTTTTCGACGAGCTTCTGCTGATATGCGAGGCCGCCCAGGATTATCTCGTTGCTAGTTGATGCGCAGGCGCTCTTGATCGTCCCTAACGCTCGATCCATTTGGCCGGACCTTCTAAGAAGGTCCACAAGAATGGCCTTACCTGCTCCAACAGGTTCGGCGACCTGCTGTCCTGCATCCTCAGCTTGAACGAGCATATCTGCGGCCATCCGACGGCAAGCATTCGCCCCTTCAGGGCAATTATTATCGTCACAAACCCACGCGGCGTTGATGAGGGCCCATGTTGCTTCTGCAAATCTTTTCGCTTCAAGATCAATCATCGCCTTGCAGAGGAAGGAGTTCGCAAGGTCGGGATACTTGTCGTTATTTAGCTGCCCAAGATACTTTTCAGATCGGGTCAAGGCCCTAGCTTCTGGATCCACGCTGCTGATGTCAGAAGCACAATAGCCACAGGCTGGACAACGCTGCACCCAAGCGAACATAGTGGAGCGCCGCATCTCAGGCGGCCTAGTATCCAAGTCCGGTGAACCAAAGGTGTTTGTGCTGCCGACGACTGTGAATACGTTCTCGCTTCCGCACGCTGCACATTTGACCGTCTGTTCATAAAGTGTAGTCACAGGTACCTCTTCAAGAATGGTTTAGGGCACGATCGATCATGCACGTACCATGAATGAAGCCCAGAGGCGAATCAAGCCGTAAATCCCACGTGCATCGCAAATACGGGGCAATTTTGCACATTTTCCCACACGAACATTTAGACAACAGACCACGGTTTCCAAATGACCGTGATGAGGCGATAGCTGTCTCGGAGGATGCGATGACCAACGACTGCAACGGGTCGGCTGCTATCTTCCGCCACTGACGAAGCCGGTCGTTCTGGTCGTTTGCGGCTCAATGTCTGCAACAGGCACAACAACAGCCATTTAGCGGAACAGACGCCACCGTCAGCAATGGCCGAAGAGCTGCCGCACGACGCAAAGGAAGTGACCTCGTGACCCGTCTGAATTGTCTGCGTTCCTCGACGTCCTTTGAGACGGCAGGCTTTGAGACGGCAGGAAGCCAGACGTTGTCTTAGCGCGGCACCTGCGCACTCCCCATATACCGGCTAATCACCGCAACGCGCCGCTGATACGCGCGCGAGCTGCGATGTTTCTCGTACCAGCGCGGGTTGGGCACCATGGCGGCGAGACGGGCGGCCTGGTTGCGGCTGAGGTTGGCGGCCGAGGTCTTGTAGTAGCGGCGGGCGGCGGCTTCGGCGCCGTAGATGCCGTTGCCCCATTCGATGACGTTGAGGTAGACCTCGAGGATGCGGCGCTTGCTCCAGGTGGCTTCGATCATGAGCGTGATCACGGCTTCCTGGCCCTTGCGGATAAAGCTGCGCTCGCCGGAAAGGAACAGGTTCTTGGCGAGCTGCTGGCTGATGGTGGAGCCGCCGGCGACGAGGCGGCCTTTCTTCAGATTCTTTTCCATCGCGATCTGGATGCCTTCCACATCGAATCCCTCGTGCTCGAGAAATTTGGTGTCCTCGGCGGCGACGATGGCGCGCTTGAGGTGGATGGAGATGCGGTCGTAGGGCACCCACTTGTGACGCAGCTCGGCGTCGGGATTCTTTTCCTGCTGGCGCGTAAGACCGGCTTGCATGAAGGCAGTGGAGGCAGGATTGTGATCGATCCACCACAGCACATGGGCAAACAGCCAGAGCTGGTATAGCAAAACCAGCACGACTGCTGCGGCGATGCCTTTGCCGAGCCAGCGCAAAACGGTGCGTATCACGTGCGCAGCGCTGCGATGACGGAGAGGGTGTCCGGGCGGACGCCGCGCCACAGATAAAACGCTTCGGCCGCCTGTTCCACCAGCATGCCGAGACCGTCGGCGGTGCGCGCCCCGTGTGTGCGAGCGAAGCCGAGAAAGGGTGTGTCGCGTCCGTACATCATGTCGTAGGCCAGCATGTCCGGGTTGAACACGCGCGGCGACAGCGGCGGCAGATCGCCGGCGAGGCTGGCGGCGGTGGCGTTGATGATGACGTCGAAGGCGGTGTCGATGGCATCGAACCCGCATGCGCGGACGCCGTGGCCGAACAGTTCGGCGAGTTCCTGCGCACGGCTGACGGTGCGGTTGGCGATGACGAGTTGCGTGGGCTGCTGGTCGAGCAGCGGCGCGATCACGCCACGGGCCGCGCCGCCGGCGCCGAGTAGCAGGATGCGTTGGCCCGCGAGTGTGCAGTTCAGGTTGCGGGTGAGATCGGCAACGAGTCCGGCACCGTCGGTGTTGTCGCCGAGGATGGTTCCTGAATCGAATGTCAGCGTGTTCACCGCGCCGGCACGCTGCGCGCGCGGACTCAGGCGATGGGCCAGCCTGAATGCTTCTTCCTTGAACGGCACGGTGACGTTGGCGCCGCGCCCACCTGCTGCGATGAAGGCGGCGACGCTCGCCACAAACCCGCCGAGCGGCGCGAGAATAGCTTCGTACGTCATGTCCTGGCCGGTCTGGCGGGCAAAGGCGGCGTGGATCTGCGGCGATTTGGAGTGGGCAATCGGGTGCCCGAATACGGCGTAACGGTCGGTCATGGCGGGCGTATTCTATCCGCTCAACCGGCTGCCAGGCGTTTTTGACCGGACTGTCGTGTCAGCTTTGCGTCCAGGGCAGGCCGCGTTGCTTCCAGCCATTGAGTTCGTTGCGATGGCCGGTGGCTTTGTTGAGTTCGCCTTCGAGGCCTTCCAGTACGTCGTAACAACTGCCGCGCCCGGCGTTGGTACAAGCGGCGGCGGCGCGATGCGAACGTTCGCCGCTGCGGTCGATGAAAATCAGCAGGGATTCCGCATCGGTGGCCTGGGACAGTTGGGTCAGGAAATGGGGATTGTGAACCCAGCCGGGCCAGGATTGCCATTCGACATGCAGCGCGCCGGGAATGACGCCGTTGAGTTCGAGTTCTGCATGCGAACGTACATCGATCAGACGGGATCCGGGTGCGATCTGCAGCAATTCGTAGGCTTCGTACGGCAACAACGCACCGGCAAATGGCCAGGCATTCGATTGGCTGCGTTGATGCGCGATATCAAGCAACTCGGTGATGCGCCCCATGACGATTCCTTTATATGAATTTAGTATATGAAACGCAGTGCCCGATGCAATCTGCACCAATACAGTGCATATGAATGGGTGAATGCCTGTTTATGGTGCGTTGGCAAAGGCCGCTTCTTCCCTATCCCGCCGCATAAGCCTTATGGCACAATGCTCAGCGCCAGTTTTTTGCGTGGCACGGTTGCTGCTATCACTCTGTATGTGACGTGATGGGGTGCACTGGGTGTAGCGCTCAACGTCGTAAATTCAACCCATTTCAGTTTGAGGAGATTCAGCATGACCGTGTCCGATGTGATCAAGAGGATTCAGGACGAGGAAATCAAGTTCGTCGACCTGCGCTTTACCGACACCCGTGGCAAGGAGCAGCACGTTTCGATTCCGTCACGCTTCGTGACCGAGGACTGGTTCGAGGATGGACATCCGTTCGACGGCTCCTCGATCGCGGGCTGGAAAGGCATCCAGGCGTCCGACATGCTGCTGAAGGCCGATCCCGGCTCGGCGTACATGGATCCCTTCTTCGACGAACCCACGCTGATCCTGACCTGCGACGTGATCGAACCGTCGGACGGCAAGGGCTACGAGCGCGATCCGCGCTCGGTCGCTCGCCGCGCCGAGGCCTATCTGAAGTCGACCGGTATTGCCGATACCGCCTACTTCGGCCCCGAGCCCGAATTCTTCATTTTCGATTCCATCACCTGGCACGATGACCTGTCGGGCTGTGGTGTGAAGATCAATTCCGAGGAAGCGTCCTGGTCGTCGGCCGAGAAGTTCGAGAGCGGCAACACCGGCCATCGTCCCGGAATCAAGGGCGGCTACTTCCCGGTGCCCCCGGTCGACAGTCTGCAGGACATCCGCGCCGCCATGGTGCTGGCGCTGGAAGAAGCCGGCGTCCCGGTTGAAGTGTTCCACCACGAAGTGGCGACCGCCGGTCAGTGCGAAATCGGTACCCAGTTCAGCACGCTGACCAAGCGCGCCGACTGGACGCAGATACTCAAGTACATCGTGCACAATGTCGCCCACGCCTACGGCAAGACCGCGACCTTCATGCCCAAACCCATCGTCGGCGACAATGGTTCCGGCATGCACGTGCACATGTCGTTGTGGAAGGACGGCAAGAACCTGTTTGCCGGCAACGGTTACGCCGGCCTGTCCGAGCTGAGCCTGTATTTCATCGGCGGCATCATCAAGCACGCCAGGGCATTGAACGCGATCACCAACCCGTCGACCAACTCGTACAAACGTCTGGTTCCCGGCTTCGAAGCGCCGGTGATGCTGGCCTACTCGGCGCGTAACCGTTCGGCCTCGATTCGCATCCCGATTTCCTCCAGCGAAAAAGCCCGTCGCATCGAGACCCGCTTCCCCGACCCCACGGCCAACCCTTATCTGTGCTTTGCCGCGCTGATGATGGCCGGCCTCGACGGCATCCAGAACAAGATCCACCCGGGTGATCCATCGGACAAGAACCTGTACGACTTGCCACCGGAAGAAGAAGCGGGGGTGCCAAAAGTCTGCCACAGTCTGGACATGGCGCTGGAAGAGCTCGACAAGGACCGCGAGTTCCTGACCCGTGGCGGCGTATTCACCAACGACATGATCGACGCCTACATCGCGCTGAAGATGGAAGAAGTCACCAAGTTCCGCATGGCCGCGCATCCAGTCGAATTCGCAATGTATTACTCGCTGTAAAGCACAGACGTGGGCACATGACAGGGTGGCTTCGGCCACCCTGTTTTTTTGTGTATCTTCAGGCGGGGTCAGCCGGGATCAAGATTGCCGGCTGATGTCCGTTAGCAAACGGGTACGCTACACTCAGCCCTATGTCCATCGTCCGCTTTTCCTTTTTCCTGTGCCTGATTCTGGCTGCGCCTGCGCAGGCGGAAATCTACAAGTACGTCGATGAAAACGGCCAGGTGACCTTTACCGATGTCTACAAAAAAGGCGCCAGGCGCGTCGACCTGCCCGGTGCGCCGACTTCGCTGCCGGGCAGGGCCAAAGCGCCGAGGCGGGCATCCTATACACCCAGCCCGGCGGATTTCCCGCGCATCGATCCGGGTACCCAGAAGCGGCGCGACGATATCCGGCGTCAGGTGCTGCAGGATGAATTGTCCAGCGAACGCCGCAATGCCGATGAAGCACGCCGCCAGATGACACTGGGCGAACGTCTGCAACCGGGAGAGCGTGCGACCGACGGCACGTATATCGAGCGCGCGAACAAATTGCGCACCACCGTGCAGCAGCACGAGCAGAACATTACCGCCATCCAGCGTGAACTGGCCAATCTGAAGTAACTGGCGGTATTCGGAAGAAGCGCCGGCTTCTACAGCTGGGGCCCGCAAGCACAAACCACTCAAGCGTGGCGCGCCTGCCGCCTGCTCCACCCGCACGGGCAAGCCGTGGTTGTTAAAGACGCTGAAGCGCCAACAACCACGCTCTGGCACAATCAGTGCTTCATCTGAGTGCATGAGCATGCTGCCATTCTCGCCCATTGATTATTCAGGACTGGATTACCTCTCCACCGGCGCCATGATTCTGGATGCCGGCAGTCGCGTTGCCTACGTTAATCCGGCTGCCGAGACCCTGCTGGGTGTATCCGGCGTCCTGTTGGTCGGGGGAGATATCAAGTCGGTGTTCGAACGCAGCCCCGAGTTGCTCGCCGCCATCCAGACGGCGTGTACCCAGCGGGAAACCGTCGTCGAATACGAACTCGACGTGGCGGTAAGCGGTCATCCACCGATTCGTCTCGGCTGCAGCGTATCGCCGCTGGACAAGCCGCGTGATGCCGTGCTGATCGAAATGCGCGCGGTCGATCCGCATCTGCGGATTGCCCGGCTGGAACAGGCGCGCCTGCAACAGGAGGCCAACCGTGAATTGCTGCGCAACCTCGCGCATGAAGTCAAGAACCCGCTCGGCGGCATCCGCGGCGCGGCGCAACTGCTGGAGCACGAGTTGCCGCGCGAATCCCTGCGCGAATACACGCAGGTCATCATCAAGGAATCCGACCGCTTGCAATCGCTGATGGAGCGCTTGCTGACGCCGCATCGTATGCCCCGTTTTGGTGCGATGAATATCCATGAAGCCCTGGAACGGGTTCGCAGCCTGATCCTGGCCGAAACGCCCAGCATAGCGCTGCGGCGCGACTACGATACCAGTCTGCCCGAAATATGCGCCGACGCCGAGCAGCTGATCCAGGCTACGCTCAATATCGCGCGCAATGCCGTGCAGGCAATGCACGGTAACGGGCATGGGCACGGTAACGGGCATGGGCACGG
>CAYVOR010000063.1:7449-14403 GCA_964452995.1 uncultured Thiobacillus sp.
GCACGGTAACGGGCATGGGCACGGTAACGGGCATGGGCACGGCCAGGGCGAGATCGTCTTCAGGACCCGGGTGGCGCGGCAGATCACGCTGGAGAGCCGGCGCTATCAGCTCGGCATGCGCGTCGAGATCATCGACAACGGTCCGGGCATACCCGAAGCGATACGCGAGCAGATATTCTTTCCGCTGGTATCCGGGCGCGAAGGCGGCAGCGGCCTCGGGCTTGCCGTTGCGCAGACGCTGGTTGCGCAGAACCACGGCACCATCGATTGCGAAAGCCGTTCCGGCCATACCGTGTTTTCCATTTTTCTCCCCTTGCCTGGCTGAATACCATGTCGAAATCAAGCTGTGTCTGGATCATCGACGACGACCGCTCCATCCGCTGGGTGCTCGAAAAAGCCCTGCTGCGCGAAGACATCGCGTGCATGACGTTCAGTTCGGCCAGCGATGCATTGCGCGAACTGGAACGCAGCACGCCTGCCGCGGTACTGTCCGACATCCGCATGCCGGGAGTCAGCGGACTGGAACTGCTACAGGTATTGAAAGAGCGGTTCTCCAAGGTGCCGGTCATCATCATGACCGCCTATTCCGATCTCGACAGCGCGGTGGCGGCCTTCCAGGGCGGCGCATTCGAATACCTGCCCAAACCCTTCGACGTCGATCAGGCGATCGAGCTGGTACGGCGTGCACTGGCGGAAAATGCCAGCCGCGACATACCCGCCAGCAGCGATGCGCCGATGCCGGAAATCCTCGGGCAGGCGCCTGCCATGCAGGAAGTGTTTCGTGCCATCGGCCGGCTGGCGCAATCGCACGCCACCGTGCTGATCACCGGCGAGTCGGGCAGCGGCAAGGAACTGGTGGCGCGCGCGTTGCATCGCCACAGCCCGCGTGCCAGCGGGCCATTCATCGCGCTGAATACCGCGGCCATTCCCCGCGACCTGCTGGAATCCGAGTTGTTTGGTCATGAGCGTGGCGCCTTCACCGGCGCGGCGGCGCAACGGCGCGGCCGCTTCGAGCAGGCCGACGGCGGCACGCTGTTTCTGGACGAGATCGGCGACATGCCGGCCGAATTACAGACCCGATTGTTGCGTGTGCTGGCAGACGGCCAGTTCTATCGGGTCGGCGGTCATACGCCAATCAAGGTCAACGTGCGGGTGATCGCGGCGACCCATCAGGATCTGGAGGTGCGGGTGCGCGAAGGATTGTTTCGCGAAGACCTGTTCCACCGTCTCAACGTCATCCGCCTGCGCCTGCCGGCCTTGCGCGAACGGCGTGAGGACATTCCCTTGCTGGTGCGTCATTTCATGCAGAAAAGCGCGCGTGAACTCGGCATGGAAACCAAGGGTGTTTCAGAGACGGCGATGAAGACGCTGGTCAATCTGCCGTGGAGCGGCAACGTGCGCCAACTCGAAAACGTCAGCCATTATCTGACCGTGATGGCGCCCGGACAGGTGGTCGAGACAGGGGATCTGCCGGCCGATCTGATGCAGGGCGCGGTCGTGCCAGCGGGTGAGAACTGGCTTCAGGCCTTGGCCGCCGAAGCCGGTGCGCGACTGGCACGCGGCGAAGCGGCGATTCTGGATGATCTCACCCAGGCTTATGAAAAAACGCTGATCGAGGTGGCGCTGCGCCACACCGAAGGGCGCCGCATCGAGGCTGCGCACCTGCTCGGCTGGGGCCGAAACACCCTGACCCGGAAAATCCACGAACTGGGGATGGATGCGGAATCCCCAGCAGGCGAGCCGAAATAGCCGGATACCCGGCGGATAGCAGGGATCAGGCGGCCTGCGCCTCTTCCAGAAGCTTCTGGATTTCGCCTTTCTGGTACATCTCGAGCATGATGTCGGAGCCGCCGATCAGCTCGCCCTTGACATAGAGCTGCGGGAAGGTCGGCCAGTTGGCGTAGTCCTTCAGGTTTTCGAAAATTTCCGGGTCGGCCAGCACGTTCACGGCCAGAAAATCTTTCAGGCCGCAGGCCTGCAGCACTTGTGCCGCGCGCGACGAGAAGCCGCACTGCGGAAACTGGGGCGTGCCTTTCATGTACAGCACGACGGTGTTGTTGGTGACTTGGTCACGGATGCGGTCGAGAGGGGTCATGGGAGCTCCTGGATAATACCTGACTGGAATAGTCGGGAATTATACGCCCGACGTAATTGTCGTCAAGCCGGTTTCGCGTTTTGCTGGTAGGGACTGATGAAGGCTTTGTGGAACAAATGCGGGAGCAGCAGGTGTACAGGCATGCGCAGCCAGTGGGCGCGTACGAAAGCGGCCTGGCGCGCGACCGCTGTGAGGCGGTCGGCGCAGCTTGCATGGTCGGGCGCGAGGACCCGTGTGAAGATGCGATCCATCAGCGCAAGGGTGAAGCGATTCGGGGCGTCGTTAGCGAGAGCCGCCACCGCGCGGTCGGGAATCGGCGTATCGAGAAAATAGCGTAGATAGCGCAGGGCATAGAACAGCGAACGGCCCAGTTGCAGTTCGTGGGCGCGGGTCGTCAGGCGTGCCCAGAAATCGGGGTCGACGGCGGCATCGCGCAGCAGCAGATCGAGGTCGGTCAGGTCGCGCAGGCCGTGTGACAATTCACCGTCGTGGAATACATGTGTGGCCGAATGCAGGATGCGATCTTCCGTTGCCAGTACGTGGACGCCGGGCATGCCGGTCACCGCGACGGCGCGGCGACGCAGCATGGCGGAATCCGGATGATAGCGAGCCGTATCGGGCAGGATGGCGTGATGCACATCGATCACCGTGGCGCGCATGGCATGCTGCAACGGCGGGATCTCGTGCATCCAGCGGCGGTAGTAGCGCTGGTCATAGTCCGACAGCAGGGTCGGGTGCCAACCCGCAAGCATGAGTGCGGCTTCGGCGGCTGCGAGCTGCTCGCGCGGAACCAGAATGTCGATGTCGTTGAACAGGCGTCCGCTTGCTGCAGGCAGGTTGGCCATGACGTAGGCGCCGCCTTTTAGCAGGATGAAAGGGAAGGCCAGCGCTTTGAGTGCGATACGGATCTGTTCCACCTCCCAGCGCACGGCCAGCTGCTGCTTCGCGGCGAGCGTCGCGGCCGCATCAAAATGCCAGCGCGCGACGGCCGGAATCGCCTCGATCAGCTTGTGGCGATCCAGTACGTCGCGAACACGTGCCAACAGGCCTGCTTTGCGCGCCTGCCGTACCAGCATGTCCCATTCACCCATTGAAAAACGCATGACGGAATCGGGCGAACGCAAGGTGCAGCTGAGTAAATCGCGGGACCGGGATTTCATGGGATTCAGGCAGCAGCCCGGCGTTCTGCCAGGTGATCGAAAGCGGCGACCGCCTCGCTCAGTGTGCTGTAACGGAAATCGTAGCAGTGCGTCTGGTCGATCAGCGCGGTGCCGACGCGGAAGCCGTCCGCACCCAACTGGCTGTAGTTGAATGCGTTCTGCGCCAGGAACATGAACGTCTCGGCGCGCGAGCGCGGGGTCAGCTGCGTGTCGGCACCGGCTTTCCATTTGGGGAAAATCACCCAGCCGGGGCGGGCGGGTTCGTGCTGACGCAACACGCTGTCTCTCGGGGGACGCATGTGCGCGACGGAACCCTTGGCGGTATCGTGGGAGACGCGATTGATGAAAACGTCGGGGCTGAACCGGCGGATGACATCGATCGACTGGTTTTTCAGGCTGACGGGACGTGGCAACGCATGGAGCAGGCCGGTCCTGCGGTCGATCAGGGTCAGTTCGTCGGAAAGCAGGCGCCAGCCCGATAGGACCAGTCCTGCCGTCAGGGTGCTTTTCCCCGAGCCGGGTGGCGCCGGAAGAATGGCTGCCAGACCATTCTTCTCCACTACGGCAGCGTGAATGATCAAATAGTGGTGTGCATGCACCGATACGCACCAGTTCAAACCCCATTCCAGCATGGGGTAGGCCTGGTCCAGCGGCAGGGGCTTGAATGGCTGGGCGCCATCGAAGGTAAAACCGGCCTGGGGTCGAAACCAGCGCCGCAGGCGGGAGGTCGGATTCACTTCGACATGAAAATCTGCAAAAGCCTCATGTGAGTTGCGCACCTCGAATTGGCCATAAAGCTCTGACAATCCTTCTGCGACCTGCGGCAGGTTCGAGCGGATCCTGAGCGAGAAGGGGCCGGTACGCAGCCATATACCCCTTTCGGCGAGTTGATGCCGCAAGCTGGACGGAGTGAGCTGGAGCAATTTCATGGCGTTTCGAGCAAGCCGATCCGGCGCAGGCTGGCGAGCGCCTGGTCCATTTGATGGACGAGGTCCGGGCCGGGTTCGAGAGCGAGACGGGAGGCCAGGGCCCGGTGCATGTCATCCAGCGCCATGCCCGGGCTGCTCTGGACCAGTTGGAACAGCGCCATATTGAACGGCGCGAGATAGTGGGTGTCGCCGGATGCCGTATCGAATACGACAGCTTCCTGTTCAAAGGATTTGATCTGGAAACGGGTCAATCGTATCGGAGTCGGGATCTGAGTCGGGAAATGTATTGCATAGAAGGCCGGTTCATAAGGGCATGGTGGTCTTGAGATACTCCACGATCTGTGCGGCGTTCCAGCGTACGTTGGCAGTCGGCTCGAAATATCCCTTACTGACCCATTCATTCCAGATGCCGATGACATCCGTCACCGACAGGACCGGCGTCAGCCCTCGTTGGGCATTCAACAGCGCCGCCACGATGTGCGCCCCCAGATTGTCCGGGTCGATCAGCCCCCATGGATTGGAACCGTTATTCAGCATCATGACCTGCATCATGGAAAGCGAGGTCTTGGGCGTGCCGGGATTGCCATCGACATCCGCCATGAACTGGCTGCCGGAAAAAAGCGGATGGAACAGGGTGCCGTTTTTCCAGTTCTGGACCTTGTTGCAGCCGTTTCCGGCATTGCAGCTTCCGGGGAGATAGGGGGACGGCCATTCTTTTGGTTTCTGTTTCCAAAACCCTGGTGTCCTGCCACTACACAATATGGGGGTGCCATGCTGGCTGAGGTTTCCCGAAACCGCCCCTGAAGGCGACAGGCACTGGTTGGACGCCAACACGGGGCGGCTGGCCAGCGTGAAAATGACGGAGACGCCGAGCGCCGCGCCCGCCAGTTTGCGGCGCGAAGGATTGATTTCCCCATCAGGTAATGCCACGGGCGAAGTGTCTTGAGTGTCGGATGTATGGTCAGACATGTCGGGCCTCGATAATCATTCTGGATTCTGTCCGGAAAGTTAGAGCAAGAATCGCACCAATATACATCGAACCAGCCTGAATGGCCCGCCTCATGCTGTTAATCACCCTACCGGGACGACTCTCCGCACGGGGAAGTGTAAATTATTCCGACAGATCACCGCCGCTGACACGGTGGACCCCCGACAGGTCAGCCCAGCTTTGAACATGGAGAAACCCCGCGACCTCGAGCAGATTCCGGACGGTATCCGCCTGATCGTATCCATGTTCGAGCAGCAGCGTGCCGCCGGGCTTGAGATGGCCCGGGGCCGCCGCGATCAGATGGCGCAGATCGGCCAGGCCGTCCGGACCCGCAGCGAGTGCAGATGGGGGTTCGAAGCGCAGGTCTCCGCGTGCCAGGTGGGCATCGGCGGCGGCGATATAGGGCGGGTTGCCGACAATGAGGTCGAAGCGGCGTCCGCTCAGTTCCGAGAACCAGTCGCTGGACAGAAACTCGACATCTGCGTCGAGGATGCCGCCGTTACGTCTCGCAAGGGCGAGCGCGGCAGCGGAGCGATCCACGGCGGTCACGCGTGCAAGGGGGCGTTCCAGCGCCAGGGTGAGGGCGATGCAGCCGCTGCCGGTGCCGAGATCGAGTAGCGCGACAGCCTGATCGGCCTGGATGCGCGCCAGCGCCCGCTCCACCAGCAATTCGGTATCGGGGCGCGGAATCAGGACATCGGGCGATACCTGAAAGCTGCGACCATAAAATTCACGCGTGCCGGTGAGGTAGGCGATCGGTTCGCCGGCCAGACGGCGTGTCAGCAAGGCGCTGAATTGCGTGATTTGCGCCGGGGTCGGCAGATCGGTGTCGTGCGCAATCAGCCAGGCCGGCGTCACGTCCCAGACAAACGCGGCGAGCGTTCGCGCTTCCAGCCGTGCTTCCCGCTTTTCCAGTCCGAGCGCGCCGGCAATACGGACAGCCGCCGCGTCAAGCAGACCGGCGACGGCCGCCGTCTCGCGCATCATGCTTCAGCCCTCGCCGGCAAGCGTCGCCAGCAATTCGGCCTGATGCTCGGCTGCCAGCGCATCGAGCAGTTCGGTGAGGTCGCCGTCCATCATCGCATCGATCTTGTACAGCGTGAGATTGATGCGGTGATCGGTGATGCGGCCCTGGGGAAAGTTGTAGGTGCGGATACGGTCGGAGCGGTCGCCGCTGCCGACCAGGCTCTTGCGCGTGCTCGCCTCGGCGGACTGTTGCGCCTGGATTTCACGATCTTTCAGGCGAGCCGCCAGTACGCTCATTGCCTGCGCACGGTTGCGGTGCTGCGAACGGTCGTCCTGGCACTCGACGACCAGCCCGGTCGGCAGATGCGTGATACGTATCGCGGAGTCGGTCTTGTTGATGTGCTGGCCGCCAGCACCCGAGGCGCGAAATGTGTCGATACGCAGATCGGCCGGGTTGATGTCGACTTCACCGACCTCGTCGACTTCGGGCATGACCGCCACCGTGCAGGCCGAGGTGTGGATACGGCCCTGCGACTCGGTTTCGGGCACGCGCTGTACGCGATGGCCCCCGGATTCGAATTTCAGGCGCGAATAGGCACCGTCGCCCGCGATACGGATAATGGCTTCCTTGTAGCCGCCGACCTCGCCCGCGTTTTCCGACACGATCTCGACCTTCCAGTTCCGGCGCTCGGCGTAGCGCGTATACATGCGCAGCAGACTGCCGGCGAACAGTGCCGACTCGTCGCCGCCGGTGCCGGCGCGAATTTCCAGAAAAATGTTGCGCGCGTCATTGGGATCTGTCGGCAGCAACGCAGT
>CAYVOR010000064.1:0-14327 GCA_964452995.1 uncultured Thiobacillus sp.
TCCTCGTTCTTCCTGTCGTTCTTCAGCTTCTCCGGCGGGGCCGTCGTATGAGCGCCGCCAACGAAGCAACGCCGGGCTTTGCGCCCGGTTTCGAGATTCCGCTGCATCGCTCGCTGACCGAGCCGATCCTGCTGGGCGGCGCGCCGCGCACGGTCGCCATCGCCAACGGCACCCTGGCCGCCGCCGTCGGGCTGGGCCTGCAACTGTGGATTCCGGGCCTGGTGTTGTGGATCGTCGGCCATTCGCTGGCGGTCTGGGGCGCGCGCCTCGACCCGCAGTTCATGCAGGTCTTCGCCCGGCACATCAAGCACAAGCCGCTGCTGGACGTGTAGGGGGATGCCGCCATGCTGAACCTCGCCGAATACCGCCAGCGTCCCGCGCTGCTGGCCGACTGGCTGCCCTGGGCCGGGTTGGTCGCGCCGGGCGTGGTGCTCAACAAGGATGGTTCGTTCCAGAGAGCGGCACGTTTTCGTGGGCCGGACCTGGACAGTGCCACGCAGGGCGAAATGATCGCCACCACGGCGCGGCTCAACAACGCGCTGCGCCGGCTGGGTTCGGGCTGGGCGCTGTTCATCGAGGCCCAACGCCAGCCAGCGGCGGATTATCCGCAAGCCGACTTTCCCGAGGCTCTGTCCTGGCTGGTGGATGAGGAGCGCCGCGCCGCGTTCGAGGAAGCGAGCCAGCACTTCGAGAGTGGCTATTACCTGACGTTGGTTTTCCTGCCGCCGGAGGAATCCCGCGCCCGCGCGGCCAAGGTGCTCTACGAAAACGCGCCCGGCGAGGGAGTGGATTGGCAGGGACGGCTGGATGCTTTCGTGGCGGAAACCGATCGCGTGTTCGACCTGCTCGATGGCGTGATGCCGGAAATCGCCTGGCTGGATGACAGCCAGACGCTGACCTACCTGCACTCGACCATCTCGACGCGGCAGTACCGCATCGGCGTGCCGGACGTGCCGTTCTATCTGGATGCGCTGTTGGCCGATGTCGCGTTGATCGGTGGCCTCGCGCCCGTGCTGCACGATCAACACCTGCGCGTGGTGTCGGTGCGGGGCTTTCCGACCTCGACCTGGCCCGGTCTGCTGGACGACCTCAACCGGCTGGGTTTTGCCTATCGCTGGAGCACGCGCTTTCTGTGCATGGACAAGGCCGAGGCGGAAAAGGAGCTGGGCCGCCTGCGTCGCCAGTGGTTCGCCAAGCGCAAGAACGTGGTGGCGCTGCTGCGCGAAACTATTTTCCAGCAGGAAAGCCCGCTGGTGGATACCGATGCCAGCAACAAGGCGGCGGACGCCGATGCCGCCTTGCAGGAGCTGGGCAGCGATCAGGTCGCCTTCGGCTACCTCACCGCCACGGTGACGGTACTTGATGCCGACCCGGCCCTGGCCGACGAGAAGCAGCGCTTAGTGGAGCGCGTCATCCAGGGCCGGGGCTTCGTCACCATTCCCGAAACGCTCAACGCCGTGGATGCCTGGCTGTCGTCCGTTCCCGGCAACGCCTACGCCAACGTGCGCCAGCCCATCGTCTCGACGCTGAACCTAGCGCACATGATGCCGGTATCGGCGGTGTGGGCCGGGCCGGAGAAGAACCGGCATCTCGATGGCCCGCCGCTGATCGTCACCCGCACCGATGGCGCGACACCGTTCCGGCTGGTGACGCACATCGGCGACGTGGGCCACACCCTGGTCGTGGGACCGACCGGCATGGGCAAATCCGTGCTGCTGGCCACGCTGGCGATGCAGTTCCGCCGTTACGCCGGTTCGCGCATCTTCGCCTTCGACATGGGCCGCTCCATGCGCGCCACCATTTTGGGCCTGGGTGGCGAGCACTACGACCTGGGCAATGATGGCGAGATCGCTTTCCAGCCGCTGGCCCGCATCGACGCCGAGGGCTACCGAACCTGGGCGGCGGAATGGATTGAAGGCCGCCTGCTGCACGAAGGCGTGGCCGTCGGCCCCGACGAGAAGGCCGCCATCTGGTCGGCGCTGGGCAGTCTCGCCGGCGCGCCGGTGCAGCAGCGCACGATGACCGGGTTTTCCGTGCTGCTGCAATCTAACGCCTTGCGTCAGGCGCTGGCGCCCTATGTGCTCGGCGGTGCCCACGGCAAGCTGCTCGATGCCGATCATGACCGGCTCGGCAGCGCCGACGTGCAGGGCTTCGAGATGGAGGAGCTGATGCACAGCAAGGCGGCGGTGCTGGCCGTGCTGGGCTACCTGTTCGCGCGCTTCGATGAACGCTTCGACGGCGCACCGACACTGTTGATTCTCGACGAGTCCTGGCTGTTTCTGGACGATCCGGTGTTCGCCGCGCGCATCCGCCAGTGGCTCAAGACGCTGCGCAAGAAGAACGTCAGCGTCATCTTCGCCACGCAGTCGCTGGCCGACATCAAGGATTCGAGCATCGCCCCGGCGATCATCGAAAGCTGCGCCAGCCGCATCTTCCTGCCCAACCCACAGGCCACCGAGCCGCAGATTCGCACGATCTACGAAGGCTTCGGGCTGAACGCCCGGCAGATCGAGATCGTCGCCACCGCCGAACCCAAGCGCGACTACTACTACCAGTCGCGCCTGGGCAATCGCTTGTTCGACCTCGACCTGGGGCCGGCAACACTGGCCTTCGCGGGCGCTTCCACGCCGCAGGACCAGCGCGACATCGACCGCGTGCTGCTCAACGCAGGCACGCCGGGATTCACCGGCGCCTGGCTGCGCCATCGCGGCCTCGACTGGGCGGCCGATCTGCTGCCCGCGTTCCCCGGCCTTGCGCCAGTTTTCCCTCGTATCGCTGACCACCCACAGGAGAACCTGCCATGAAAAAGCGTCTTCTCGCCGCCGCCATCGCGGCCATGCTCTGCACCGTCTCCACCGTTCAGGCGCAATGGGTCGTGATCGATCCCACGAACCTCGTGCAGAACACGCTGACGGCCGTCCGTACGCTCCAGCAGATCAACAACCAGATCAACCAGCTTCAGAACGAAGCGCAGATGCTGATGAACCAGGCGCGCAATCTGGCGACGCTGGATTTCAACATCGTCAATCGCCTGCGCTCGACCCTGGCGACCACCGAACGGCTGATCGCCGAGGCGCAGGGGCTGGCCTATGACGTGCAGAACCTCGACCGCGAGTTCGCACGGCTGTATCCCGAGCAGTACGCCGCGACCGTCAGCGGTGATCAGATGTACCAGGATGCGCAGGAACGCTGGAAGCACACGCTCGACGGCCTGCACACCGCGATGCGGATGCAGGCGCAGGTATCGCAGAACCTGCGCGAAGACGAAAGCGCACTGGCCGATCTGGTGAGCCAGAGCCAGTCGGCGCAAGGCGCCTTGCAGGCCATGCAGGCGACCAACCAGCTTCTGGCCTTGCAGGCCAAGCAGTCGATCCAGGCGCAGCAACTCCAGATCACCCAGGAGCGGGCCGCCGCGCTGGAACTGGCGCGGCAGGCCGCCGCCATCGAACGCGGCCGCGAGGTAACGCGCCGCTTCCTGGGCGACGGCACGCCCTACACGCCGCAGCGCGTGGATTTCTACGGCAACTGACGGGAGACGGCCATGCGATGCGTTCCCACCTTGCCGCTGTATCTGCTGGCCGTGCTGCTGACCGCTTGCGGCCAGCAGCCTGCCGACGATCTGGCCGATGTCTTGGCCGCCGATCCCGCGCGGCTCAAGGCGCTGCGTGCGCAGTGCGCGCAAGACCGGCAGGCGGCGGGCGAGGACGCTTGCCTGGCCGCCGCCGAAGCCTTCCGGCGCCGTTTTTTCGCCGGCCAGACCGGGCCGGACGAGTACGACGCTCTGACCGAACTGCCGCCGATTCCGCCGAGCTTCGATACGCCCGACGATGAGAGCGGCGAGACGGCGAACGCCGCGACGGAGGACGTGCCATGAACGACGTCACCGTCATCGACCGCTTCCTCAACACCTTTTCCACCTACATCGACTCGGGCTTCGGACTGCTGCAAGGCGAAGTGGCGTTCCTGACCGCCACGCTGATCGTCATCGACATGACCATCGCCGGGCTGTACTGGGCCATGAGTCACGCCACCGGCCAGGGCGATGACGTGATCGCCAAGTTGCTGCGCAAGGTGCTCTACGTCGGGGCCTTCGCCTACATCATCAACAACTTCAACTGGCTGGCCGGCATCGTCTTCCGCTCCTTTACCGGCCTGGGCCTGACGGCCACCGGCTCGACCCTGAGCATGGACGAGTTTCTGCAACCAGGGCGGCTGGCCAAGACCGGCATCGACGCGGGCATGCCGATTCTGGAGCAGGTTAGCGATCTGTCGGGCTTCCCGGAAGTGTTCGTGAACGTGACGCCCATCATGGTGATGTTCCTGGCATGGCTGGTGGTGATCGTCACGTTCTTCGTGCTGGCGATCCAGCTCTTCATCACGCTGATCGAGTTCAAGCTGACCACGCTGGCGGGCTTCGTACTGGTGCCGTTCGCGCTGTGGAACAAGACCAGCTTCCTGGCCGAGAAGGTGCTGGGCAACGTGGTGTCCTCGGGCATCAAGGTGCTGGTGCTGGCGGTGATCGTCGGCATCGGCACCGGGCTGTTCGCCGAGTTCCAGGTGCATCCGGCCGAACCGTCCATCGACCACGCGTTGGTCATCATGCTGGCCTCACTCGCCTTGCTGGCGCTGGGCATCTTCGGTCCGGGCATCGCCACGGGGCTGATTTCCGGCGGGCCGCAGTTGGGTGCCGGTGCGATGGCCGGTGCCGCTGTCGGTGCTGCCGGAACCGCCATTGCCGTCGGTGCTGCCGCCACTGGCGTGGGCGGGGCGGTAGCCGCCGGGGCGCGCATGGCGCCGGCTGCCGCGAAGCTGGCTGGCAGCGGTGCGCGTGCCGCGACTTCTGCGGCCAGTGGTGCCCGGTCGGCGTTCCAAGCGGGTTCGTCCGCAGCCGGTGGTGGCCTCAAGGGCGCGGCGGCGGGGCTGGGCAACATCGCCAAGACCGGCGCACAAGCCGCCGGGCGCGGCGCGGCCTCACGTGCTTCCACCGTTGGGCAGCGTGTGGCGGCGCCTTTCCGCGCCGGCTGGAACGGCCCTGCGGCCGAAGGCGGATCGGGGGTCGGTGCTGCCGCTTCCGACCCTGCCACCGCGTCGTCGCCACAACAGCAGCCCGCATGGGCCAAGCGCCTGCACCGCCGCCAGCAGATCACCCAAGCGGCCACGACGACCGCGCACACGCTGCGCGGTGGCGATAGCGGTGGATCGGGCAGCGCCCCGAGCCTGCGGGATTCAGATTCATAAGGAGGACAAGCCATGCGATTCAAACGACCGCAGGTGCGCTACGCCGACACGCCGCAGCCTGCTACGCCGTACCAGTCCGCCGCACAGGTGTGGGACGAGCGCATCGGCTCGGCCCGTGTGCAGGCGAAGAACTGGCGCCTGATGGCGTTCGGCTGCCTGGTGCTGGCCCTGCTGATGGCCGCTGGCTTGGTGTGGCGCTCGGCGCAGTCCATCGTCACGCCCTATGTCGTGGAGGTCGATCAGACCGGCCAGGTACGCGCGGTCGGCGAAGCCGCCACGCGATACCGGCCCGACGATGCGCAGCAGGCACACCACGTCGCCCGCTTCATCACGATGGTGCGCTCGCTGTCCATCGACCCGATCGTGGTGCGCCAGAACTGGCTCGATGCCTACGACTACACCACCGACCGGGGCGCGGCGGTACTCAACGACTACGCCCGCAGCAACGATCCGTTCGCCCGCATCGGCCGCGAGTCCGTGACGGTGCAGATCACCAGCGTCGTGCGCGCCAGCGACACGTCGTTCAACGTGCGCTGGACGGAACGCCGCTACGTTAACGGCGCGGCCGCGGGACTGGAGAGATGGACGGCCGTGGTGTCCATCGTGCTGCAAACCCCGCGCACTGAAGAACGCCTGCGCAGCAACCCATTGGGCATCTACGTCAATGGCCTGTCGTGGAGCCGCGAACTCGATGCCGAAGGAGCCCGACCATGAACCCGTCTTTCCGCTGTTACGTTTTGCCGTTGATGCTGGTGGCCCTGGCGGGCTGCGCCACCCAGGGCAAGCCGCCGCCGAGAATTTCGCTCGATGAGCCGGTACAGGCCCAGCCGTTGCCCGAACCGCCCGCGCCGGTGGAAGTCGTCGCCATCCCCGAACCGCTGCCGTTGCCCGGACAGTTGAAGCCGTTGTCGGACACCGAGGAAGCCAAACCCGCCCCCGAGCCGGCCGACGAAACCGTGCGCGTCTCCCGCGCCAATGCCGAGGCGCGGGTCGCGCCCACGCGCGAGGGCTACGTCAATGCGATTCAGGTCTGGCCCTACAGCGACGGCGCGCTTTATCAGGTCTATGCGGCGGTCGGGCGCGTGACGATGATTTCGCTCCAGCCGGGCGAGGATCTGGTGACGGTCGCCGCCGGCGATACGGTGCGCTGGATCGTCGGCGACACCTCCAGCGGCAGCGGCGACGAACTGCGCGTCAATGTATTGGTCAAGCCGATCCGCTCCGGCCTGAAAACCAATCTGATCATCACCACCAGCCGCCGCACGTACCTGCTGGAGCTGACTTCGACCGAACGCGCCTGGATGGCGTCGGTGTCCTGGGACTACCCGCGTGACCGGATGCTGGCCTTGCAGCGCCAGGCGCAGGCGGCCAGCGTTGCCGCGCCGGTCGATACCGGCCTGTCGCTTGAGAACATCCGCTTCCGCTACGCAATCAGCGGCAGCAATCCGCCGTGGAAGCCGCTGCGCGCCTTCGACGACGGCGAGAAGGTCTATATCCAGTTCCCGGCCGGCATCGCCCAAGGCGAGTTGCCGCCACTGTTCGTCATCGGCGCGCAGGGCGACGGGCAACTGGTGAACTACCGCTTCCGTTCGCCGTACTACATCGTCGATCGGCTGTTCGGCGCGGCCGAACTGCGCCTGGGCGGTGACAGGGGCGATGTGGTGCGCATCGAGCGCACCGACGGCGTGACGCGGAGGAACTGACCATGAGCCAGGACGACACCCCGGATATTGCCACGCCGCAGGCCGGCAAGGTGGCACCCGAAACGGTGGCGCTGCGCGCCCAGCCACGCCCGGTCACACGGCTGAACCGGCGCACCCTGGCCGCGCTCGTTGGCGGGCTCTCCATCGCGGTGTTGGGCGCCACCATCTGGTCCTTGCAGCCATCGAAGCCTCGCAGCGGCAATGATCCGTCCGAGCTGTACAACGTCGATCGCGTGTCGCGCTCCGAAGGGCTGGAACGGCTTCCGACGGACTATTCCATGTTGCCACCACCACCGCCCGACGTGCCGGAACTGGGGCCACCCCTGCCGGGCGATCTCGGGCCGGCCATCGTCCAGTCGCAGCAGCCGGCAGTGGCCAGCCATGCGCCACCGGGCCATGATGCCGAGGCGGCCGAACGCGAAGTTTTGCGCCAGGAGGCTGAAGCGGCGGCGGCTTCGTCGGTATTCTTCAGTACGGGCCAAGGCCAGACCACCGCGGCGGTGGCGCAGGCGACACCGGGAGTCCCCGTTATGGGCAATACCCTGGCGGCTTTCGATCCATTGGCCGCCGGTCCGGCCTCGACGGGGGTGCAGCCGGCCGATCCGACTGCCGCCCAGAACCGGCAAGATCAGAAAGAGGCGTTCCTGCAATCCGGTTCCACGGAAACCCGTAATTCCGGGAACCTGCAACTGCCCGGTTCGCCGTATCAGGTGATGGCCGGCACGGTGATTGCCGGGGCGCTGGTGACAGGCATCAAGTCGGACTTGCCTGGCGACGTGATCGCCACGGTGACGGAGCCGGTCTATGACACGGCCACCGGCCGGCATCTGCTGATCCCACAGGGATCACGCATCCTGGGCCGCTACAACAGCCAGGTTAGCTACGGGCAGACCCGCGTGCAAGTGGTGTGGAACCGGGTGATATTGCCGGACACGTCTTCGCTGACGCTGGACAACCTCGTCGGCACCGACCCGGCCGGGTATGCCGGCCTGGAGGATGGTGTCGATTGGCATTGGGATCGCATCTTCGCTGGCGCCGTATTGACCACGCTGCTGGGCGTCGGCGCCGAACTGGCCGCCCCGGAGAACCGCCAGGACGGCGACCGAATCATCATCGCCGGCCGCGACAGCCTGCAAGACACAGTGAATCAGGTCGGCCAGGAAGTGACGCGCCGCAACCTCAACATCCAGCCCACGCTGACCAGCCGGCCTGGCTTGCCGGTGCGCATCATCGTCAATCGGGATCTGGTGCTGCGGCCTTACCAGCCGGTAATTTTCAACCGAGGAGTTTCGCAATGAACACGACACGCAAGCTGCGGCTGGGGCCGCTGCCCAAGACCGAGAGCATCAAGCTGACCTTCACATGCCCGGCCAGCCTGAAAGCCGACCTCGACCGCTACGCCGCGCTGCACGCGCAGACCTATGGTGAGGCGGTCGATGCCGTGGCGTTGATTCCGCATATGCTGGAAGTGTTCATGGCGGGGGATCGGGGATTCAGGAGGGGAGGAGCGGGCAAGACAGGGCTCCTGAAACCAAGTTGACGATACGCCGCGCCCCCCCCGCTGACCATACCTCGAACAGGTAATCCACCACGGCGTGTTCTGCGTTTTCCCAATTGGCTTGAAGAGAAACTAGGAACGCTTATAGGCCTTGAGCAAAGACTCGGGAACGAGTGTCAGATTGCCTCTTGCCCTTGAACAGGCAACGTAGAGCTTGTTGCGTGTTTCAGCGTTGATGTTCAAGAAGTTCCCATTTTTCCAGGCTTTTACGTTTGAGGGATTAAGAACCACGCAGACGTCCTGATATCGATCCACACCCTTCGACGCCCCCCAGTTTTGGGAGTAACAGGCGTACTTGTGGTGCTCCTTGTAGAAAAGTTTCACCGTCCTCGGATCTTTATAGAGAGTGAGCACCGCCTCGGGGTCATCCTCATACCTGACTGCGCTTTCCCGGTCATCGTGGGCCTCGATGGAGACACCGATCTTCTCTGTGATGAAGTCGCAGACGCTCTTGCTGCATCGGCGGCTCTTCTTGAGGCTGTCTGTATCGACCCTCAGCTTGGCTGCTAGGAATTTGGCCCTATACGCGTCGTAGTCGCTGTGAAGATTTTTGTTCACATTCCCGTCGCGGCTCGTGTCGAACGTGTGCTGGAAAAAATCGCCGACAAAGGTAGCGTTCAGCTTGGCAGCGCTAATTGCCATCAGAAAATTGAAGTCATGCCCTGCGAAGTCCTGGACTTCGTCCACGAAGAAGACATCGAAATACTTCTCCATGCGTGCCACGACAGCGCTGACCAGATTGGATTGCTCGATGAACTTGGCGAGTCGGTTGGCGTAGAGCCGATGGTTGGAGGATACGTAGCGTCGGTCGTCTGTCAACGCATATCGCGGAAACGTTGGCGGGAGCTTAAATGTCACTCCTTTGGTGTTCTTCTTCGATCGAAGGAACGGCCGATAGCAGAAGCTGTGCAGGAACTTGAAGTAGGTATAGAGCGTGATGTTTGCAGGAAAGTAGCCGAATCGCTGGATGATCTTGCTGCGCAGATTGTCGTGATTCGACTCCGTGTACGTGACGATGAGGAAGCGTTTCACCTCATCGAGGCTTGCGACGAGGCGGGAGGTCTTGCCGGACCCCGCAACGGCAAAGACTACGCTCTTATCCATGCGACAGCCTGCTGGATGTATTCTGGCGCGACAAGCTCGGTGCCTTTTTTCTCAAGCAGTTGGAATGCGGCGTCCGTTTTGTTCTTCAACATGTATTCGTCTACGGTCAGCGTTTTGCGGCCCGCTAGGAAAAGGCCATCGCAAATAGCTTTATTGTCTTGGTACATGCAGACTTCGAATGTGCGCCGAGCATCGTCGGTATCTGCGAAAACCTGGATGGACGCCGAGGTGTAGTCAGTATAGTTGGTGACACAGTTGGCTTGGTAGTCGCCATCGTTATCACGGATGGCTGCGACCTTGATGCTGAGCAGCTTTGCGAGTTCGAGATAGCGCTTGAAGCTTGTGCCGTCGACAGAGATCACATGGATGCCGTCTGCGTCAGTGCTGGCACCATCGGCACTATTCCTGTAGAACGCGTCCATGAGGATGAACTCGGCGTCCCCCTCGACAAGGATCGCCTTCTTGCACAGCGCAAGCTCCAAGACGTTATTGTCGGGGGCCTTCATAAAAAAATCGGCGGTCCCCTGACTGAGATCTTTGAGGGATGTCGGTCGGGACGGATTTTCCTCGCTCAATATCAGTACTTTCTTGAGGTTCAACCGCGTCGCAATGAAGCTGCTGTGCGTGGCGATAAAGAGCTGCTTCTTGACAGATGCCCGGATGCGCTCGATGAGTTTGTGCATGTGGACATGGCTCAGGTGGTTCTCGGGCTCTTCGAGGAGGAGAACATCGAGAGCGTGCTCACGGTTACGCAGAGCGAATTCCGTTTTGATGAAACACTGGCGACCCTTGCCCTTGCTGTCGATCGGAATGTCGCCCTCGGTGATAATGATGTCCGTTTCGACACTCGCTTTGGGGCTTGTGCGGACATCAAACTTGTAGGTGTCCAGCGCGTCATTCATCGTCTTGAAGACGTCGTCCTTGAATTTCGATTTGACTTTGCGGTACTCGAAACTGTGGAGATTTCGCTGAATCACGGATGCATGCGCGGCGTACATCGAGCGGGTGTACTCGCGCGTGGCGTATTCGTTGTTGATCTGGGAACTGTCTATGAGTAGATGCTTGAGCGGTTTCTTGTACGGAAAGATAGCTTCGTCTGTGAAAGTTAGAAAGTGGACGGAATAATATTCGAAAGGAAAGTTCTCATGCTTCTCGGCCAGAATCGTCTGAATTTCCTTGGTGTACTCGTCAACGGGCTTACACACCATCTTGATGCCAAGGTGGTCCATGCCCTTGCTGTTGTTTCTCCCGTCCAGGTCATGGTGGCCATCAATTCCGTCGAGGTACACTTCCAGTAGGAGTTCGGGAAGATCGGTGATCTTTCTTTCGCTGCCTAGGAATTCTGCGATGCACTCTGCATTGAAAAGGGTTTCGAGACCGAGCGATTCCACCTTGCTTCGGCTGGCACTGAGTACGATGTCCAGCGCCTGGAGAACGGAGCTTTTTCCGGCCTCATTACCGCCAACCAAGATGTTCAGTTCAGGATCGAACTCTAATTCAAGGCTTTTGAACCGTTTGAAATTTTTCAGAATCAGCTTTCGTATTGTCGCCACTAGCTTTCCTTCCCCTGAGGAACTTTAATTTTGTCTCTGAATCCGTGAGGTTCATGCTCCATCATTGGCAGACTAGGTTTGTCTGCTTGCGGTTGCCTTCACCTTTCTCCTTGCTAAGCTATCTCTACAAATAACTACACCACAAAACAGAATTCTTTCCTGTTTAGCCATCAATGTGGAAAAAGATCGCGAACACGCACAAACGGTGAGCCGGTTTCGGCCGCCCGACGGACCTTGCGTTCGAGGACGTGGTTGAGGGGGATTTCCCGATTCAGAGTCTCGTAGAGATCATAGCCGTCCATGCAGATGACGCGCTTGCCACGACCGAATGCGATGAGGCCATCTTCCGTGAAACCACTATTGCTGACGAACAGCCCCCGAGTCCAGGCGGCCTTCTGTTCGATCTTGCCGTGAAAAGTATGAAGCTCGGCGACACCGATGGGCTTACCGTGCCACTTGGCTTCGACGAGGTAGGTCTCGTTGCCGAACTGAAAGCTGCCGTCGATCTGTTCGCCTTTCAGGCGGAATGGCTCTTGTGCCGCCAACCCGTAGGTGTCAAACAAGTCATGCAGGAACTTCTCGAAGGCATAGCCACGCGCATGCGCCTCTAGTGATGCCATTGCGAGGAGATCGCTTTTAATCAGGGCCAGCTTCTGGCGATCGAATGCTGGAATCGGAGCTTGACCTGGTGACGGGGCACTCTCCGGCCGACCTTCGAGCCGATTGAGCAATGACAGGAGGCGGCCGTGGGCGTTTGGAACCTTGTCGGCCTGCTCAGAGCGTTGCCGCAATGCCTCCCGGTACTCCCATAGAGCTTTTAACGTTCGGACGACGGTTGGCTTATCGACCGTTTGTAGGAAGCAGCGCAGTCGCTTGGCTTTTGAGCCACCATTGCGCGCGTAGAGTGGGTCGTCGATGTCGATATTGAGTTCTTCGGCGAAAAACTGCGCGAAGGTACGATCCGAGAAGTTGAGGACGTAGCCGCCCCCCATCTCGAACACGTCGTCGATAAACATCATGTCGATGGATCGAATGTTGCTCATACGCACTATCACCGAAAAGGCTGAGAGCCTGGATTTTGGTTGTCATTGCCGATGGCAACGACGTAGTTATTGACTTCTGCTTCGAGTTTGGCGCATGTCTTCAGCAATTCGTCGAAAGGCAAGGCATCGCCCACCATCACTTCGTCGGCCAACATGGCCGCATAGTCTTTTGCGAGGGCGACCCTGGCCTCACCTTCGGGGACGATCTTCAGGTGCCCTGAAGTCGCCGCTGCGTAGTCGATGACTTGGCCGCCAGCGTCCTTCTCGATGAAGAAGTGGGACTTATGGCGAGCGACGGCTGCTGCCACCGAGCGGTCCGCCATCACGGCGGCGAAGTGGTGGCTTCGTGCGATCGCGGCCAGGTCGTGCCAGTGCCGCGCGTAACGTTCACTGCGGATACGGCCCTGCGCGCAGAATACATGCGCGGCCGTGGCTTTCTCCCAAAAGGTGCGCGCGACGCTCATGACCAGCGGCGAGGCGGTGGGGAGGGACACCCCGGGCAGGTGTTCTGCAATGTCGCAGGTCACCCGAAATACCTCGTGTGGTTCTCCTGTGGCACGGCCACCGAACTCAAGCGTGACGACAGGTGCCACGTATCCTGTGCCTTGCGTCAGGGCAGGGTAGTGCAGAAACAGTTTGTCGTTGTCCTGGCCACCGAGTTCGAGCCGGGCGTCCAGGCGGTCGCGTGTCAGGGCCGCTTGAATCACCGGTTGCACGTTCTGCGTGATCCACTCGGGCAGTCGGTGCCGCACGGCCTTCGTCCATTTGCCAGCCTGGCTGCGGCTTGCCGGCAAATCGCCTCCTTCGCCGATCAGGTCCGGGATCAGCTTGCGGATGTCGTAGGTCAGGTCGATGTCTTCGGAGAAGCGGTCGATGATCTTGTAGACCTTCGAGAGTGATGTGCCACCCTTGAAGGTTAGATCAGCCGACAGCGGCGACTCGAACAGAGTGCGTAACGCCCACACCACCCAAATGTCCTTTTCGAGCAGGTGAGCGGGGCGACCAGTTTCGGCGCGAGCGTATTCCAGCGCTTCGCGTTGATCCTGCTCGCTCAAATCAAAGAAGTATTCAGCCACGCGCCGCTTCCTTGCCAATGGCCTGTGCCATCCAGCCAGGTAGTGTCGCTCGTGCCGAGGTCAGTGCTTGCCATTCTGAGAGGGGTAGGGTGCGATGAAGCGATGCCAGTGACTCGTCGGCGTGCTCCGGCCCGATCCAGGCCAGTGCGCGCACGGCCGCGCCGGCTGGCCGTGCACCCAAAATCAACATCCAGCGTGGTGCGTGTTTCACCAGCACTTCCGATCGGCCGAGCTTGAGCTTCCGGGTCCGACCGGAAGTCAGGTAGACCTCGCGAATAGGAACCTGCTGTGTCAGGCCCAGGGCGTTGGCGGCACTGGCCCCGTGAGGCACGACAATTTCGCCGCTCTGTTCGGCTAGTGCCCTGACGACTTTCTCGGGGGTAGGGGAGCGCGAACCGAACCGGCTGGCCACCGGGGCAGCGTAGGTGCCGCGCGCCACCCGCAAAAGCTTGCCGGCCTTGGCCAACCGCGAGAATGCTTGATCCACTGCCGACCTGCTACCCAGATGCAGGAACTCTTTGGGCGACAGAACGCCTCCCTCGGGGAGGGATCGCGCTTGTTGAAGAATGGTCTCGGGCAACGTATTCATTGGACACCTCTATTGTGTGAGAATGGTACACCAGTTTCTGACATCATGAAAGCAGCAAGACTCTGCCAACTTGTGTCCAGGTAATGGAGTCAAGTAGGTGTTTGCGAGGTTGTGAAGAATGCTGGAGCGCAGTGGTAGAAGCGCAGGCAAGTGCCAGCTAAGTACGCCAACACACGCTGCGCTATGCTCCAGATTGAACGCCGGATTCTTGGGGCAAATTTGGGGCAATTTGCCCGCCAAACTATGCCAATCTACGCTAATTTCGCGTTCCAGCGTAGAGTGGCGTAAATTATATAACCCATTGTATTTAAATTAAAAATACATATTTTTGTGTTGTTGGTAGCCATGTCTAGCTACACAATTGGTGTGTGTGAAGATTGTTCTGCTTTATTCATATAGAACGATAACTTGTTTTTATACCGTTATTTTCTGGAGGCAAATCTGACAAGGTGGAGTGGCTGGA
>CAYVOR010000065.1:0-14184 GCA_964452995.1 uncultured Thiobacillus sp.
GCAATACCCTTGAAAACAACCCGGTTACATGGATTGTTTTTATTTGTACACTTCGGATTAGCGTTGTTTTCAGGAGTGCGTCATGGTTGACCTGTCTGCCCTCATCGATACGGTGCAAAAAAATTGCACCATCGCCGATGCCCGTCATGCGCGCGATATGACGATGTGCACCTTTCTGCTGGAAATGCGCGAGTACTACCGCTGGGAAATGGAAATTCCTTATGGTGCGCGCCTGCCCAAGGACGACCTCGGCGACTGGCTGAACGCACGCGAGAGCCTGTGGAATACGGTGGAAGAAGAAAATTTTTCGCATCTGCCGGTGAACGGCACCGGTATCGACCCGTTCGAGGCCGACGACATCAATCGTGCGTTGATTCCCCAGGGGCTGGTCTACAGCAGCGGACTGGGGCACTTCCGCAAGCCGCATTTCGTGCTGGCCGAGCTCAAGCGCGCCGAAATTCGTGACGGCGTACAGGTGCTGGTGGCCGGCTGCGAATATGCACGCGACCTGATCGCCCCGCCCGCCGCCATGCGCGGTGGCGCCATTTTCCTGCGCATGGACGCGGTACGCCGGCTGTTGTGGAACAAATACGAAGAATGGCAGTGGAAGGAAAAGGACACGGCGCTGGGACGCGCATTTGCGCATTACGACTTCGAGCACGACATCGAGCGCGGGCTCGACCGCATGGTTGAAGCAGAGAGCGAGGCCATGATTCTCCACGAGATCGGCGAGGCACGCGCCGAACCGCTGCTGGGTGAAGACTGGAATACGATGCTCGGCCACCTCAATTCCCGGCATGCCGAACTGCTGGCCCGCGCGGTGCGCGATCATCTGGCCGATTGCATGGTGACGTTGCCGACCCTGCTCGAACGCGAAACGATCGGCTCCCTGCATTTTTATCTGGCGAATCTGTCGGGACTGCGCCGCTCCCTGTTTCCCGCATTGCCGCAAGCCTACGAAGCCTGGCTCGGCAACGGCGACACCGCCCATCTGATTTCGATGGTGAAGGCCGCCGAAATCCACTGGCTGGATGTTGCACGCCAGCTCATGACGACCTATCACCACGATCCAGCGCAAGGCAACGCGCGACTCAACGCACTGGCCGACGGCGACCTCGCCGGTCTCCGGCTTTAAACGAAAAAACCGGCGTCAGACGCCCGTTTTTTCATTCCCTCCGCTTTCATGTCGGCACGGCGACTTCCTGTCCAAGCTGCTCGGCAATGGCGTCGAGCAGCTGTTGTTCCTGGTATGGCTTGCCCAGATACACGTTGACGCCGATTTCCATCGCACGGTTGCGGTGCTTGTCCGCGGTACGCGAAGTGATCATGATGATCGGCACGCCCTCCAGACGCGCGTCGCCGCGCATCACACGGGCCAGCTCGAAGCCATCCATGCGCGGCATTTCGACGTCAAGCAGCACCACATCGGGAACCAGGTCGTTCATTTTTTCCAGTGCGTCGACGCCATCCTTTGCACTGTCGACACGGAAGCCTTCGCGAGTGAGCAGACGCGTGGTGATCTTGCGTACGGTGAGCGAATCGTCGACCACCAGCACCAGCGGTGGCTGCAGGGCGGCACTGACTTCGGCCGTCTCGGCAGGCGCCACACGTTCCGCTGCGGTACGCGGCAGGCTGGCCCAGCGCAATGCCAGCGGCACCGGGTTGAGAATCAGGATCACGCGTCCATCGCCGCGCACCGTGGCGCCTGCGACACCCGTAATGCGCGCCATCTGCGGACCGATGTTCTTGACCACGATTTCGCGCGTACCCTCGATCGCGTCGAGCAGCACGGCTGCCTGGCTGGAACCGCTTTTGAGCAGCACCACCGGGTTGTAGCGCTGCATCTCGTGCACCGCCTCGGTGTCGCCCAGCAAATGCGGGAGATAGGAGAACGGATAGCGTGCACCACGCCACGTCAATTCGCCGGTCGCCATGGCCTGCTCCAACTCGTGCGGCTTTAGTTCCAGCACCTGTTGCACCAGCGGTGCCGGCAGCGCGTAATCGTGTTTGGCGGCCTGGACCATGACCGACTGGGTCATCGCCAGCGTGAGCGGCAGATAGATGTTGAAAGCGGTGCCCGCACCGGGTGTGGAGCTGATGTCGATACGGCCGCCGAGTGCGGAGATCTCGCTCTTGACCACGTCCATGCCAACGCCGCGCCCGGCCACCTGGCTGACGGTATCGGCGGTGGAAAAGCCGGCGGCAAAAATCATCTGCGCCAGCAGTGATTCGGTCGGTTCGACACCCGGCAGCAGCAGGCCGCCGGCCTCTGCCTTTTCGCGGATACGCGCATAGTTGAGGCCGGCGCCGTCATCCTTCACGGTCAGCATCATTTCGTTGCCGGACTGGCGTGCCGACAGCACGATCTCGCCAAATTCGGCCTTGCCCGCCGCGCGACGCGCTTCGGGGGTTTCGATGCCGTGTGCCAGCGCATTGCGTAGCAGGTGCTCCAATGGCGCCGTCACCTTTTCCAGCACCGAACGGTCGATTTCGAGGTCGCCGCCCTGGATGTCGAGCTGGGCGCGCTTGTCGACGTCGCGCGCGGTCTGGCGCACGGTGCGGTACAGGCGTTCGGCCACCGAATACAGCGGCACCATGCGCACCCGCAGCAGATCCTGCTGCAGTTCGCGATTCAGCCGCGTCTGCTGGATCAGCGCGGCATCCGCCTCGCCCAGGCGCGCCAGCAGAATGTGCTGCACCGTGGAGATGTCGTTCACGCTCTCGGCGAGGAAGCGGGTAACTTCCTGGAAGCGGGTGAAGCGATCGAATTCCAGCGGATCGAACTCCTCGGCCACACCCTGCGTCTGGAACGTCGCCTGCATCTGCGACTCGGCCTGTATCTCGACTTCGCGAATATGGCCGCGCAGACGCACCAGGGCGTCGGTCAATTCGTTGACGTGGCGCTTGAAAGCGAACACCTCGCTTTCGATACGCGAACGCGCGATCGCCACTTCGCCGGCCTGGTTGACCATGCGGTCGACCCAGTCGGCGCGCACGCGCAGGGTCAGGGCATTGCTGTCGCGCGTGGCCGGTGTCGCGGGTGCAAGCGGGTCGGCGGCGGTAGATGCCAGTGACGACTCGGCGTGGCCCAGTACCGGCTCGATCGGTGCTTGCAGCGGGACTGGCGTGTCCTCGAGTATCGGCGCCAGATCGCCCTGTCTCAAGTGCTCCACAACGTCAGCCAGACGATCGAGCTGGGTTTCCAGCGTATCGAATACGTCGTGGCTTGCGACCAGATGGCCTTCGATGACGGCGATCACGCGTGATTCCATTACGTGCGTCAATTCACCCAGGCGCATCGCGCCAACCATGCGCGCGCTACCCTTGATGGTATGCAGGTTGCGGCGGAGCGCATCGCGCGGGCCGGCAGCAGTGGGCTCTCCTTTCCAGGCACGAAGTTGTGCACTGGTGTCGGGCACCAGGGTGTCGGCCTCTTCGAGGAAAATCGGCAGCAACTGCTGGTCGATTTCATCGGCCACTTCGCGTCGCTCGAATACGGGCGCCGGTGCGGCCTGCTTGAAATCGGGAACCAGCGTGCTGATATCCGGCAGGCCAGGTGCGGCGTCATTCTGCGTCACGTCGGCCGGCTCGGCGACATACGCCGCCTCGGCGGGCGTTGCCTGGACCTCGGCAGGCGGCGCGACCATTTCGTCGGTCTCGGCATGGACCGATTCGATCAACGGTTCGATCACGGGTTCGGCTGCCAACAACGGCTGCTCATCCTCCAGTTCGCCCAGGGTTGCGATCAGGTCGTCGGCCGTCGCGGGCAGCATTCTCTGCTCGATGCTTGCAATCATGTCATGCAGGCGTCCGACGGTATCCTCGACCAGCGACAGGTGCGAAGACGGCATGGCTACATACACGAAGCGGTTCCAGTACTGTTCGAGTGCATGCGACAGCTCGGACAGCGCGGTGATGCCGGCGGTTCCCGCCATGCCACCCAGCGTATGAATGGCACGGCGCGCATGCTCGCTGACCGAACTGTGCGCGGTGTCGGCATGGCGCTCAATCTCTTCCGTCAGCACGGCCAGATGCTGGTGCGCTTCCGTCATGAAAATCTCGTACAGGCCGTGGGAAAGGCAAACTGGCCCGATACAGATCTCGTCCGGTACGGGCGATTCCTCTTGGCGATCTTCGCTGGCTGGTTCGGAATGCGCTTGTGCGGCGAACGATTTGGCAGGCAGGTCTTCACCCGGGCGCGGCGCGTCTGCCTGAACCTGGACAGACAATTCGATATCGTGCGTCGTGTTGGACGGCATCGCATATTCGATAATCGCGGCCACCTCCGGAATGCCCGGCGCCATCCGGGCTTCCATTGCCTCATGCAGGTCAGCCGGGGCTGTATCGTCAGCCATGTCGTCGCTTTCATCCGCACGAGCCTCGACATCGAACGCCACGACGGCAGCGTGATCGGCATCCCGCTCCGGCGCGCCGTCTGCCAGGGCAGCGCCAACCGCAGCTTCACGCTCGATTTCCGGCCCGGCCACGGCATTTTCCGTTGGCACGTCTGCGTCGTCAGCAAGCATCCCGGATACGTCAAATTCGTTCGCGGTGGGCGGAATCGTCTCCGGTTCGGCTACCGGAGTCTCGTCCAGCGGCCGTCCCTGCGCCACGCGATCGACCGCTGCCAGCAAGGCTGGAACCGGCAAGCTCATGGGCTGATTGGTCTGCAGCGCGTCAACCCAATTCTGGAATACGCCACGGGCACGTTCGACCAGATGCAACAAGTCGCTACTTGCCGGCTTGTTCTCGGCCAGCCAGCCGTTCATCAACTGTTCGTGACGCCAAGCGGTTTCACCAAGCTCGTCCAGACCGACCATGCGTCCACTGCCTTTCAGCGTGTGGAAGCCACGGCGGATGATCGTCATCGAATCCTGATCGTCGGGATTGCTCTGGCAGGCATTGCTGGCTTCACCCATGGCTGCCAACACCTCGTTGGCTTCCTCGAGAAAGATTTCCAGCAGTTCCGCCTCGGAATCTTCAGGAATCGTCACCTGGAGCATGGCTTCGCCCAGCGTGCCGTCGACCGCTTCTGCCGTAACGTCCCGGTCGGCGTCATTCAAAGCCACCGGCTCTGCCGATTCCGGAAGGATGTCATACGCGGGAACAGCCGTTTCAGCAACAGGCGCCTCAGGCAGGTCATCGATGTCGAGCGTGGGCGCGTCGAAGACCGGCATGCTCCCTTCTTCGACGGCAACGGGTTCCGCCGTGTCTTCAATCGTCAACGGGTGCCCGGCTGCAGGCCGCCCAGGCAACGCCAGACCCGTCAGGGCCGCAATGTCGGCATCGAATGCCGGCAGGGCTTCCGGGGCATTGCGGCAGGCGTCGAGTGCAGCACGCGTCTGCTGCTTCAGCGTAGCGTCGTCGATCAGTTCGGCGTCGCGGCTGAGTTCGGTCAGGGCATCAAGGAATTTTTTTTTTGCTTCGGCGTCGGGTTGATCGCGCCACGCCAGATAGTCTTCCTGTACGCCGGCCTTGCGAGCCGGCAAACCGGATTCGACGGTGTCGTCGAAAGCGCCTTCATCTGCGTTGTCGGCGATCACCCCAAACTCGATCAGAACGGGACGCAGGATCCGGGCGGCATCGGCGCGACCGGCACAGTAGGACTCGATATACAGGCCCAGACTGGAAAATGCATTGGCCAGGCGTTGCTGGGTCGCCTCGTCCGGATAGCCTTCCTCGACGAACGTTTGCGCCGTAGTGGCGGCTGCGCCCAGAAGACTGGCGGCATCGGGCAGTTCCAGCATGGTTAACGCGCCTTGCGCCTGCTGTGCCAGCGCGGGCAAACCAGCCAGCGCCTCGCGTTCGCCGGCGTCGCGGAAAAAGGCATCCAGCGCCTCTTCCATCTGTTTAAGATTCTGGCCGACTTCCTGGGCCATGTGCACCAGCATGTCGCGTTCGGCTTCGCGCTGGCTGTTGACATCCACGACGACGGCCGGCATCTCCCGGCCTTCGATCAGGGCCAGCAGGCGCGCCTGCTGGCCTTCCGCGCGAGCCGCAAAATCGCTGTGCAGCACGTCTTCCTGATCGACGGCATTCTGCAGAAACAGCAAGGTGGACGCGACTTCCAGGTTCATCTGTTCGCGCGCGTCGCCTTCGCGCCCGGCACTCGTAAGGGCAGCAGCGGTCAGTTCGTCCAGCAAGGGTTTGAGCTTGCTGGCCTCCAGCATCTGCGCCTGCGGCAGCATGCGCTCCAGTTGTGCCTGGAATTGTGGCAACTGGCCGGCATCGCCTTCCACGTAGGCATGCCAGTTATCGCGCGCCGTCTTGAGGTTGGCCTGCATGGCCTCCAGAACGGGGCGCATGCGGGCCAGCGCCTCCGGATCGAGCATGCCGCGGCCGGGTAGATAGCGGTCGAGTCCGAACGTCGCACGGACTTCGGCGGCACGTCCATCCAGCGTCTGGCTTTTCGCCACGAAGAACAGGGCATCGCGCATCAAGCGCTCGGCCACTTGCGGCGAGCCCTCTATCAGGCGACGCATCTGCAGGTCGACACGGGCGAGCAGCTGCTTGACGTGGAAATCGGCTTCGACGCCGCGCGCGATCAGGCTGTCAACGAAGCCGACGCAGGCCCACCAGAAGGTTTGCGAGGCTTGCGACGGCGCAATACGCTCGATCGCAGCCAGCGCATTGCGCATCCGCTGCAATCCTTGTTCCGCCTCGACGTTGCGCAGAAACGCCAGCAGGCCGCGCTGGAACAGGCCGCGCGCGGCCTTGACCTCGGCTGCCAGCGCTTCCTGCGTCATTGCATCGTTGGCCGCCTTGCCGTGTGCCCGCGTACGCAGGTCAGGGAAAAACAGCTCGCCTTCGAACACGCGCTCCGCACCCTGGAGTTCACGCAGCCGTTTATAGAGCGGGAACAACGCCAACTCGCCGCTGCCGCGCCCGTCGGCCAGGTCCTTGACCCAGCGCTGCAGGCCTTCGATGGCATTGCGCAAGGCACGCAGCACGTCGGCGTTTGGCTGCAGACGATTTTCATTGACGTCGCCCAGTATGGATTCAAGCGCATTCGCCAGTGTGGCCGCGCCTTCCAGGTCCACCATGCGGAGCGCCCCGGTAACCTGGTGCGCATCGTCGGCCGCCAGGCGCAGGGCGTTGGTGAGATCGGCATCCACGCTGTAAGCCTGCACGCGTCCCAGCGCGGCTTGCAGGGCGGCATCGATTTCTGCGCGCACCCAGTTCAACGGGCCGGTATCGTAGTCGAGTAAGGCGCTCATGATATGTATTCCTGACGTTGTATGCTGGCCTGATCGAAAAGCATTCTGCGTTGTGGTCAGCCTGCTCAGGCAAGCTTGAAGCCTGCAACCGAGCTCTTGAGATCCTGCGCCAGCTGCTTCATGCCGCCGATCGACTCGGCAGTCTGTTGCGTGCCGCTACTGGTCTGCGCCGAAATGGACTTGATGTCCTGCATGGTTTCAGCCACCTTGGCGGTCGATTCGGCCTGACTCTGCGTGGCCGAGGAAATATCGGCAATCAGTCCGGCCAGTTTCTTCGACACGTCGCCGATCTCGGCCAGCGTCTGGCCTGCGGCATCGGACAGCTTGGCGCCTTCGACCACGCCCTGGGTCGAGACCTCCATCGCTGCCACCGTGTCGTGGGTATCGGACTGAATGGTTTTCACGATCGCGGCAATCTGCTTGGTCGCATCGGCGGAACGTTCCGCCAGCCGTTGCACTTCCTCCGCCACCACCGAGAAGCCGCGGCCGGCTTCGCCCGCGGACGCAGCCTGAATGGCGGCGTTGAGCGCCAGCACGTTGGTCTGTTCGGTAATGTCGGAAATCAGTTCGACGATCTCGCCGATCTCCTGCGAGGATTCACCCAGACGCTTGATTCGCTTCGAGGTTTCCTGGATCTGCTCGCGCAGGCCGTTCATGCTGGCGATGGCATTGGACACCGCCTGCTGGCCCTTTTCTGCGGCCGCCAGTGACTGATCGGCCACGCGGGCCGACTCGGCGGCGTTGCCGGATACCTGCTGCACCGATTGCGCCAGATTGACCACCGCAGCCGAGGTTTCCTCGATTTCTGCAGTCTGGCGGCGCGCCGCCTGTTGCAGCGAATCAGACACCTGCCCTGCCTCGCTGGCGGCCTGGTCCATCTGTTGCGCGGCATTGTTGATCCCGCGCACCAGGGTACGCAACTCTTCGACCGTATAGTTGATCGAGTCAGCCACTGCGCCCGTGATGTCTTCGGTTACGCTGGCGTTGATGGTGAGGTTGCCTTCAGCCAGTTCGCCCAGTTCGTCCATCAGGCGCAGAATCGCCTCCTGGTTACGGCTGTTTTCCTCTTCGCTCTTGCGCGCCCGCGACTTGGTCTCGTTGATGTTGACCAGCCCCAGCATCACCAGCGAAGCAATCGCCAGCACACCGAACAGCGCCGCCAGCAGGTAACCGGTCCCCCCCACGGACTGATAGTCTTTTGACAGCTGATCGGTATTTTTCAGCAGCGTATCGCTGCCGGTAAACAGGTTCTTGGCCGACTCTTTGGCTTGCAGCAGCGACTGCGTATTGGCCAGCACAGCACCGACCACCTCGACCATGTCGGCCATGTTGCCACCGAGGTCCTCAAGTGTCGCCATGCTGTCTTCGTTACGGGTGGCGACGCCTGTCATCAATTCCTGCACCGTATCGCGGAATGCCGTCGTATCTTTCTCCATCTGCGCCACCACGGCGGGGTCGATCAACTCGGCCGACAGCAGCAGGTTGGCGTTCTTCGGCAGACGCTGGCTCAGCATGGCCAGATAGTTGGCGCGCGACACCTCGCGCACGCTGGCGCCCGATTCAGTCAACTGGCCGGCGAGCCGCTCGGCCACTTTTTGCAGGTCTGCGCTCAGATGGTTAATACGTTTGATGCTGACGCTGGTCGCCACCAGGTTTTTCTGTTGCGACAGGATCTGTACAACCTGCGGATTGAACGTCTTCCATTGCGTACTGATCTGCTCCAGCGTCGCGCGGGCCGCGCCGGTCGAGGCAGGCACCGTATCGTCGCCGTCAGTCAGCCCCTGCAGCGTTGTCTCGAACGAGGCTTTGCCGGCCGCCAGCTTTTTGAACGCCGCGGCATCGCCCAGCACGGACTGCTGCGCGGCCAGAGGCAGACGCTGCGACAGCACCTTCAGTTCACCGGCGTGTGATTCGTAACCGGCGCGGTTATTGATCTGAATCGAACTGTAGATGGTGAACCCGGCCGCCAGCAGCAGAGAAACGATCAGGGCGCCCCCGGTAAAGAGGTACTGCTTCTCGACGGGCAGACTGCCGACCAGGGGCGCCTTGCCGGGATTCCGGTCTGCCAGCTTGCGCACGGTCTGCATGATCAGGGTAGTGTGCTCGGTTCCGCCTTTGCCTGTCATGCGGCCCGCCAGCCCCTTGAGGCCATTCATCGTGATTGCCATGTTCATCGTTCCAGTCCTTCCACTGTGTGGGCGCCAGCGCGCCTCGTTCTAATGACTCAATCAGTTGCCGAGCTGCGCTTCAACCTTGAGGAATTCGCTATCGCCGAGTAATTGCCCGAAGTCCATATCGCACCAGTTGGTTCCCGCTTCGTCCGCATAATGACGCGCGATCCAGGGGTGCGCCGCGCGCACGCTGTTCGGCTGGTAACGGTTGATGTTCTTCAGTCCCAGGGTGTTGCGCACCAGCAGCGCCGCATTGACGCCAAAGTCATGATGCGGAATCAGCAGGCGGCAGTCGGCGTGATCGGCTGTCACGCCCTGTCCCATGAAATCGGAAAAATCGCTTACGGCAAACAGGTTGCCGCGAATGTTGACGACGCCGCGAAACCACCGGCATGCACCGGGAACCTTGACGATGGGCGGCACCGGAATCACTTCCTCGGTATCGGACAGGCTTACCAGCCAGTTCACTTCACCCACGCGAAAGCCCAGCCGCGAGCCGGAGTTATCGCGACTGGCCGCTGCCTGCAGTTGCTGCGAAAGCTGTGTCTGAAATTCGCGTAGATTGAATTTCTTGGCCATGGCGGTGTACTCAGCCCAGCGCCTTGATTTGCGACAGCAGGTCTTCCGGCTTCACGGGCTTCACCAGATAGGCTTTCGCACCCTGACGCATGCCCCACACCTTGTCGGTTTCCTGTCCCTTCGTCGTGCACATGATGACCGGAATATGCTTGGTTGCCTCTTCCTTGGTAATCATGCGGGTGGCCTGATAGCCGTTCATACCGGGCATCACGACATCCATCACGATCAGATCGGGCAGTGTCTGCTTGGCCTGTGCGACGGCCTCCTCGCCGCTTTCGGCCATGCTGACCAGATAGCCGTTCTTGACCAATAACTCGGAAAGGAAAAAGCGTTCGGTGGGGGAATCGTCCACTACCAGAATTCGGCTGATCGCCATGATCTATGCTCCTAGAAGAAAATTAAGCGTCCGCACTCGTATGCTCGCGCACCGCTGTCAACAGCGTGTCCTTGGTAAACGGCTTGGTCAGATACTCGTCTGACCCCACCATGCGGCCGCGCGCCCGGTCAAACAGTCCATCCTTGGACGACAGCATGATGACGGGCGTGGTGCGATACTTCGCATTGCGCTTGATGAGCGAGCAGGTCTGATAGCCGTCCAGCCGCGGCATCATGATGTCGACAAACACCACATCCGGCTCGTGATCGGTGATTTTGGCCAGCGCATCAAAACCGTCCTGCGCCAGGATGACTTCGCAGCCCGCCTGATTCAGAAAGATTTCCGCACTGCGGCGGATGGTATTGCTGTCATCGATGACCATCACCTTGACGCCTTTCAATACTTCGATATCCACACGTTCCTCCAACAGGGTCGTCGAGGGGTGCCACATGCTGCGCCCCCTGTGTGGTAAACATTACGGCACCGGTTCGGGCTTCTTTAGTGTGTATACGCCAGAGGGCGCGGCAGACAACAAAAAAGGCGTTGCAACGCAACGCCTTTTTTACCAACCGAGAAACCCGGGTTTTACTACTGCCAGGATTCTCCGCTGGATTTCTTGTCCACACCCGCCACTGCGTTCATGGTATCGAGGATGGCATTGGGCAGAGACGATATCCGCATGAACTGCCCCATCCCGACATCCGGGAATGCCAGTGCAATGCGGAAGCGGCCATGGGGCGATTCCACCTGCTTGTCGACGACGTAAATCTCGTAGGGCAGACCTGCGACGCTCTCCTGCATGTCGATTTTCTTGATCCACTCGCCATCGTTATTCTCGCTGTCATTCATCGCCACGCCGAATACCGCCAGTTTGCGGCTGGGCAGCACGACCTCGTAGATCTTGGTCGTCTTGCCTGCGCCCTTGGCCAGATTGTCGCGTACGGTTTTTACCGCCTCGGCAAAGCTGCCATACTCGGCCAGCTTGTTCTTGTAAGAATCCAGGCGTTCCATGCCGATCATGTAGCGATAGTTGGTCAGATTGCTGGCCGCTTCGTCACCGCCCACGCCCTTGCCGGCGCCCAGCGCGCCTTGCAGGCGCGCCTGCAAGGCTTTGACCGCATCCTCTTTTTTCGCAAAGGACTTGCGGAAATAGGCGCGATACCAATAGTCGGGATTGGTGTACGTTACGCTGCCATCCGCCTTGACACCCACGCGGATCGCCGCACCCAGGATGGCATTGCCTCCCACCGAACCCACTTCGTCGAGCATGGCATCATCCGTGGCGATCACCACGCCATAGCCTGCCAGCTCTTTGGGGAAATACTTGCCAATCACCTTGAATCCGCCACTCTTGAGCTTGGATTCGACGGCCGTTGCAGCGGCCTGTGCGCTACCGCCTGTCACCGAATTCCCCTGAATATAAGGGGAGATTGCCCATACGCTTGTCGAGAATGCAAGCAGGACCCACGTTGTAATCCATCGTTTCATCATAGTCGTCTCCTGGTTATATGTCCCCCACTTTTGTTTGTCATACCATTTACGGGGTGCTACATAGTATCCGACCATTCAACAGTGGGAATCGATTGGCCCACGAATTAACGGTCATTCATGCACTTTACTTGAGCGAACGGCTGACACAGCCGGGTTTTAAAGCGCCACCATCTCGAAATCATCCTTGCGTGCGCCGCAATCGGGACAGGTCCAGTTGATCGGGACGTCTTCCCAGCGCGTGCCAGGCGGGATGCCGTCATCGGGTTCACCGGTCTCCTCGTGATAGATATAGCCACAGATCAGGCACATCCAGCTCTTATATTCGGGTGTTTCGGACATGGGTAGAGCCTATTCCAGTAAAAATCCTGTTCCGCACCGTTTGCCTGCGGCATGCCGCGCAAGGCACGGAAAATGAAATGTAGTCATCTCTGCGCGTCACCCGCGAACGACACCACACCCGCAGACAACCGGTCCTTGGGGTTGGGAACACACGCAGCGGGCAGCATTTCCAAGGGATGGCCATCGCCGGCGCGCCGCACCTGATCTCCATCCGGTTCTGTTCTCGATAGGGGTCTGACTTCTGCTGACATAGGCTCTCGGAGGGAATCGGCTAAAATCGGGAATTGATTTTAAAGCAGTGATGCCATGCCGCCTATTTTCGCCCCCAAGCCCTCGCCGCCGCTGGTGCTCAGTTTTGCCGCGTCCGATCCGACCGGTGGCGCGGGCATCCAGGCCGACCTGCTGACGCTGGCCAGCATGGGATGCCATCCCTTGTCGGTAATCACTGCCCTCACGGTGCAGGACACCGCCGGCGTCGACGAAATTCTGGTGATCGACGCAGAGTGGGTGGCCGACCAGGCGCGCATGCTGCTGGAAGACGTGCCCGTCGCGGCATTCAAGCTCGGCATGCTGGGGAGCGCCGAATCGATCGCGATGATCGCCGAGATTCTGGCCGACTACCCCGATATCCCGGTCATCCTCGACCCGGTGCTGGCCTCGGGACGCGGCGACGAACTTGCCAACGACGACATGATCGGCGCGATGCGCGACCTGCTGATCCCGCAGACCAGCATCATCACGCCGAACAGCCACGAGGCCCGACGGCTGGCGCTGTTCGAATCGGATGAGGACGACATGGACCTCGCCGCCTGCGCCAGGCATCTGACCGATCTCGGTTGCGAGTATGTGCTCGTCACCGGCACCCACGAGGCCACCCCGCGCGTGCTGAACAGCCTGTACGATGCCGACGGTTGCGTGCAGACCGACGCCTGGGACCGCCTGCCCGGCAGTTACCACGGGTCGGGCTGCACGCTTGCCGCGGCCATCGCGGCAGCCCTGGCCTACGGACAGGAGGTGCCGCAGGCGGTGCGCGATGCGCAGAACTTTACCTACGAATCCTTGAAAGCCGCGTTCCGTCCCGGCATGGGGCAATACATTCCCGAACGTTTTTTCTGGGCGCAGGACGGGCAGGCCGAAGGCAATGCCTGATTGCTCCATGCGTGAATTTCCGGGCGGCGTTTATGCCCTCACCGCCGAAACCGCGGATACGGAAAACTTGCTGATGCAGGTCGAGGCGGCGCTCGCGGGCGGCGCCGCCGTCGTTCAATACCGCGACAAGTCGGGCGACGTCGCGCGCCGTCACGAACAGGCGAGCGAACTGGTCGCACTGTGCCGCCGTTTCGGTGTGCCGCTGATCGTCAACGACGACCTGCGGCTGGCTGATCTGGCTGATGCCGACGGCGTGCACCTGGGGCGCGACGATGGCAGCCTGCGCGAGGCACGCATCATCCTCGGCCGCGGCAAGTTCATCGGCGCCTCGTGCTACCAGAGCCTTGAACTGGCGCAGGCGGCACAGGCGGCCGGCGCCGACTACGTTGCCTTCGGCAGCTTCTTCGCGTCGCCCACCAAGCCGGCTGCGCCACGCGCGCCGCTTGAGCTGTTGCGCGAGGCGGCATCCCTGATCCGCGTGCCGCTGGTCGCCATCGGCGGCATCACGCTGGCCAACGCGCCGCAACTGCTCGACGCCGGTGCTGACAGCCTGGCCGTGCTCTCGGCCCTGTTTGACGCGCCCGACATCCAGGTCGCCGCGCGCGATCTGAATCAATTATTCGAAACCGAGTCAGAAGAATGACCCGCCAGCCATGAAAGCCGCCATGACCCGCAACGAACAGCTATTCGAACAATCACAGAAAGTCATCCCCGGTGGGGTGAACTCGCCGGTACGTGCCTTCCGGAGCGTCGGCGGCACGCCGGTATTTTTCAGCCGCGCCAAAGGATCGCGCGCGTGGGATGCCGACGGCCGCGAATACATCGACTACGTCGGCTCGTGGGGCCCGGCCATCCTCGGCCA
>CAYVOR010000066.1:0-14065 GCA_964452995.1 uncultured Thiobacillus sp.
CCGCGCTGATCCACGCCGCGACGATGGTCACTGCCGGTATCTTCATGGTCGCGCGCATGTCGCCGCTGTATGAACTGTCCGACACGGCACTCAGCTTCATCATGGTGATCGGGGCGATTACCGCGCTGTTCATGGGTCTCCTCGGCATCGTGCAGAACGACATCAAGCGTGTGATCGCCTATTCGACGTTGTCGCAGCTCGGCTACATGACGGTGGCACTCGGTGCTTCGGCCTATTCGGTCGCGGTGTTTCACCTGATGACGCATGCCTTCTACAAGGCGCTGCTGTTTCTGGCGGCGGGTTCGGTCATCATCGCCATGCATCACAACCAGGACATTCGCTACATGGGTGGCCTGAAGAAATACATGCCGATCACCTGGATCACTACGCTGATCGGTTCGCTGGCGCTGATCGGTACGCCTTTCCTGTCGGGCTTCTATTCCAAGGAAAGCATCATCGAGGCGGCCAAGGTGTCGCATCTTCCCGGTGCGGGTTTCGCCTATCTTGCCGTGCTGGCGGGCGTGTTCGTCACGGCCTTCTATACGTTCCGCCTGTATTTCCTGGTGTTCCACGGCAAGGAGCGTTTCCGCCAGGGGCACGCTCATGGCAACGAAGCCGACGAACACCACGGGCATGGCGAAACACCACACGAAACGCCATGGGTCGTGACCGGCCCCTTGCTCGCGCTGGCACTACCTTCGCTGGCGATCGGCTACATGACTATCGAGCCGATGTTGTTCGGCGACTTTTTCGGCAACGCAATTTACATCGCCGACCGCCATCCGGTGATGCATGAACTGAATCAGGAATTCCATGGCGCCATGGAAATGGGGCTGCACGCACTGACGACGCTGCCGTTCTGGCTGACCGCAGCAGGCGTGGGGCTGGCGGCGTTCTTCTATCTCAAGCGTCCGGATATTCCGGCAGCCCTCGCGCAGCGCTTCAGCTTTCTGTACCGGATGTTGTTGAACAAATACTGGTTCGACGAACTTTACAGCTGGCTGTTCGCCCGGGGCGCGCGTGTGCTGGGCGGCAGCCTGTGGCGGCGCGGCGACCAGAACATGATCGACGGTTTCTTCGTCAACGGATCGGCCCATCTGGTCGAACGCATCTCGCGTTTGTTCAAGGTCTTCCAGTCGGGCTACATCTATCACTACGCCTTCGCCATGCTGATCGGGGTGTTCGCCCTGGTGACCTGGTTCGCACGCTTGAACTGATCCATGCTGAACAACATCCTTTCCCTCGTCATTTGGGTGCCCATCCTGGCAGGAGCAGTCGTACTTGCCACCGGGTCCGACCGCAACGCGGCGCTTGCCCGCTGGCTGGCTTTGTTTGGCGCACTGCTGGGGCTCATCGTCGCACTTCCACTGGCCACCGGGTTCGACACCACCACTTCGGCGATGCAGTTTGTTGAAAAAACGGCCTGGATACCAGCCTTCAACATTCACTATCACGTCGGTATCGATGGCATCTCGATGCCGCTGATCCTGCTCAACAGTTTCATCACCGTGCTGGTGATAATTGCCGGCTGGAAGGTGATCCAGGACAGGGTGGCGCAGTACATGGCGGCGTTCCTCATCATGTCCGGCCTTATCAACGGGGCGTTCGCCGCACTCGACGGCATGCTGTTCTACGTCTTCTTCGAGGCCATGCTGATCCCGCTCTATCTGATCATCGGTGTGTGGGGCGGGCCGAATCGCGTCTATGCCGCATTTAAATTCTTCCTCTACACCTTGCTTGGCTCGTTCCTGATGCTGGTGTCGATGATCTACCTCTATTTCCAGTCCGGCGGCAGCTTCGACATCCTGACCTGGCACAACACCGCATTGGGAATGACCGCGCAGTCGCTGATGTTCTTCGCATTCCTGCTCGCATTCGGCGTCAAGGTGCCGATGTTGCCGGTACACACCTGGTTGCCCGATGCGCACGTTGAAGCCCCTACCGGCGGCTCGGTCGTGCTGGCCGCGATCACGTTGAAGGTCGGTGCCTACGGTTTTCTGCGCTTCATATTGCCGATCCTGCCGGATGCGAGCCATGAACTTGGCTGGGTCGTCATCACGCTGTCGCTGATCGCCGTGGTTTATATCGGCCTGGTCGCGCTGGTGCAGGCCGACATGAAAAAACTCATTGCCTATTCGTCGATCGCGCACATGGGTTTCGTCACCCTAGGCTTTTTCATGTTCAACACGCTCGGTTTGGAAGGTGGGCTGGTGCAGATGATCTCGCACGGCTTTGTCTCTGCCGCGCTGTTTCTCTGTATCGGCGTCATGTATGACCGCCTGCATTCGCGCCAGATCAAGGATTATGGCGGACTGGCGAGCAGGATGCCGGTATTCGCCGCCTTCTTCATGCTGTTCGCCATGGCCAACACCGGACTGCCTGGCACCAGCGGCTTCGTTGGGGAGTTCATGGTCATAATGGCCTCAAGCCAGGTCAATTTCTGGTTTGCCTTCGTGGTCGCCACGACGCTGATCACCGGTGCGTCCTATACCCTGTGGATGTACAAGCGGGTGATATTTGGTGCCATGACCAATCCGCGTGTCAAGGAAATGACCGACGTCAATGCACGCGAAATCCTGCTGCTTGGCGTGCTTGCCGTCCTGGTGCTCGGCATGGGGCTGTATCCCAAGCCGTTTACCGACGTCATGCACGTGTCGGTGGTCGACCTGTTGGCGCACGTCGCCCAAAGCAAACTGCCTTAAGAGCCCCGGATGAGTCAAGCCATCATGCAATTCGCGCCTGTTTTCCCCGAGATTTTTGTGCTTGTCATGGTCTCGCTGATCCTGCTGATCGATGCCGCGGTCGATGACAGCAAGCGCTACCTGGCCTATATCCTGTCGCTTGCCACGCTGGCCGGTGCAGCTTTCCTGACCCTGCGTGATTTTTCCTCCATGCCGGTGCTGACACTGGGGGGACTGTTCGTCGACGACCCGCTGTCCGATGTGCTGAAGCTGTTTCTGTATCTGACGGTTGCCGTCGTGCTGGTGTATTCACGCGACTACTTGCGTCAACGCGGGCTCTACAAGGGTGAATTCTTCGCGCTGACACTGTTTGCGTTGCTGGGCATGATGGTGATGGTATCGGCCAGTCATTTCCTCTCGCTATACCTCGGTCTCGAACTGCTGTCGCTCTCGCTTTATGCGATGGTTGCGCTGCAGCGCGATTCCAGCGTGGCGACCGAGGCAGCGATGAAGTATTTCGTGCTGGGCGCGCTGGCATCCGGCATGCTGCTCTATGGCATGTCGATGGTCTACGGCGTCACCGGATCGCTCGGTTTGGGCGATATCGCCATTGGCTTGCAGGACGGTACCGACCTGCATATTCCGCTGGTGTTCGGCATTGTCTTCATCGTTGCCGGCCTGGCGTTCAAAATCGGTGCGGTGCCGTTCCATATGTGGTTGCCGGACGTCTACCATGGCGCGCCGACGGCGATGACGCTATTCATCGGATCCGCACCCAAGATCGCCGCATTCGCCTTCATCGTCCGTATCCTGGGGCAGGGACTGGAATCCCAGGCAGGCGATTGGCGCAGCATGCTGGTGATTCTGGCCGTGCTGTCGATGGCGCTGGGAAACATTGCCGCCATCGCGCAAACCAACCTGAAACGCATGCTTGCCTATTCGACCATTTCACACATGGGCTTCATGCTGCTGGGTATTCTCGCCGGTTCGCAGAATGGATACGGCAGTGCGATGTTCTACGTACTGGTGTATGCGCTGATGAGCCTCGGCGCATTCGGCATGATTCTGCTGTTGTCGCGGGCCGGCTTTGAATCCGACCGGCTGGATGATTTCAAGGGCCTGAACCGCCGTAGCCCGTGGCTGGCTTTCATGATGCTGCTGCTGATGTTCTCGCTGGCCGGCATACCGCCTACAGTGGGCTTTTATGCCAAACTGGCGGTGCTTCAGGCGGTGATCGGGATCGATTACGTCTGGCTGGCGGTGGTCGCCGTGATGTTTGCCCTGATTGGCGCGTTCTACTATCTGCGCGTCGTCAAACTGATGTATTTTGACGAGCCGCACGATACGGCCCCGATTACGGTGAGCGCCGACACCCGGCTGGTCATGTCGGCCAACGGACTGGCCATTCTGGCGCTGGGAATCCTGCCGCAGCCGTTGATGGCGGTGTGCGTCTACGCCATCCAGGCGTCTTTCTGACCCGGGTATTTGAACCAAACCCTGCTGGAGCAGGTCTGCTCCAGCGTTAGCGAGCTTTCGGATCGATCGTGAATTTTTCCACTACCCTGCTACTGATACTGGCGTTTGTTGCCGCCAACCTGCCGTTTCTCCTGGAACGCATTTTTTTCATCATTCGACCCAAGTCAGGCCCCAAGAATTTCGCCTGGCGGCTGCTGGAACTGGTGGTGCTGTTTTTCGTGGTCGGCGGCATTGCGCGGCTACTTGAGGGCAAGCTTGGCGACATCCAGCATCAGAACTGGGAATTCTATGCAGTCAATGCGTCGCTGTTCGTGGTATTTGCCTATCCGGGCTTTGTCTATCGTTATTTGTGGCGGCGACGCGGCGCGTAGGCATGGATACCCTGGAATTCAAACTGCGTGACGAGCACGTCGCGTTGTGCGATCTGCTAAAGCTCAGCGGGATTGCCGATAGCAGCGGGCAGGGCAAGCACATGATCACCAACGGCGAGGTGACCGTCGACGGCAAGCTTGAAAGCCGCAAGACGGCAAAGATCCGGGCGGGCCAGATCGTGCGGTGCCCGGGGCAGACGATCCGGGTGGTCGCCGGGGCCTAGACAAAGCAGAAGAAGAACCGGCCGGCGTCGAAATCGAGGCCGAGTTCGGCATCCAGGCGCAGCGTCTTCATGAGCTGAGAGCGTCATTCATCCGCGAAGGACGCGAAGGACCGCGAAGAAGCACCAGGAGAATTCTTGGCGTTCGTTGCCAGCCTTCGCGCATACCTGTCCGTCAGTTCGACGCAGCGCATTCGTCAGATCAGCGCTTTCAGCGCATACAGCATATCCAGCGCCGCCTTCGGGGTGAGCGTGTCTGGATCGAGCTCGCGTAGCTGGTCGAGCGCGGGATGCGGCGGCGGTGCGTCGCTGGGGAGATGGGCGATGAACAGGTCGCCCTGCGGGCCGGGCTGCAGCTGCGCGTCCTCGAGTTCGCGCAGGTGGCGCCTTGCAGCGTGGATGACCGGGCTGGGTACGCCGGCGAGACGGGCGACCTGGATGCCGTAACTTTGCGAAGCCGGGCCTTCCTCGACCGCATGCAGGAACACCAGGTCGGCGCCGTGCTCCTTGGCGTCGAGATGGACGTTGGCGAGCTGGCGGAACTGCTGTGCCAGCTGGGTCAGTTCGAAATAGTGGGTGGCGAACAGGGTGAAGGCGCGGGTGGCGGTCACCAGATGGCGCGCCACCGCCCACGCCAGCGCGAGGCCGTCGAAGGTCGAGGTGCCGCGGCCGATCTCGTCGAGCAATACGAGACTGTTGGCGCTGGCATTGTGCAGGATATGCGCGGTCTCGGTCATCTCGACCATGAAGGTCGAACGGCCGCCGGCCAGGTCGTCGGAAGCGCCGATGCGGGTGAAGATCTGGTCGATGTCGCCGATTTTCGCCGAGGCGGCGGGCACCCACAGGCCACAACAGGCGAGCAGTGTGATCAACGCGACCTGTCGCATGTAGGTCGACTTGCCGCCCATGTTGGGACCGGTGATTAGAAGCATCTGCCGCGTCCGGTTGAGCGTGACGTCGTTGGGGATGAAGTGGTCGACCTGCGCGTCGACCACGGGATGGCGGCCGCCACGGATGACGATACCGGGCTCCTTGATGTAGTCCGGCGCGCACAGTTTGAGGGTGCTGGTGCGTTCGGCCTGGCTCGCCAGCACGTCGATCTCGGCCAGTGCGGCGGCAATGGCAAGCAGGTCCGGCACGTGCGGAGACAGCGTGTCCAGCAGCGCATCGAAGAGCGCCTTCTCGCGTGCCAGCGCACGTTCCTGCGCCGACAAGGCCTTGTCCTCGAAGGCTTTCAGCTCCGGCGTGATGTAGCGCTCGGCATTCTTCAGCGTCTGGCGGCGGCGATAGTCGTCGGGCACCTTGGCGGAGTGTGCGCGACTGACCTCGATGTAAAAGCCGTGCACCTTGTTGTATTCGACTTTGAGCGCATTGATACCCGAACGTGCGCGCTCGCGCGTTTCCAGTTCCAGCAGGAAAGCACCGGCATCGCGTGTCAGGACACGGAGCTCGTCGAGCTCGGCGTCGTAGCCGTCGGCAATCACGCCGCCTTCGCGCAGCACGCTTGCAGGCTCGGCCTGGATGGCTTGCGCGAGCAGGGTGTACAGGCCGGGACGGGCGGTGAGTCGGGATTGCAGTGCCGACAGGTGCGCGCGATCGTCGGGCAGAGTGGCAGCGAGATCGGGCAGCAGCGCCAGGGTGTCGCGCAGGCCCGACAGGTCGCGCGGGCGGGCGTTCTTCAGGGCGATGCGGCCACCGATTCGTTCCGCGTCGGCACAGCTTTTCAATAGACGGCTCAGCGCGGCGGCGACGTCGGGCAGTCCGGCAAGTACGCCGATGGCGTCGCGCCGCCGAACCAGGACTTCGCGGTTGCGCAGCGGATGGTGCAGCCAGTGGCGCAGCAGGCGCGTGCCCATGCCGGTGGCGGTCGTGTCGAGCACCGACAGCAGGGTCGGCGCCGCTTCGCCGCGCAGGGTTTCGGTCAGTTCGAGATTGCGCCGCGTGGAAGCGTCGAGCTGCACGAAATCGCTGTCGCGCTCGGCGTGGATGGCCTGGAGATGCGGCAGCGCGGTGCGCTGCGTGGTCCGGATGTAGTCGAGCAGGGCCCCCGCGGCGGCGATGGCCTGGGGCAGGTCGGCGACGCCGAAACCGGTGAGATCGCGGCTGCCGAACTGCTGCGCCAGCCGGGCTTGCGCGCCGTTTGCATCGAATTGCCACGGCGCCAGCCGGCGTACCGCGCAGGTCGCGCCTTCCAGCACGAAATCGTCGGGTGCAAGGATCTCCGCCGGCCGCACCCGTGCCAGCAGGGCGGGCAGGGCCGCGGGATTGATTTCGGTGACCTGGAAGCGTCCGGCGGCGAGATTGAGCCAGGCCACGCCGAGAACACCGCCGGCTGGCGCCGTATTCGCCGTGCCGGGGGCGACCGCCAGGATCAGCGTGTCGCGCGTCTCGTCCAGCAGGCCCGAATCGGTCAGCGTGCCCGGCGTCACGATGCGCGTCACCTGGCGCTCGACCGGCCCTTTGCTGGCGGCCGGATCGCCCACCTGCTCGGCGATCACCACCGATTCGCCCAGCTTCAGCAGCCGCGCCAGATACTGGTCGGCACTGTGGTAGGGCACGCCGGCCATCCTGATCGGGCTGCCGGCGGAGGCGCCGCGCGTGGTGAGCGTGATATTCAAGAGCCGCGCCGCCTTTTCAGCGTCGTCGAAGAACAGCTCGTAGAAATCGCCCATGCGGTAGAACAGCAGCATGTCGGGATGCTTCGCCTTGATGCCGAGGTACTGCTGCATCATCGGCGTGTGCTTCTCCGGGCTGGCTTCGTTTGTATGACTCATGGATTCAATTAGACAAGTGTTCTTCGATGCTTGCTGCGGAATGCGGGAAGATAGGCGAAGCGTGGCTTTTCAAGGGATTCCCGAAAAAATCGTTTATTGATCAGTTTGTCAGAAATTGACGCGCCCGTTCGGCTATCCGCAGCCCCTGTTTCGACAATTTTGTCGCCGCAGCATAGCGCGTGTGCAGCCCAGCACCCATGCATGAAGTCCGCCAGAAACCGTCATTTTCCTACAAGTTGCCCCGGATTCCCTGATTGTTTACTGCAAGGCGAGGGGCGAACGGTTTGACCAAGTGAAGTCCGTTTACGCGTTGCCTGGTGCGATCGCTCTTGAGAAAGTCGAAAAGGCATTTTTCACGATCAGCGACGGATTCTCGGCGACGCCAAGGAGGGGGCCGGGGCCGCTCGCATGACATCCATCGACGGCGAAATGTTCCTGGCGATGATTGGGCGCCTGCCCGACGGTCCGTGGCAAAGTCTGCTCGTTTTCGCGACCGGGTGAGACCGCAAAACGCCGGCCCGTCCAGCGTGCGGTGCCAACATGAAGCGCGTGGCCGACAAGGCCGGACGACCCGAGAATCCCTTTCGCCCCTGGCAATAGATGGCATCCAGTACTATAGATAACATCGAGTTCTCCCGATCGCTGCTGCTTGACGTGCGCGCCGCCGGACAACACGGTGAACGCCCGGTCGGGGTCGTCGATGGCGGTCCATATTGGATGACCGGCACGGGCATCACACTTCATCAACAGAAGCAAAGTAAAGGGTCCCATATGGACAAGCCATGCGAAGTAGCCGTGATTGTCGGCAGTCTCCGTAAGGATTCGATCAACCGTAAAGTCGCCAACGCACTTGCCGAACTTGCGCCCGCTGCGCTGAAGCTCGGCATCGTCGAGATCGGGTACTTGCCGATCTACAACCAGGATGGCGATGAGAATCCGCCGGCGGAATGGACGCAATTTCGCGAGCAGATAAGGGCTGTCGATGCCGTGCTTTTCGTGACGCCGGAGCACAACCGATCGGTCCCCGCGGCGCTGAAGAACGCCCTCGATATCGGCTCGCGGCCCTACGGCCAAAGCGTCTGGAGCGGCAAGCCAGGCGCGGTTGTCAGCGCTTCGCCGAGCGGAATCGGCGGGTTCGGCGCCAACCACCACTTGCGCCAATCGCTGGTGTTTCTGAACGTGCCGGCGATGGCGCAGCCGGAAGCTTATATCGGCGGCGCCGACAAGTTGTTTGACGCACAGGGAAAGCTTATCAACGACGGGACACGCACATTTCTGCAGGGCTTTGTGCTGGCGTTTGAGGCGTGGATCACAACGAACAGAAAATCGTGACAGCGGATCGCGCGCGACACCGAGCGAGCGACTGAAGTGCGTAGACGACACCGGCTGCCGTTGCAGGCCAAACGAAGATGAACGGGGGAGCGGCCGATATGCGAAACATCAGGCGTACATTGTGGGGCCTGCTGATATTGTTGAGTGCGCTGTGGCTGCTGGCGGAGCCGTCGGTGTTCGCATCGACCGGGTTCTTCACGGTGCGCGACGCGATCGTGCAATACAGCGGCGTCATCGCCATGGGCTGCATGAGCGTGGCGATGCTGCTGGCGCTGCGGCCGCGCTGGCCGGAACGCTGGTTCGGCGGGCTGGACAAGATGTACCGCCTGCACAAGTGGCTGGGCATCGCGGCCCTCATCGTATCCGTGATCCACTGGCTGTGGGCCAAGGGTCCGAAATGGGCGGTGGGTTGGGGCTGGCTGGAAAAACCCGCGCGCGGCGAGCGGCCGCCCATCGACAATCCGATCGAGCAATTCTTCAGGGATCAGCGCGGCCTGGCGGAGGGTCTGGGCGAATGGACGTTCTATGCCATCGTGCTGCTGATCGCGCTGGCGCTGATCAAGCACTTTCCGTATCGACTGTTCCACAAGACACATCGTCTGCTGGCCGTCGCCTACCTGATCCTCGTGTTCCACGCCGTCGTGCTGACGACCTTCGACTACTGGACCTCGCCGGTCGGCGTGGCGATGGCGGTGTTGCTGGCAGGCGGCGCCTACAGCGCCGTGATCGTGCTGCTGCGCCGCGTCGGCGCCAAACGGCAGGTGTGGGGCCGGATCGTCTCGCTTCACTACTATCCCGGCGTGCGGGCCCTCGAGACAGAGATCGAGTTGCCACACGGCTGGCCCGGTCACAAGCCCGGCCAGTTCGCCTTCGTAACGTCGGATCGCGCCGAAGGCGCGCACCCTTACACCATCGCGTCCGGCTGGAACGATAAGCTGCGTCGCATCACAATCATCACCAAGGCGTTGGGCGACCATACCCGCCAGTTGAGCGAACGGCTGCACATCGGGCAGGAAGTGAAAATCGAAGGGCCCTACGGCTGCTTCGACTTCGACAGCGATTCGCCCCGGCAGATCTGGATCGGCGGCGGCATCGGCATCACGCCTTTCATTGCGGGCATGAAGCACATTGCACTGGAACGGCAGGCGCATGCGGATGCGTTTCATCCACCGAAGATCGACCTTTTTCACTCGACCGCCGAGTATGACGAAGCAGCGATCGCCAAACTGACGGCGGATGCCGAAGCCGCGGGCATCCGGCTGCATGTGCTGGTCGGCGCCCGTGACGGCCGCTTGAGCGGCGAGCGTATCCGCACCGCGGTGCCGGAGTGGCGCGATGCCAGCATCTGGTTCTGCGGGCCGGCCGGTTTCGGCGCTGCGCTGCGCCGGGATTTTTCCGCGCAGGGCCTGCCGGTGGAAGACCGATTCCACCAGGAACTGTTCGCCATGCGATGAAAGCGATTCCCGCGCCGGAAGGAAAAGTCCGGCGCCTGGGCAAGGCCGCCGATTTCGAGGGCGGGCTGGCGTGTGGATCAGGCCTTGAGTTCGGGCGGCAGGTGCGGGGCGATGACCTGCAGCATCTGGCCGAATATTTTCGGGCTGGCGGCGACGATGTTGCCGGACTCGAGGAAACCTTCGTCGCCCATGAAGTTGCCAACCAGCGCACCGGCTTCCTGCGCGATCAGGCTGCCGGCGGCCAGGTCCCAGGGCTGCAGGCGCATTTCCCAGAAGCCGTCGTAGCGGCCGCAGGCGACGTAGCACAAGTCGAGCGCGGCGGAGCCGGGACGGCGCAGGCCGGAGGTGGCGTGCATCATGTCGCGGAACATGTTGAGGTAGGCCTCGGCGAAGCTGAAATCGCGGAACGGGAAGCCGGTGCCGATCAGGCATTCGGAGAGTTTGCTGCGCTTGCTGGCGCGGATGCGGCGGTCGTTGAGCATGGCGCCGCGGCCACGGGTGGCGGTGAAGAGTTCGTTGCGGGCCGGATCGTAGACTACGGCCTGGGTGATCTGGCCCTTGTGCCTGAGGGCGATGGAGACCGAATATTGCTGCAGGCCGTGCAGGAAGTTGGTGGTGCCGTCCAGCGGATCGATGATCCACTCGTAATCCTCGCCATTCCTGGCTTCTGCGGTGCCCGACTCCTCTGCTAGAATCCCGTGATTTGGGTAGGCGTCGAGCAGGGTTTCGATGATGGCGCGTTCGGCCATCTGGTCGACCTCGCTGACGTAATCGCGGTCCTGTTTGCTCCGTACGGTGAGCTGGTCGAGATCGAGCGAGGCGCGATTGATGATCGCCCCGGCTTTGCGAGCGGCTTTCACCGCCGTATTGAGCATGGGATGCATGATGTCTGGCTAGGGATTCAAAGAACGAGCCGTCTATTTTACTTGATGACCACAGCCGATCCTAAACTTCTCGCCAATATCCGCGTCGTGCTGACGCGCACCAGCCACCCCGGCAATATCGGGGCCGCGGCACGGGCGATGAAGACGATGGGCCTGTCCCGGCTGGTGCTGGTCGAGCCTGCCGTTTTTCCCAACAGCCAGGCCGATGCCATGGCGTCGGGGGCGGCCGACCTGCTGGCGCAGGCAAGCGTATGCGCCACGCTGGCCGAGGCGTTGGCCGACACCACGCTGGCGCTGGGCGTGTCGGCGCGCCGGCGCGACATCGTCGCCGAAGTGCTGACGCCGCCCGAGGCGTCGCGCCGGCTGCTGACCGAAGCCCGCATCGGCCCGGTGGCGCTGGTGTTCGGCAACGAAACCAGTGGCTTGTCGAACGAGGAACTGAGCCTGTGCCAGGGGCTGGTCACGATCGCGGCCAACCCGGACTACAGCTCACTCAATCTGGCGGCGGCAGTCCAGGTGCTGAGCTATGAAATCCGGCAAGCCTGGCTGGAGCATGCGAGCTGGCCCCAGCCGGAGATCGACGCGGCGACCGGCGCTGAAATCGAGCGTTTTTACGGCCACCTGGAAACGGCGCTGGCTGACCTGGAATTTCTCAACCGCGGTTCGCCCGGGAAGCTGATGCTGAAACTGCGGCGCCTGTTCGCGCGTACGCGCCTGGCGAAGGAAGAGGTCAATATTCTGCGCGGCATCCTGACGGCAGCGCAGGAAGCCCGGCAACGCGCGGACAGGGCCGCTAGGAATGGCGCAGAATAGTTGACTAAATTACTCGGATAAAGCATTGTAAAGCGCATGAATCTGTTCAGCCAATTGAAGGAAGATATTGCCGTCGTATTCGATCGGGATCCGGCAGCGCGCACGACCTTTGAGGTCGTCACGACCTATCCCGGTTTCCATGCCATGGTCATCCATCGCCTGTCCAACAAATTGTGGCGGATGGAATGGAAATGGCTGGCGCGCTTCATTTCGCACATTGGACGCTGGCTTACGGGCATCGAAATCCATCCCGGCGCCACCATTGGCCGCCGTGTCTTCATTGACCACGGCATGGGCGTGGTGGTGGGCGAGACCGCTGACATCGGTGACGACTGCACGCTGTATCACGGGGTCACGCTGGGCGGCACGTCCTGGAACAAGGGCAAGCGCCATCCCACCCTGATGTCGGGCGTGGTGGTGGGAGCGGGCGCCAAGATTCTCGGTCCCATCATCATCGGTGCCAATGCACGGGTCGGTTCCAACGCCGTGGTGGTGAAGGATGTACCGGACCATGCGACGGCGGTGGGAATTCCGGCACGCATTCTGGACAGCGCCGCTGAAAAACAGCGTAACCAGCAGGCGGAGAAACTCGGGTTTTCCGCCTATGCCATTTCGGCCGACATGAACGACCCGGTGGTGAAGGCGATCCATGGCCTGGTCGACCATTCAGCCCACATCGATCACCGCCTCGAGATGATCCTGGCGCAGTTGCAGAAACTGGGGATCGAGATGCCGGCGGAACAGGACAAACCCGACGATTTCGACCCGAACTATTTGAACAAGATAGTTGACTAAATTGCTCAGGTAAGGAATAGTTGACTAAATTGCTCGGGAATTTTATAGTCGAGCGGAATTTCAGGAGAACGAGTCATGAGATTGACCACCAAGGGCCGCTTCGCCGTCACCGCCATGCTGGATCTGGCTTTACGTGGCGGCAAGAATCCTGTAACGCTGGCTGGCATCAGCGAGCGACAGGATATATCGCTGTCGTATCTGGAACAACTGTTCAGCCGGCTGCGCCGGCATGAACTGGTTGAAAGCGTACGTGGTCCGGGCGGCGGCTACTACCTCGCACGCGCGCTTGACGACGTCAGTGTAGCCGACATCATTCGCGCGGTAGACGAGCCCATCGATGCCACCCAGTGCGGTGGCAAGGAAAATTGCCACGACGAGCACCGCTGCATGACGCACGACTTGTGGACCGGGCTCAATGCCCATATCTACGATTATCTGGATAATGTGACGCTGGCCACGCTGGTCGCCAAACAGGACGAGTGCAAGGACAAGGTGTTACAGGACCGCCGCGCATCGAAGATGACGCTGGTCGCTTGAACGATTCAATCAGGACAAAACGATGAAGACACTGTATTTCGATTACTCTGCCACTACCCCGGTCGACTCGCGCGTGGCCGAAAAAATGATCCCCTATCTGACCGAGGAATTCGGCAATCCCGCTTCGCGCTCGCATCCCTACGGCTGGACTGCCGACAAGGCGGTCGAAGACGCACGGGCCCAGGTGGCGGCTCTGGTTGGTGCCGACCCCAAGGAGATCGTGTTTACTTCCGGCGCCACGGAGTCGAACAACCTCGCGATCAAGGGCGCAGGACATTTTTACTCGGGCACCAAGGGCAAGCACATCATTACCGTGCGTACCGAACACAAGGCCGTGCTCGACACCGTGCGCGAGATGGAGCGCCAGGGCTTTGAGGCCACCTATCTCAACGTGAAGGAAAACGGACTGCTCGATCTGGACGTTCTCCGCGCAGCGATCAGGCCGGATACCGTGCTGGTCTCGGTGATGGCTGTCAACAACGAAATCGGCGTGATCCAGGACATCGAGTCCATCGGCAAGATCTGCCGCGAAAAAGGCGTGATCTTCCATGTCGACGCGGCGCAGGCCACCGGCAAGATGCCGATCAACCTGAAAACCCTGCCAGTCGACCTGATGTCGTTCTCGGCGCACAAGACCTACGGCCCCAAGGGCATCGGCGCGCTGTACGTGCGTCGCAAGCCGCGCATCCGCCTGGAGGCGCAGATGCACGGCGGCGGCCACGAGCGG
>CAYVOR010000067.1:0-13511 GCA_964452995.1 uncultured Thiobacillus sp.
GCTGCGCGGGCGGTGGGTCAAGCCTGCGGCGCCAATCCACTGCCGATTCTGATCCCCTGCCACCGCGTGGTCGCAGCGCACGGTCTGGGCGGCTTCATGCATTCGGCGGAGGGCGCGCCGCTGGACGTGAAAACCTGGCTGCTAGGGCATGAACAACGCGCTGATTGACCGGTTCTGCGATCATCTGTGGCTGGAAGATGGCCTGGCGGACCTCACGCTAGCGGCCTACCGGCGTGACTTGAACGCATTCGGAACCTGGCTCGCAAAGGAACGCGCGCACGGCCTGGAGGCCGCCGTGGCAGGCGATATCGAAGCCTACCTGGCATGGCGCTTCGCACACCGCAGCCAGCCCCGCAGCGCCGCACGCTACACCTCGGCGCTGAAACGTTTTTACCGCTACCTGCTGCGCGAAAGACTCATCGCCAGCGACCCCACGCTCAACCTTGACCGTCCAAAGCTGCCGCGCGCGCTCCCCAAGACCCTGACCGAAGCCGACGTGGAACGCCTGCTCGACGGCGCCGACGCTGGCACGCCGCTCGGCCTGCGCGACCGCGCGATGCTGGAAACGCTCTACGCCACTGGCTTGCGGGTGTCGGAGCTGGTGGGGCTGAAACTGACCGCGCTCAACCTGAATGACGGCGTGCTGCGCGTTACCGGGAAAGGCAACAAGGACAGGCTGGTGCCGCTGGGTGAGGAATCGGTGCAATGGCTGCGGCGCTATATCGCAGAAGCACGCTCGCAATTGCTGGAAAAACGTCTTTCCGATGCGGTGTTCGTCACGGCGCGCGGCGAAGGCATGACGCGCCAGGCATTCTGGTATCTCATCAGGCGCCGCGCCTTGGCTGCCGGAATCGTCCGGCCGCTGTCGCCCCACACGCTGCGCCACGCCTTTGCCACCCACCTGCTGAACCACGGCGCCGACCTGCGGGTCGTGCAGTTGCTGCTCGGGCATAGCGATATTTCCACTACCCAGATCTACACCCATGTCGCGCGAGAACGGCTGAAGCAGTTGCACGCGCAACACCATCCGCGCGGCTGAGCGTCATACGCGCGCACTCGGCTTCGCCAGATAGAACCATTCCTGTCCGGGCTGCGCATCGGGGTTGGGGAAAACAATATAGCCCTCACGATCAGCCGCCACCGGCGTGCCATCATGGCGCGTACCGATGATGTCCCCAGCCCGCACCTGATCGAAGCTGGCCCAGTTGCGCACGAACCGATCGTCGGCATGGCCGCGATCGACGACCTGATACAGCCGGAGCGCCTCGGTATCGGTTACGGCTGCCGGCCGGGGCGCAGCCGTCAGCTCCAGATGCGCCAGTGCATTGTGAATGGCGCGATAAGCCACCTCGGGCGCGGCAGGATCGTCGTGCTGCCCGCATTCGAGGGTGAGCGCAATGCCGCCCTGTGCCCGCATGTATTCGGTGGTGCCCACGCCGTAATGCACGTCGGCCTCGCGGGCCGATGCGCCGGCCGCCAGGCGGCGCGCGACACCCGCGGCATAGGTATCGAGCCAGCCGTCGACGAAGCGATGTACACCCAGCCGCAAGGCCAGCGCGGTTTCCTCCTGCGAACGCGCAAACGGTTCCAGCAAGCCCTGGTTGTCTTCCGGCCCCAGCATCACGAACGGGTCGCCTGCCGTGTGAAACGAATGCAGATCGAGCAGTGCGTCATGCTGCGCCAGCAACGGGCACAACCAGTTGGCAATGCGATCCTCAAACTCGATCGGTGTGCCGGTGGGTGCGAGATTGCGATTGAGGTTGCGGTCGCCCATACGTTGATGACGCGCATAGGCCAGCGGGTTGGTCACCGGCACGAAGGTCACGCTGCCGGCCACGATGTCGAGCCGACCGGATTCGATCTCCGCGATCGCGCGGCGGATCGCCTGTGTCCCGCAGGTTTCGTTGCCGTGCACCGCGCCCAGCACGATCAGACGCACACCTGGCGCCAGACCGCTGAACGACACGGATTGAAAATGCAGCGATTCAAGCGTATTCATGCATGCAAGGCCTTGAACAAAAGCGACACGCTCGACACCAGCAATAGTACGCCGACCAGGCGTGTCATTTGCGCCATGCTCAACCCGACATGCGCCCGCCCACCCAGATAAATCGCACCCAGCATGAGCGGCAGCGCCACAAAATAGGCCGTCCACACCTGCGCGCTCATCAGCAACCCGGCAATCAGGAAACTGACGATACGGGATAGCCCGTCAACGAAGAACAATGCGGAAAATGTCGCGCGCAGAGCGCCTTTTTCGTGGATACGGTGGGTCAGATAAACGACATAGGGCGGCCCGCCGGTACCGAACAATGCACCGACCGTTCCGCCCGTCAGGGCAGCCGGAACGGCCCAGGCACGCGATATCGGCTTGTCGCCATGCAGGTTGAGCATGCTGCGCACCGCAAACACGAACACGAATCCAGCCAGCGCCATCAGCATGAGGCTGGGGGGCAGATTAACGAGCAGACTGGTGCCCAGCACCACGCCAAGAATGCCGAACGGAATCAGCACGCCGATCTCGTTCCATTTCACGCGCCCGAAATTGAAGCCGCCCATCACCATCGAGGCGGTGAAATCCAGCAGCAGCAGCAAGGGCACGACAAATTTCAGGGGCAGGATCAACGCCAGCAATGGCACGGCGATCAGCCCCGACCCGAAGCCGGTGATGCCGCGGATGAAATACGCCACCAGCAGGATGACCGCCATGAGCGCGATATGCTCGACGCTCACAGGCGCGTGCCGCGCTCAATGGTGATGCCGAGCTCCTTGATACCCGGCACGATGGCGAACTTGGTTACCGACACCTTCACCCAGGGCGCGCCGAATTCGTCGCGGATAATGGCCGCTACATGCTCGGCCACCGACTCGACCAGCGTGATCGGCTGCGGCGCATCGTGCAGGTAGTCTTTCACCCGCATGGCCACTGCGCCGTAGTCGATGGTGTCGGCCACGTTGTCGGTTCCGCCGGCCTTGCTGTCCGGCAATCCGATTTCCAGGTCGAGCCGGACCGGCTGGGGTACTTTGCGTTCCCACTCGTATATGCCGATAATCAGCTCGAGACGGAAGTCCCGCAAATACAGAATATCCATAGTCTTGACCATCCACGGGACGCTCGCCAGCGAGCCCACCCAAAACCCGCCATTTTACTGACTTGTTTATGACCACGCTGTTGTTTGTTGCTGTTGCCTATCTGCTCGGCTCACTGTCGTTTGCCGTGATCGTCAGCCGCGCCATGCGCCTGCCCGACCCGCGCAGTTTCGGCTCGGGCAACCCCGGCGCCACCAACGTGCTGCGCAGCGGTCGCAAGACCGCAGCCGCGTTGACGCTCCTGGGCGACGCGCTCAAGGGCTGGGTGGCCGTGGTGCTGGCGCGCATGCTGGCTCCGCAATTCGGACTGCTCGACAATATTGTCCTGCTGTGCGCGCTGGCCGTGTTCATCGGCCACCTGTTTCCGGTGTTTTTCCGCTTCAAGGGCGGCAAGGGCGTGGCCACGGCGCTCGGCGTATTGCTCGGCCTCAATCCCTGGCTCGGCCTGGCCTGCCTGGCGACCTGGCTCCTCATGGCCGGGATATTCCGTATTTCGTCGCTGGCTGCGTTGACCACCGCCGCGCTGGCGCCGGTCTACACGGGGCTGCTGATGGGCTGGGACAAAATGGCCATGGCCGTGCTGGCGATCGCCCTGCTGCTCGTCTATCGTCACAAAAGCAATCTCATCAAGTTGATAGCCGGCCAGGAAGGGCGCATCGGCGCCCGCTCCTGATCCCGTCCCACCCGACCATGGCCTTTTTCGACAAAAGCATCGAGCACGCAAAGGAAAGCCTCGCCGAGGTGTCGCGCGAAGCGATCGACCATGCGGGCGAGCGCCTGTCCGGGGTGGTCAGGGAGGGCGTGTCGCAGGCCGGAACCGAACTGAAGGATGTCATCTGGCGCGCCAGTCAGGAGATCGACGCCAAGCTCGACAAGATTTCCGACGAACTGCATGAACAGCGCCAGTTCACCAAGGACGACGTCCGCGAACTGGTCGACTATGCAGGCGAACGGCTGGGATCGCTGATGGATGCCCGCATCGTCCACGCCAAGGCGGAATTCTCGTCGCTGGTGCAGGACAAGGTCGAATACTTCAAGCGCGAAGTCGACGGCTTCTTCATCGAGCGGCAGCGCGACCTTGCCCGCGAACGCCGACGGCTCTTCATCAATGTCGCCATTGCAATTCTGGCGTCGCTGTCGCTGGGCTTCGTGTCCTGGCTGTATCACGAATACCTCGGCGGCGGGCTGGACGTGTTCGCCCTCTTCCGCATCGTATTCGCCTCGCTGGCCGGCGGCTACGCAGCCTACCTCGCGGTCAAGCTGCTACGGCGCTGGCTGTCGATGTCGGAGCATAAAAAGGACACACTGTTCCTGGTCAGCCGCTACTGGGGCGTGCTGCGCCCGGAAAGCATTTTCGGTACCGTGATTCTGGTTTGTCTGATGGCGGTGTTGGTGGGGTTCCTGCTGTTTCCGGAACAGATCGTCCACCTTACCGGCGGTGAAAAATGGCTCAAGGCCTTGCGCGAGGCCTATCCGATGTTCCAGCATTGAATCGCGCGCGGGCTACACCGCCTCGAGTGTCGCCAGGTCCCAGCGCGGCTTGACCGCAAACGTCAGATCCGCTGTCGAATTCGTCTGGGTGCTCAGCCGCTGCGCCCCGGCGTACGCGATCATCGCACCGTTGTCGGTACAGAATTCCAGCCGCGGATAGAACACGTCGATGCCGTGTGCGGTCGCCTCGCGTGTGAGCCGTTCGCGCAGGTGCGCATTGGCGCCCACGCCGCCGGCAACCACCAGCCGCGTGGCGCTGCTGTGCGTACAGGCCGCCAGACTCTTGCTCACAAGCACGTCTACCGCCGCCGCCTGAAACGCCGCCGCAATGTCTGCCGCCCGCTCCAGCCCCTGCTTGCGCACGAGCGTGAGCACGGCGGTCTTCAAGCCGCTGAAACTGAAATCGAAATCGCCCGAGTTGAGCATCGGCCGCGGCAAATGAAAGTGGCTGGCGTCGCCCGTTGCTGCCAGTTTCGACAATGCAGGCCCGCCCGGGTAGCCCAGCCCCAGCAGTTGCGCGGTTTTGTCGAAGGCTTCGCCTGCCGCGTCGTCGAGCGTCTCGCCCAGCAGGGTATAGCGGCCCACGCCCGATACCAGCATCAGCTGCGTGTGCCCGCCGGATACCAGCAAGGCGACGAACGGGAATTCCGGCGGCGTATCGGAAATCAGCGGCGACAACATATGGCCTTCAAGATGATGCACACCGACCGCAGGGATGTTCAGCGCATACGCCAGTGCACGCGCCATGCCCGCGCCCACCAGCAAGGCGCCGGCCAGCCCCGGACCTTGCGTATAGGCAATCCCGTCAAGATCGGCCAGCGTGTGCCCGCTCTCGGCCAGCACCTGCCGCGTCAAGGGCAGCACGCGCCGAATATGGTCGCGCGACGCCAGTTCGGGCACTACGCCGCCATAGTCGTTATGCATGGCGATCTGCGAATAGAGCGCGTGTGCCCGCAGACCGCGCGCACTGTCATACAGCGCGACACCGGTTTCATCGCAGGAAGATTCGACGCCAAGCACCAGCATAGTCATGAAAAATCGGATTCAAGGCTCCGCATGATAACGCGGCTGGCACGCCCTGGGATTCGGGTATCTGAAATGCGGAGTGTCCCGGTAAAATGCGCATTTTTGTCAGCCTTTGCGGAAATGGCTTTTCGCAGCGTCGCCATCAACCAAGGAAAGCGTGATGCCGCACGATGCCCTGACGAACAGCCCTGACGAACAGCATTGCGATGTCCTGATGATCGGCGGCGGCCCTGCGGGCTCGACGGCTGCCACGCTGCCGGCGCAACAGGGCCACCAGGTCACGTTGCTGGAAAAGGCACATCCCCCCCGTTTCCACACTGGCGAATCCCTGTTGCCGGCCAGCCTGCCGCTGTTCGAAAAGCCGGGGGTGCTGGACCAGGTGGGGGCGATCGGCATGGAAAAGCGGGGGCGGAATTCGTCTCACCCAGGCACGAACATCGGCAGCGCTTCGAATTTGCCGAGGCCTGGGACAAATCCATGCCGCGGACCTTCCAGCTACGCCGGTCCGGGTTCGACGAAATTCTGATTCGCGATGCCGCCAGGGGCGCAAAGGTCATGGAAGGCTGCCGTGCGCGCGAGGTGGAATTCCTGCCGGATGACGCAAGTGTCCTCGTTCAGGCGCAGCACGACGACGGTCGCAGCGAAACCTGGCGATGCTGGTTCATCGACCGCGTCACCAATCCCGCCATGCGTAACTTTTTGATGAATATTCAGACCATCGAAGATACAGACGAGGTCACGTGCCGATGACGCCTGCAGAATCGATTCTGCGGCTGGAAATCCTGCCCGCATCGCAGCTCACCCGGCTGACTCAGGACGAATATGCCGGGGTGCTGGGCGGCGTCTTCTTTGCTCATCCGGTCCTCGTGCGCAACGCCCCGGATCTGCCTTTGCTGGTGGTGGACATGGCGTTGCCGCCGGGTGACGCACCAGTTTGCGAAATCTGGCATAGCCATGAACCGCTGCAATCCGGTCAGCGTGGACCTATCCGCTACCGTCAGGGTGACACCCTGCTGTTCGGCTGCATGAGCCTGGACGAAGCCGCCGGAGACCCATCCGGTAATGCGTGTCCGCCGTTGCAGGCCAGCACGGAAGCCGCTTATCAGCCCATCTTCGAATTGCTCGACACTCTCGGCTATCCATCCATGCTGCGCGTCTGGAACTACTTCCCGGCGATCAACCGGGAAAGCCATGCGCTCGAACGCTATCGCCAGTTCAATTTCGGGCGTCAGGAAGCTTTCCTTGCCCGCGGCCGCTCGGTCATCGGCAATGTGCCCGCTGCCTGCGCACTCGGATCCGCCAGCGGCGGCCTGCAAATTGCCTTCCTGGCAGCGTGTGGACATGACCGGCATCGAGAACCCGCGCCAGGTCAGCGCCTACCATTACCCCAGCGAGTACGGACCCCGCAGCCCAACCTTCGCACGCGCGGGACGCGTCAGACTGGGTGGACGCATCATGCCGTTCATCTCGGGCACAGCCAGCATCGTTGGCCATCAGACCCTGCACCCTGGCGATGTGGTGGCGCAGACCCGGGAATGCCTGCACAACATTGCAGCCATTGTTGCCGAGGCCAACCATCGGGCGCCGGACGGCGACTTCCGTCTCGATCAACTTGCCTACAAGGTCTATGTCCGGCACGCTGAAGACATGGTTGCCGTACGCCACGAAATCTCACAGTTCATCGGCGGCCAGGTGTCGATCGTCTTCCTGCAGGCGGATGTCTGCCGCGCCGACCTGTTGGTCGAAATTGAGGCCTCGGCGGCCATGCCATCGGCTCCGCTCGACTGGATAGCTGAACGGAAACCTGCCATGTCCCTTTGCCATCGCCTTTTCCCGCTTGCCACGCTGCTACTCGCCAGTCTGTCCGCCGGGCATGCGTGCGCCGCCGACAAGGCGCTGTGGGAACTTGGCATCGGCATGAGCGCCCTGTCCTTTCCGGATTATCGCGGCTCGGATGAATCCAGCCTGTACGCCATTCCCTTTCCCTACGTGATCTATCGCGGCACCTTCCTGAAGGCCGACCGCAACGGCGTTCGCGGCACCTTCTTCGACAGCGACAGCATCGAGCTCAACGTCAGCGTCGGAGCCTCGCTACCGGTAAACAGCGACGACAGTCGCGCCCGCCAAGGCATGCCGGATCTGCATCCAACGGTGGAAATCGGTCCCTCGCTGGACCTCACCCTGTGGCGAGCCGATGACCGGCGTTACACACTCGACCTGCGCCTGCCCGTCCGCGCTGCCATCACCGTAAAGAGCGGGATGGACGACGTCGGCTGGGTGTATTCGCCGCGTCTCAACCTCGACATCCTTGATGTCGGTGGGCTTGCTGGCTGGAATCTGGGACTGCTTGTCGGCCCCATCGTCGGCTCGGCGCGCAACCATGACTATTTCTATTCAGTGGCGCCGCAGTACGCCACGGCCGACCGTCCAGCCTACGATGCCAAGGGCAGCTACGCGGGCAGCCAGTTCCTGATGTCGTTGTCGAAGCGCTATCCGAAATACTGGCTGGGCGCATTTGCACGCTGTGACAGCCTCGCAGGCGCTACCTTCGCCGACAGCCCGCTGGTCAAACGCGACCATTACTTTGCCGCCGGTGTCGGCATCGCCTGGATCCTCGGCGAATCGTCCACCCGCGTAGAGGCGCTCGAGTGAACGCAAGCCTGATTTCGTCACCCCGTCTGCCGCGACGCTGGTTGCACCGGCTCTACGAATATTTTGCGCTATGGTTCTGACCGGGACTGCTCTGCACGATTTCGCTGACCTGGTCGGCACTGTCCGTTCCGCTTTATTACCTCCTGCCCAAACGCTGGACCGACCCCCTCGGGCGCTGGGCCATCACCACCGGCTTTCGCCTCTACCTGAATGCACTTTCCCTGATCGGGGCTGTGCGCCTTGACCTCGACGAGCTGAACACCCTGCGCGACAAAGGTCCGCTGATCATCGCGCCCAACCAACCCTGCCTGCTTGATGCCGTCATGGTCATCTCGCGCCTGCCCAACATGGCCTGCATCATGAAAGCCGATATCGTCGACAACGTCTTTCTCGGTGCCGGCGCCCGCCTCGCGGGCTATATCCGCAACGATGCGCAGCCGAGCATGATCAGGCAGGCAGTGGCCGAGCTGAAAAACGGCAGCCATCTGCTGATCTTCCCCGAAGGCACCCGCACCACACGCTGGCCGATCAATGCCTGCAAGGGCACCGCCGCACTCATCGCCCGTCGCGCCCGGGTGCCGATCCAGACCGTATTCATCGAGACCGATTCGCCCTACCTCAGCAAGGGCTGGCCGCTGTTCCGGCGTCCGGCGATGCCGATCACCTATCGCATCCGGCTCGGCCGCCGCTTTGAGCCGCCGGACAAGGCCGGGGCCTTCACCGAAGAACTGGCACGGTACTTCATCGATGAATTACGCGATGCCCCGCATTTCCTGCCGTCCAATGCCCCACCGGCTGCCGAAGCCAACGCCTCCTCGTCCACAGGGTGACGGACGCAATGGCACCTTCGACCAGCCATCTGGTGCTGATCCCCAGCTTGTCCTGTTCGCCGCAATATGTCGGGCCAGGTTGGCAAGCGAACTGAAAATGCGGACGTTGTCCGCATTATCGGCACGCAACTGGTAGCCGACATGCTTGGAAACCACCAGTGCCACGTCCAGGATATCGATGGAATCCAGTCCGAGTCCCTCGCCGTAGAGGGGGGCGTCAGGCTGAATGTCATCCGGATTGATATCGAGATTGAGGACAGAAACGATGAGTCCGGCGACTTCTTTCTGCAATTCAGGATTGGCTTCAGACATGACGATTCACAACAAAATGGCGGGGGCAACAACGGGGGCGTCGGGTCGGCGTCCTTTATATTCGGTAAGCCGTCCGATCGAAATCTGCTCCCGCTATTTCAATGATCTATGGCGCCCCCAGTATGCGTCATTGCCAGGCTGCGCCGTCTCATTGTCGCAGTCCGGAAAATCCTGCTGGAAATATCCTGAAAGAGTTGCTATCATTCCGCGTTTTCCCGTAACAGAAAGCTTCTCAGGAAGCACTCTTCACATGCCTAGCGTCAAAGTCAAAGAAAATGAGCCGTTCGACGTCGCCCTGCGTCGTTTCAAGCGTTCCATCGAAAAAGTCGGCCTGCTGACCGAACTGCGCGCCCGCGAGTTCTACGAGAAGCCCACCGCCGAGCGCAAGCGCAAGCTGGCCGCTGCGGTCAAGCGCCAGAGCAAGCGCCTGCGCAGCCAGCAACTCCCCCCCAAGATGTATTGATTCTTCGTCAACGCAGAATCCGCTTCACCCATGTCGCTCAAAGCCCGTATTACTGACGACATGAAAGCAGCCATGCGTGGCCGCAATAATCCTGATGAGGCGCAACGCGCCAGAGATACAGTGCGCCTCGGCACGATCCGCATGCTGCTGGCCGCCATCAAGCAGAAAGAAATCGACGAGCGCATCGAACTGGATGACGGCGCCGTCAGCAGCATCGTCGAAAAACTCATCAAGCAACGCAAGGATTCGATCAGCCAGTTCCAGGCTGCCGGCCGGGACGACCTGGTCGCCGCTGAACAGGCCGAACTCGTTGTGCTGCAGGCCTATCTGCCCGAACAACTCTCCGCTGGCGAGATCGAAGCCGCGGTGGTTGCGGCCATCGCCGAATCCGGCGCCACCAGCGTCAAAGATATGGGCAAGGTCATGGGACTGCTGAAACCCCGCCTCGCCGGCCGCGCCGACATGGGCCAGGTGTCCGCGCTAATCAAAGCCCGCCTCGCGGGTTGAATCCCTGCCCGGCGGCCGCCGGGTTTATCATGCGGTCATCATGATTCCGCGCGATTTCATCGACACCCTGCTCGCCCGCGTCGACATCGTCGACGTCATCGACCGTCGCGTGCCGCTGAAGAAAGCCGGGCAGAACTACCAGGCCTGCTGCCCCTTCCACAGCGAAAAGACCCCTTCCTTCACCGTCAGTCCGACCAAGCAGTTCTATCATTGCTTCGGTTGCGGCGCGCACGGCACGGCGCTCGGTTTTCTCATGGAATACGAGCACATGGGCTTTCCCGACGCCGTGGCGGCATTGTCCCAAGATGTCGGCCTGCCGGTACCCGAATCCGGCGAGCCCGAGCGTCCCAAGCCCCCGCCCGCACTGTGGGACGCGCTCGAACAGGCGGCGCAGTTCTATAAAAAGCAACTGAAGCAGACGCCGCGCGCGATCGACTACCTGAAGCGGCGCGGACTGACCGGTGCCATCGCCGCCCGTTACGGCATCGGCTACGCACCCGATGGTTCGCCGCTGAAACAGGTTTTTGCCGATTACACGGCGGATGCGCTCGCCGCTTCGGGCCTTGTCATTGATGGCGAGCGCGGCCGCTACGACCGCTTCCGCGACCGCATCATGTTCCCCATCCGCAACATCAAAGGCCAGATCGTCGGCTTCGGCGGACGGATTCTCGACCAGGGCGAGCCAAAATACCTCAATTCACCGGAAACCCCGCTGTTTCACAAAGGCTCGGAACTGTACGGCCTGTTCGAGGCACGCGCCGCGATCAAGGCGGCCGGACGCGTCATCGTGGTCGAAGGCTACATGGACGTGGTGGCGCTGGCGCAGCATGGCGTCGAGTTCGCGGTGGCCGCACTCGGCACCGCCACCACGCCGATCCATGCCCGCACCCTGCTGCGCCAGACCGACCGGCTGATCTTCGCCTTCGACGGCGACAACGCCGGCCGCAAGGCGGCCTGGCGCGCGCTGGAAAACTCGCTGGAGGCACTGCAGGATGGCAAGGAAGTCAGTTTCCTGTTTCTGCCCGAAGGCGAAGACCCCGACAGCACCATCCGCACGCGCGGCCGCGATGCCTTTCTGCATTTGCTGGACACCGACACGCTGCCATTGTCGGCCTTTCTGGTGCGCGAACTGGCACGCGGCCGCAAGCTCGACAGCCAGGAAGGCCGGGCTGCCCTGATCAAGGCGGCCAAACCGCTGCTGGAAAAAATCAGCGCACCGCTGCTGGCCGGCCTGATCCAGCGGCACATTGCGGAACTTGCGCATCTTCCGGCAGACGAACTCAGCCATCTGGGGCTCAAACCCGTTGCGGGGCGACGCCCTCTCCCGCGCCCGCAGCGCCGTCCTGCGCCATCGCGCGTGCGCAGTCTGGCACGTACTTTGCTGATGAATCCACAGCGTGTCGCCGAAGTGGAAACCTGCTGGCTCGACGAAAACGACCCGATGAGCCGGCTGGTGGGCGAGCTGATGGCCTGGTTGCGCGAGGTGGGTCCACTCAAGCCGCAGACCCTGAGCGAAGCGGCCAGGGGCGGCGTACTGGAAGCCTTGATCGACGAATTAATGACGGATCTGCTCGACAAGGACGAGTCCTGGGACTGGAACGCGGAGTTCGATGGCGCCATCAAACAACTGCGTGACGACTGGCGCAGGCGGAGACAACAGGAACTGGCGACGCGTCCGCTCGACAGTTTGAGCACCAGCGAACGTCAGGAATTGACTGAACTGGCACGTTCCTAGCTTGTCATAAACGTCAAGACAACGCGCCGGTTTACGGTACAATTGTCGGTTTTCGAAAAGATTTTTTCTGTCCATGCGCATACGCGGGGGCGGACCTAAGCGGAGAATAACCTGTGGCTGTACGTGGAAGAAAACCAGGTGGTGGCGCCAAGAAACCCGAAGCGCTGCTCCCCCTGAAAGAGTTGACGCCGGTTGAGGCGGAAGCACGTCGTACCCAGCTGAAGAACCTCATCATCCTCGGCAAGGAACGGGGATTCCTGACTTACGCCGAGATCAACGACCACCTGCCCGACGAGGTGCTGGACGCCGACCAGATCGAAGGCGTGATCAGCATGATCAACGACATGGGCATCCAGGTCTATGACGAAGCGCCGGATGCCGAAACCCTGCTGATGCAGGAGGCCGCCCCCGCCGTCGCCGACGAAGACGTGGTGGCCGAAGCCGAACAGGCGCTGACGACGGTCGACTCCGAATTCGGCCGCACCACCGACCCCGTGCGCATGTACATGCGCGAAATGGGCTCGGTCGACCTGCTGACGCGCGAAGGCGAAATCGAAATCGCCAAGCGCATCGAGGAAGGCCTGCGCCACATGGTGCAGGCGATCTCGTCGTGCCCGCTCACCATCCAGCAAATCCTGGACATGGCGGCACAGGTCGAAAAAGACGAGATGCGCATCGACGAACTGATCGACGGCTTCGTCGAGATGGAAACCGAAGCTGCCGCTGAAGAGGAAGAAAAGTCCGACGCCGAAAACGATGCGGATGATGAAGAGGACGATGAGGAAGCCAGCGCCAAACTTGCAGCGGCCAATCTGGCGCAACTCAGGGCCGAAGCCCTGCTGCAATTCGACTTCATCCGCAAGGCTTACAAAAAAGCACAGGCTGCCCATGTCAAGTTCGGCCTCGGCAGCCCACAGCATATGAAAGCCCAGTCCGAAGTCACCGAACTCCTGATGGCGATCCGCTTCTCGGTGCGTCAGGTCGACAACCTGTGTGAACAGATCCGCACGGCAGTGGAAGAGGTGCGCTCGCACGAACGCAAGATCATGGAATTCTGCGTCACCCGCTCGGGCATGCCGCGTCCGCACTTCATCAAGACCTTCCCCGGTAACGAAACCAACCTGGCCTGGCTGGACAAGGAAATCGCCGCCAAGAAGGCCTATTGCTCGACGCTCGCCAAAGTGCAATACGAAGTCAAGGCGCACCAGGAAGCGCTGATCGCGATGCAGGATCGCGTCGGCCTGCCGATCAAGAACCTGAAGGACATCAACAAGCAGATGTCCACCGGCGAGGCCAAGGCGCGCCGCGCCAAACGCGAGATGATCGAGGCCAACCTGCGCCTGGTGATCTCGATCGCCAAGAAATACACCAACCGCGGCCTGCAGTTCCTCGACCTGATCCAGGA
>CAYVOR010000068.1:0-13382 GCA_964452995.1 uncultured Thiobacillus sp.
TGTTGAACATTCACGCTTCAACTCGCACTGGGGCGGGGGTTGTGCAGACCTTCCCAAAGCCAACTGCGCCACACATATTCGAGCCGCAGGTGCTGGCAGGCGTCGGTTCGGCGACTGCCGGTCTGGGGCCGATCTGGATTCTCGAAGAGGTAGCGGGCCACTTGCGCGCTCAGGGTAAGAAAACCGGCACGCCGCACATGAGGCTTTACCGGCTTGGCGGGGACGTACTCGCGGCCGAGCAAGAGCTGGAGCTGGATGGGGAATCCTCGCGCGCAGACACGGCTATGGCGTTGCTTGAATTGGCAAAGGCACGCAGCGGTGTCGTCGTTTGCAGCTTTCGCACAGTAGCCGCGGCACAATTCGTAGAACGCTTGGAATCGAGCCGCAACGGGCTCCACTACGTTGTAGAAGTCGATCCAACGCGCAGGGTAGAGTTTGCGCGGGCTCGGGAAGGAATCCGCTCCTCCCCTCCTAAGGAGCGGGTGGATACAGCGAGTTGGCAGCAGGTCAATCTCAGCAGACCAGCGGGCGATTCCGAGTGTTATGCAGCCAACCTAGGCAAAGCGGAATTGGGGGGCATTGCAGACCTGACCTGCTTTGCATTGTCGATAGGCGGCATCAAGGGATATCAGCGCGGCATCCTTGTCGGCATGACCTCGCTGGAGTTGGAGGATGGGCTCAAGAAGCTTGCTCAACTGCTTGCATGGACACGATGGATTCGCCTCGCGGTCCGCAAGGCTAAGCGGACGGGGGCAGCGACTGCAGTACTCGCACGTCTTCCTGATACAGAGGAAAAGACAGCATCGCTTGACATACTTGTGCGTGCCAATCGCAAGATCGCCGCCGGACACGATGCCAAAGCAGCCAACCAGTATTTGCAGCTACCCGATCAACCTGCGCAGCTCAAACACCTTCTGACGGCTGGGAAGAAGACGCTCAACATAGTAGAGCTGTTTGCAGGAGCCGGGGGTATGGGGCTTGGCTTCCTTAGTGCAAAGGCGTCAGGCGGACGCGGCTATCGCATTGCCGGATCGGCTGAAATCCATCCGATCTACACGCAGACGCTGAGGCAGAACCACGCATTCATGGAAAAGGCTGGGTTGACTCCAACCGAGACAACACCGGCAGAGTACTCCCCCATGGACCTGTGTTCCGACAAAGTCAGAATGCGGCTCGGGGCGATGGCCAAAGAACGTGGTGACGTTGACGTGTTGATCGGCGGACCGCCATGCCAAGGTTTTTCCAGTGCAAATCGAAACAGCTGGTCGAGCTCCAATCCCAATAACCGACTGGTGGATGCCTTCTTGGACTGTGTGTCTCACATGGCGCCCAAGGTACTGTTGATGGAGAACGTCCAGGGAATCCTTTGGACGCCCAGGGATGAGTCCGACTCAGATCTCAGCGTTGCCGCACACGTTCTGGAGCGGCTCGCAGACATGGGGTATCTCGTATTTCCGAAGCTGCTGGACGCTGTTTGGTATGGAGCCCCGCAGAATCGGAATCGGTTCTTCCTACTAGGCATTCACAAGGATGTCGGCTATTCGCCGGAGGATTTCGGCAAGTGGGGGCCTTTTCCACGGCCGACCCACGGCCCAGGCACGGGCAAGGCGTTTGTGACGGTCAACGATGCAATAGCAGACCTGCCCAAGCTCGGCAACGGAGACGACCTGGCTGAACGCCCCTACGAGGAGGATTCAGCACGCCTGCAGCAGAACGCATTCCTTCGATCCATGCGGGCAGGCGCACCAAAGAACGTCATCTGGGATCATGTCACCTCAAGGCATGCCGATTACGTCATTGAGCGGTACAAGGGCATTGGCCAAGGGCAGAACTGGCAGGCGGTGCGCGATCTGATGACCAACTATGCAGATGTGGAGCGCACGCACAGCAACATTTATCGGCGACTGGCCTGGAGCGAACCGGCAATTACCATCGGCCACTATCGCAAGAGCATGATCATTCATCCCTCGCAACACCGAGGTCTCTCGCTTCGCGAAGCGGCGCGGCTGCAGAGCTTTCCCGACTGGTTCCGCTTCGCGGGGACGGCGTCGGGTATTGAAGGCGGCCTGATGCACAAGCAGCAGCAGCTTGCCAACGCAGTCTGTCCGAGTGTCACGAAAGCCGTCGCAGAGTTCATCCTCGATCTCTGAAAGCAAGAATTTCAAACAGGGGGAGTACATGCCGCTAAGCGATGGAACTAATGATCAAGTCGGCCAGGTGGCCGAACAAATCCTCGATTCAGTGCGAGCCGGGCGGACTCCCGAGGAGGCGGCCGCACGCCTCTCAACGCTGTTGCCTCCGGCGTTGGTCGAGCAGGCCTTGCAGAAGTACCGTGATGCCAGTCGCCGCGTATGGACGATGAAAGAGCCGGGCAGCATCTACAACAAGCATTTTGATCCGTGGTATCTCGGCCCAGATCCCTCGGACAAGCTGTGGCACTCCTACGAGAAGCACCTGAAGGAAAAGGGATGGGACCCGGGAGCAATCAAGGATATCGACGAAGCGTCGACCCGTGTGGTATCGCTGCTCGATCCTCCCGGCAAGGCGCAGATCCGAACGCGGGGGCTTGTACTCGGGCACGTGCAGAGCGGCAAGACGGCCAGCTTCACTGCGGTCATTGCCAAGGCTGCCGATGTTGGCTATCGATTCATCATCGTGCTGTCAGGGATGAACAACGTCCTACGCTACCAAACGCAGCTGCGCATCGACGAAGATCTTATTGCTGCCAACCTGGAGCATTGGATCACCGTGACAGATGTGCAGGACGATTTCGCTGCCAACACCAACGTCAACTCCTTTCTTACCGAAAAGCACTCCACGAAGGTACTGGGCGTCGTAAAGAAAAACAGCGGCCGGCTTAAGCGCCTGCACAAATGGCTTACAGGTGCGCGACCCGAAGTCCTTCGCGCCTGTCCCGTTCTGATCATTGATGATGAAGCCGACCAAGCCAGCCCCAACTCGCATCCGAAACCGGACGAGCGAACCAAGATCAACGAACTGATAGTGAAGCTGCTGCAGGACCTCCCCAAAGCAGCCTACGTTGGCTATACGGCCACCCCCTTCGCCAACCTCTTTATCGATCCTTCACTGCCCGAAGACCTTTACCCCAGGGACTTCATTGTCGATCTGCCTCGCGGGCAGGGATACTTCGGTGCAGAGCAAATCTTCGGGCGCGCGCCCGTGGACGAGAACGAAGAGCCGGTGGATGGCCTGAATGTCATTCGCCTAGTTCCCGACCACGAAGGCACACAGTTGAAGCCGCCGAGCAGAGACGCGCGGTTCACGTTCACTCCGGAAATCACAGCGACGCTGCGCGAAGCAATGCTGTTTTTCTGGATGGCCGTCGCAGCACGCCAGGTGCGTGGCCAGCGCGGCAAACACGTCACCATGCTCATCCATACAACCCAATATGCGGCGGTGCATCGAAATGCCAAGGGTGCCGTTGATGCGTTTCAAAGCACGGTACTGAAGCTGGTTCAGAAGGGCGACGTGGCTTTGATGGCTGAACTCGAAGCACTTTGGCTGCGCGAGCAGGCAGAGCTGCCTTCGCGGATGCTGGACCTGGAGCCGGTTGCATTCGACGACTTGATGACGCACATGACAACGGTACTCAAACGGACCGAGTCAAAGGTCGAGAATGGCAGCAGCCCCACCCTCGACCGAGTGGACTATCAGCCGGATGCCGACGGAAACGGCCGCATCTATATCGTGATCGGCGGCAATGTACTGTCGCGCGGACTCACCTTGGAAGGTTTGACCGTCAGCTTCTTTGTCCGGTCGGCATCCGCCTATGACACCCTGCTGCAGATGGGGCGTTGGTTCGGCTACAGACCGGGTTACGGCGATCTTGCCCGTGTGTGGATGACGGAAGAGTTGCGCGACTACTTCTACGACTTGGCCAGCGTCGAACGCGAAATCCGCCAGGACATTTCCCGCTACAAGAACGGCGATGTCACTCCGATGGAGTTTGCCGTTCGCATCCGCCAGCACCCGGCACTGGCCATCACTGCCAAGCTCAAGATGCAGCACGCGGTGCAGGCCAAGATGGCCTTCAATGCGCGAGAAGTGCAGACGATCGTCTTTCGCCACGAAGACCAGAGTTGGCTCGACCAGAACCTCAAGGCGACGCGCGATCTAATTGCACGCGTGCAGGCGGCCGGAATTCAAGCCGCAACGGTGACGGACAAGCCGCACAAGGTCTTCTTCGACGTCCCTTCGGCTCAGGTGCTTCAATTCTTGAACGAATACGCCATTGATCCAGGCAACAGCGAGATGCCAAAGGGTCTGGTGCAAAGCTACATCCGAGAACAGAATCAGCGCGGGCATATCACTCTCTGGACGGTTGCCGTTGTCACACGATCCGAGCCGGTACCAGCGCTCGGAACAATCGACCTCGGACTGGGTGCCGAAGTGCCTCTAGTCAACCGCGCACGTTCACTGCGGGAGAGAGGCCCGCAGGTTGTCGACATCAAGGCGTTGATGTCGGAAACCGACGTTGCGATCGACGTGCCGCGACCAGCGACTGAGTTGCGTGGAAAGGATCGCGATGAGTTGCGCGACCTCCGCGATGAAGCTGCGCCGGACAGGGGCTTGCTGCTGCTCTACCCAATCAGCAAGGATTCGATGCCGCGTCAAGGGAGCAGCCAGCGCGCACTGCTCGGCGCCGTCCAACACGTTGTCGGTCTCGCACTGGTATTCCCCGATGTGCCGCAGAACGATTTGACGCCGCAGGACTATATGACTGTCGAACTGCCGGATGTCGACAGCGAGCAGATCGACATCGACGATCTCGAAGATATGGCAGAGACCGACGAATGACGAGCGGAGGGACCTGGACTACAGACGAAGGATGGCGCCAGCTGGAACTAAGCACCGGTAGTCCAACGCGCGGGGAGTTCCGCGTCTTCGACACGGCGCTAAACACTTCTGACGGCGCTGTGCTGCTGGCACTCGATGCATCGGGTCTTCGGCATGTGCTGGTTCCCGTCGCCGCGGACTTTCCCGCTGCACACGACCGGCGTAGCGGCGGCGTGCATCTCACCACCCGGCCCCTGATCGATGACTCCGGGCAACGGCAGTACCTCGACCTCGCTTGTCAAAAGCCACATCTCAACAGCGTCTTTGCCCATCTCGCCGAAGAAGTGCTTGGCCTGTTGCGTAGCCGTGCGATCCAGCCCCTGCAGGCCTGTCATCAAACGCTTCAGCGTTGGCGCGAATTATTGGATCGTGAGGCGTCGAACGTCTTGCCCATGGAAGCCCTGTGCGGGCTGTTCGGCGAACTATGGCACTTGGCGCACATAGCGGCAAAGAGCCCCCAGGGACTCTCGGCTTGGCAGGGGCCGCACGGAGCACGGCATGACTTCACGATAGAGGGCTGTGCCCTGGAGGTCAAAACCACGGCGCGCCGAGATGAATGGAAGTTCCGCGTACACGGCCTGACGCAGCTGGAGCAGCCCCGCGATGCCCGGCTGTATTTGTGTGCCATGCGCTTGGAGTTGAACGGCGCATCGGGCGCCACCGTGCCGGAATTGATCCAGTCGGTTCTGGACACAGGTGTTGATCGCCGCGAATTGCTGGGCCGCTTGTCCCAAGTCGGATATGACCTGCGCGATGAAGCCCACTACCAACAGATTCGAATCGACGTCGTCGATAGTCGAATCTACGAAGTGGCTGCATCGTTTCCGCGGCTGACCGGAGCATCTTTCTCTCCCCCTGGACTTGCGGTCGGGGTCTCGGACATCCACTACACCATCGACCTTGCCGCCTCCCGGTCTGCACCACTGCATCCGGAAATGCTGGACAGCCTCCACGCGGCGTTTGCAGGAGTCCGCGATGGCGGCGCCGCTGAACCTGCAGTCTGAGCTGTTTTCTGCGACGGGCGGTGCCGCGGCGGAGGGCGTATCGAACCAGCTCGGCCGACCTCGCGCGGACCGCTTCACACTTCTTGTTCGCGAAGCAGTGCAAAACAGCTGGGATGCAAGACTCGCACTCGCAGGCGGGGTTCAGTTCCAGGTTGATGGATACCTGCTCGACCGGGACGCACGTCAAGCACTGGCGGCCCAGGTATTTGAGAGCGTGCCCTCCGCTGTCGATGTTCAAGCCCGCCTTCTTGGAGATGGCGACTTTCCCATACTCGCCGTCAGCGATTTCGGCACACGCGGACTCAGCGGCCCCACCCGTGGCAATGTGGTACCGCAACCGGGTGAGTCAACCAATTTCGTCGACTTCATGCGCTACATCGGGCGGCCGCCGAACCGCGCATACGCAGGGGGGACCTATGGTTTTGGCAAAGCGGCGTACTTTCTCGCCAGCTCGCTGAAAACCATTTGCGTCCACACCCGCTTCAGCAACGGGCACGGCATGGAGTCGAGATTCATGGCTGCCGCATTGGGACCGCAGTTCGAGTCTCACGGCCCTGAAGGCCAGCGCTTCACCGGCCGACACTGGTGGGGGCGCATGGCACCGGACGGAGTCGTTGATCCGATATTGGGCGCCGAGGCCGACGCGCTGGCGCTGCTGCTCGGCGGCGTCGAGCGCGGCCCAGATGCATGTGGCACGACCGTTTATGTTCTCGCCCCGGACTTTGAAGACGCTGCACCTCAACAGGTACTGCATCAAATGGGGCGCGCGATCATGGACTACTTCTGGCCAAAGCTCATCGACGGGCCCGACCAGACGCCAACCATGTCGTTCAGCGTCCACTGCGAGGGCCGCGAGGTGCCGCTGCCAACGGTGCACGAAGAGCCAGAGCTGGCGCTATTGGCGCGCGCTTTCGCTGCAGCTTCCGCCAAAGCGCCGTCCGGCAGCGCGGTGCTGGAGCCCATCGCATCGCAGCGGCCCAAGAAACTGCTAGGCCATCTTGCGCTCGTTCGACAGCCTACTGCCCTGATGGGGTCACAGCCAGCCGACAGCGGGCGTGAAGACGAAGGCACCGGCTTGTATGAGCGCGGTCTTCGGCGGCCGCTGCGCCACATCGCTTTGATGCGTGCCCCGAACTTCGTGGTGAAGTACCTTGAGGGGCCTCTGGTCCCTTATGAACTGGCCGAATATGCAGGCGTGTTTCGGATTGACGGTAGCGCAGATGTCGCGTTTGCCCACGCTGAGCCGCCGACTCATGACGACTGGATTCCCGATCTGCTTCTGGATGCGTCTGAAAAAACATACGTGCGGGTAGCACTACGCAGGGTGAAGGAAGCCATTGAGGCTTTCGCGGCGCCCCACCTGGTCGAGGCGGCGGGAGCGGGAGGGTATTCGGTGGCGAGCTTCTCACGTCTGCTCGGCGGGCTTGTGCCGTCGCTGAGCCCTGATGCCGCGGGCCCAGCCCGTGCGAATGGGTCGACCATATCCAAGGGCGGCGGTGCTGGCGGACGATCCGGTATGGGGCGCAGAGTCGCAGCAGCCCCGCAGGTTTCGTTTGTGGGTGAACCGGCAATCGAGCTGGTCGACGGCATTGCGGTGATGGTGGCCCGCTTTGAAGCATCTAGCCCGGACGGCACATCGGTGCGAGTCTTCGCGTTGCCCAAGGTGGTCATTGCTGACGGCTTCGAAAGCGATCCCCCTGAAGGTGCACAACAGCCGAAGGTAATGAGGTGGATGGATCCAAGCGGAATTGCTGCGACGACGGGAACCGTCAGTTGCGAGATTCCGGCCAATGGCGGTACATGGGCTGTTGTAGTGAGCATTCCTCCCGACGCCATGATTTCCGTCGCACTCAGGGCGGAACCTGGAGCGCAAGGATGAAAACTGCAACCGCCGTTCCCTACAAGCGCGCCGCCGCCCACCGGCTCACGGCGGGACACTGGGAAGTTCTATCGGCAGAGCCGCCCTCGCCTCTTCCTCCCATGCTGTCCGGCTTCGACTACGGCTCCGTTCTCCGATTGCGCAGAGAGGTGATCATTGACGCTGCCGGCTTGCGGGCCGACTGCGGCCTTGCCGGAAATGTTCCGTTGCTGGCGGCAGCAGGTTGGTCTAGTCCAGGCACCATGCTGCGCCGCAGTCTCGCCAGAATTCCCATAGCCGACGGCGACGACACGTGCCTTGTCGAACTGTCGGGGGACATTGCCGGCAGCGACATTGCAGGAGCGCTGCATATCGACACCACAATCTTGGTGGCTGTCCGACAGAATTCCGGTCCACCACTCTCGGCGCAGCATGCCGGTGCGGTGCTGCTGCAGGAAAGACAGACGATTCAGCTGGATTCGTCGCATTCATTCTTTCCGGTTGAAGTGGTCGATTTCAGCAAGGGCTATTGGGCAAATCCAGAGGCGGGATGGCGGCTTTCCTGGAACGTGTTTGCCTTGGAGCAGCCTTTTCTCGGCTCAGTCCGCCTGCTCATCAACGCTGCGCACCCCCGGGTAGTGCATGCGGTGTCAGGCGAATCGCCGAATGCCGAAGCGTCGGCGATCCGCTCCTCAATCTATTTCGACACCGCCAAGGCCCTGATTCTTGGCGCACTGGCGAGCGAGGACTTTATCGAGCGCGACGGCGATTACGCTGACGGAAGTTGCGGCAGGATCATCTACGTGATGATCCAAATGCTGTTTCCCGGCGACGGCATCGGGGGCTTGGCCGCCGCCGCGAACCAGAGGCCTGATTACTTCAGCACCGACTTGCAGGGCCGGCTCAGGCTGTTCTGGAGCTGAATGGTGACTCTCTTTCCTCAGCTCCCACACCACATTGCCCTTCAGATAGCCGATGCAGCTCGCTCGGCCTCAATTCCATCCCTCGCAGGTACAGCGACGGCCGAACATGCTGCCTGCGAATACACGCCAACGGGAGGAGCCCGCGTGACAGTCGCGGCGCTAAGCAAGCTTCGCAGCGACCTCCTTCAGTTGGCGACGACTGCCGGATATCCGAATCCGGCAAGCCAGCAGCAAGCTGCGGCCTTCGATGCCGAGGCCTCCATCGCGCTTGCACAGCAGATGCACATGGCGCCTGCGGAAGCAGTCAAAGGCGGCGTCTGGGAGTTTTTGTCCTGTGTCCTGCTGCCTGATATCGTTCGATGGCGATTTGGAGGAACAGGCAATGCAGCAACCCCGCTTGAGCGCTTTGTTGCGGGCCGTCGCAACGTCTTTCAGCGTCTCTGGTGGCGCGCCTTTCACCTCGCGACGCGAGTACCTAATGCCTCTCAATTAGCGGAGCTTTTGCGCGCACTTGGCGAAGACGAACTGGTTCAGTTGATGGAGCGGCCGTCGCTCGCCGGCATAGAAGGCCTACCCGGCTCCATTGCTACCGGTCTTTTGGCCGCATCGCAGATCTACTCCGACCTCACCCGGCGCCAGTTGATCCGAGAAGCACAGAAGCGCTTCCTCCGACTGTCGTCCTTCTTGTCGTTCGAGTCGATCACTACAGGAGAGATCGATCGCCACGTCGAAAGCGTTTTCGAGCAGGTGGCGGCCTCACTCCCCCGCCAGAGCTCAGCGTCGCCGCTGACGCCTCATCATGGCTGACAACATGACGCCCGAACAGCGGCGTATGACCATGTCGCGGATTCGCGGTCGGGACACCAAAGTGGAGCTAGCCGTGCGGAAAGAGCTACACAGGCGTGGATACCGCTTCCGAGTGAATGCAGCGTGGCTTGCGGGCAAGCCGGATGTCGTTTTCACGAAGATTCGGCTCGCCATATTCATTGATGGCGACTTCTGGCACGGATGGAAGTTCGATCAGTGGTCTCACAAGCTCGCTCCCTACTGGCGTGAAAAGATCTCTGGGAACAAGGCCCGCGACCTTCGGCGCACAGCAAGTCTGCGTCGCGAGGGCTGGACAGTCATGCGCATTTGGGAGCACGACGTGAAGAAGAGCCTTGAACGCTGCACTGAACGCATTGCGGCGAAGGTGGACCAGCTTCGTAACGGTTGACCCACGCTGCTGCCCCCTCCATCTTCGCGAATGCACGGCACGAAAGCCGCTCCGAGCGATCAGCCATACCCCGATCACCGCTATATTGATAGCCTGAGCGGCCGTCAGCGCTCCTCCGGCACTCCCGCGCGGGAAGAGCTCCGCCTTCCCTCCCCTTTGCCTCTGCGGAATCCCCGATCTCCCGCCATGAACGCCTCCAGCATGTGCGGGATCAGCGTCGTCGCATCGACCGCTTCGCCATACGCCTGCGCGTGCAGCGCGGCGTAGGCGTCAAGGTCGGCCTTCAGGCTGGCCGGGCAGGCGAAGGTCAGCTTGACGCTTTCGATCTTGGGCAGCGGCCCGAGCCGCAGCTTCTTGGTCGTGTTCATTGCATTCCTCCCCGCGGGAAGAACATCGGCTGGTACGGCCGCAACACCAGATCGCGGTTGACGATGATCCGCACCGGAAGGCCCGGCCGCTCGGTCAGCGTCGGCTGGATGTTCATGTTGCGCCGGGTCATCTCCTGGCCCACCTGGTTGATGCTGTCCTGCGCGCTGTCGCGCCCGGCGATCACGATGCGGTTGCCGTCCTGCCGGTTCTCCGGCGCGGCCAGTTCGGCGCCCACGCCCAGCAGCGTGGTCAGCGCCGCACCGGCAAAGACACGATCCCAATGCCAATCGACGCCATCCTCCAGGCCGGAATATCCCGCCGGGTCAGTGCCAGCCAGGTTGTCGAGCTTCAGCGAAGACGTGTCCGGCAGGATGACGCGGTTCCACACCACCTGCACACGGCTCTGCCCATAGCTCACCTGGCTGTTGTACTTGCCCAGGATGCGCGATCCCTGCGGGATCAGCAGGAACTTGCCCGTGGCCGTGTCATAGACCGGCTCCGTCACCGTGGCGATCACGTCGCCCGGCAAGTCCGACTTGATGCCCGTCACCAGCGCCCCGGCGATCACCGTTCCGGCCATGACCTGGTACGGCGAGGACGGCATTTGCAGATTGCCGGAATTGCGGGTTTCCGTAGAGGCGCCTTTCAGGAAAGCCTCTTTCTGGTCTTGCCGGTTCTGCACGGCGGTCGGGTCGGATGGCTGGGCCGCCGTCGAGGCCGGGCCAGCGGCCAGCGGGTCGAAGCCGGCCAAGGCCGATGCCGGGCCAGCCGCTTGCGCAGTCGCTGGCGCTGCGGCCTTGCCTTGGTTGCCCGAGCGGAAGAACACCGACGAGTTCGCCGCTGCATCGGCCTCCTTGCGCCACGCATCCGCCGGATCATGTCCCGGCGGTGCGTAGGCTGGCGTCAACGGCTGCTGCGACTTCACGATGGCCGGGCCAAGATCTCCTGGCAGCGGCGGCCCCAGCTCCGGCACCTTTCGCGGCAGCTTGGAGTAATCCGAAGGCAGGCCATCCAGCCCTTCGGACTTCGACACGCGATCGACGTTGTACAGCTCGGTCTGCTCGCCTGCGCGCCGGTGCGGCTGCAATGACCAGATCGTGGCCCCGAGCACGGCGACCGACAGGCCGCCGGTGAGGATGGCCAGCGTGCGCCGGTTCAGGCGCGTGACCGGGCGCGGCTGGGCGCGCAGCGCCACCGCCTCGGGCGCGACCTTGCCCGCCTGTGGCGTGGCGAGGTCGGGGGTGTCGTCCTGGCTCATGGTCAGTTCCTCCGCGCCACGCCATCCGTGCGTTCGATACGCACCACGTCGCCGCCGTCACCGCCCAGGCGCAGTTCGGCAGCGCCGAACAGCCGATCCACGATGTAGTACGGCGAGCGGAAGCGGTAGTTCACCAGTTGCCCGTCGCCCTGCGCGCCGATCACGAACAGCGGTGGCAACTCGCCTTGCGCGATGCCCGGCGGGAACTGGATATAGACCTTCTCGCCGTCATCGAAGGCGCGCAGCGGCTTCCACGGCGGGTTGCTGCCCAACACCGCGTAGCGGAAACGGATCTTCTCCAGCGACAGGCCGGTATCGACCGGCGCGGCGGCGCTGGCCGCCTGCGCCTGGCGCTGCAAGGCCAGCATCTTGTCCTTCGGGTACTCCCAGGACACCGACGCCATCCACGTCTTTTCGGTCGAAGTCAGCTCCAGCAGATACGTCCGGCGGCTGGTGGTGATGACCAGATTGGTCTTCAAGCCCGAGCGGATCGGCTTGACCATCACGTTGACGCGCAGAGCCTCACCGCTGCCGCTCGACGTGTCCCCGACGATCCAGCGCACCGTGTCGCCGGCCGCGACCGTCACCAGTTCCTCGCCGGGCTGCAGCGAAACCACCGTCACGCGGCCCACGGCCGCATAGACCTGATACAGCGCGCCGTCCGTGAAGGGCCAGACTTGAATCGCGTTGACGTAGCCCTCGCGTGTGGGCGCGATGCGAGCCTCGGCATTGGCGCGGGACACGCGCACGGTTTCATCGGCGGGTTCCGGCGTGGGCTTGGCATCCGGCACAGGTTTCATCTGCGCCGGCATCGGCAGCACCTGCGGCACGGCCACCACTTCGACAGGCGCAGGCGGCTCCGGCAGCGGCTGCGCCTGCACCGGCTCATCGAGCGAGATGGTCGACGGCGGCTTGCCCTGCGTGGCGCAACCCGACAAGGCAAGCAGGATCATCGGCAAGGCGGATTTGCGGAAAAGATCATTCATGGTTTTGCTCCTTCGTTCGCTTCCAGTTCGCGGCTCCACGACAGGCCGTTGACGTAAATGCCGAGTGGGTTCTTGCGCAGACGCTGCTCGGTGCGCGGGGCTTGCAGCACTGTGGAAATCACCGCGTTCCAGCGTTCGGTGCGATCCAGCGCACCATTCACAAAGCGCGTCTCCGTCCAGCGCACGTTGAAAGACGACTCGCTGGCGCGGGTCACGCTGGTGATCTGCACCGTCACCGATTCCTTGCCGATGCGTGCGAACGGATCGTTCACGCGGGCGTACTCGTTGAGCACCACGGCACCCTTGTCGGTCGTGTAGTCGTAGGCATCGAGCCAGTTCTGCCGAACTACGATCGGGTCGATGGACAGCGAGCGCACCAGGCCGATGAAGCGGCCCAGGTGGTATGCCACCTGGGCATCGCTGGGCCGGTACGGCGTCGCGGCCTCGCCGATGGCCCGCACCTGGCCCGCGCTGTCCACCTCGATGACGTAGGGCGTGACGATGGACTGCGCCGAGCGCCAGACCAGGCCGCCCGCCATCAGCACGGCCAAGGTGAGGCAGCCGAATGCCATGAAGCGCCAGTTCTTCGCCTGCACGCGGGCCGAGCCAATGCGCTCGTCCCAGACCTGTGCGGCGGATTGGTACGGAGTGGCAGGCTGCGGCGTGTCGGCGTAGCGCACCTGCGGTCTTTTGAATCGCATGAAAGTTCTCCTTATGAATCGGAATCACGCAGGCTTGGCCCTGGGCTGGAGCTGCCGGCATCGCCGCCGCGCAGCGTGTGGGCGGCCGTGGTCGCGGCGTGGGTGAGTTGCTGCCTGCGATGCAGGCGCTTGGCCCAGGCGGGTTGCGCAGTGGATGGGGTTGGCTCGTTTGCCGCCTGCGCGGCACCGGCCCCCGACGCCGATCCGGCG
>CAYVOR010000069.1:0-13369 GCA_964452995.1 uncultured Thiobacillus sp.
CTGGTCAAGTTCGACTTCCTCGGCCTGCGCACGCTGACGATCCTGGCCGAGGCGGTGCGCTTCGTGCAGCGCCATCCGGGGATGGAGCAGTTCCGGCTCGAGGACCTGCCGCTCGACGACCCGGCGGTGTACCGGCTGTTCGCCGACGGCAACACCACCGCCGTGTTCCAGTCCGAATCGCGCTCGGCCAAGGACCTGGAAAAGAAGCTGAAGGGGGACTGCTTCGAGGACATCATCGCGCTGATGGCGCTGAACCGGCCGGGGCCGCTCGGCTCCGGCATGGTGGACGACTTCATCGCGCGCAAGCAGGGCAGGCAGAAGCCGGAATATTTCCACCCCGACCTCGAGCCGGTGCTGAAGTCGACCTACGGCATCATCGTCTACCAGGAGCAGGTGATGCTGGTGGCGCAGATCCTGGCGGGCTACAGCCTCGGTGCCGCCGACATGCTGCGGCGCGCCATGGGCAAGAAGAAGCCCGAGGAAATGGCCAAGCAGCGCACGATCTTCCTCGAGGGTGCGGCCAAGCGCGGGGCCGACACCAAGGTGGCCGAACGCCTGTTCGAGCTGATGGAGAAGTTCGCCGAATACGGCTTCAACAAGTCGCACTCGGCCGCCTACGCGCTGGTGGCGTACCACACGGCCTGGCTCAAGGCCTACTACCCGGCCGAATTCATGGCGGCAACGATGTCGTCGGAAATGTCCGACACTGACAAGGTGCGGATCTTTTATGAGGACTGCCGCGCCAACGGGCTGACGATGCTGGCGCCCGACATCAACCTGTCGGGTTATCGCTTCGATCCGGTCGGCAAGAGCGAGATCCGCTACGGCCTCGGCGCAATCAAGGGCAGCGGCGAGGCGGCGATCGGCGCCATCGTTGCCGAGCGCGAGGCCAACGGTCCCTACAAGGGGCTGTTCGACCTCGCGCGCCGTGTCGACAAGCGCTATCTCAACCGCCGCGTGCTCGAGGCACTGGTCAAGGCGGGTGCCTTCGACAGCCTCAACACGCATCGCGCCAGTCTGATGGCCTCGGTCGGCGCGGCGCTGGAGACTGCCGACCGCGCCGCGCGCAGCGGCGGCCAGGTGGGTCTGTTCGGTGAAGCGCTCGAAGGCGGCGAGGATCTGGTCGAGGTGCCGGAGTGGATCGAGCAGGACAAGCTGTTGCAGGAAAAATCCGCGCTCGGTTATTTCTTCAGCGGCCACCCCTTCACGTCGTATCTGGCCGAGGTGTCGAGCTTCGCCAAGCGGCAGCTCGACAGCCTCGAGCCGTCGCGCGATCCGGTCATGCTGGCCGGCATTGCCGTGTCGCTCCGCACGCAGATGACGCGGCGCGGCAAGATGCTGATCCTGCTGCTGGACGACGCGACGGCGCAGGTTGAGGTGGTGATCTTCAACGAGTTGTACGAGCAGAACCGCCATCTGCTGAAGGACGATGCCTTGCTCGTCATCGAGGGCAAGGTCAATCGCGACGACTATTCGGGCGGCGTGCGGATCACCGCGGAACGCATTTACGATCTGGCGGGCGCGCGCACCCGCTTTGCCCAGGGCCTGCAACTGGCCTGCAATGGGCAGTGTCATGCCCAATCGAACAGTGGTCGCAAACTGGCCGAACTGCTCGCGCCTTACACAACGCAGGAAGGCGGGTGTCCGGTGTGGGTCGAATACCACACCCCCAATGCGCGCTGCCGGGTGCGGCTGGGCGAGGACTGGCGGGTGCGGCTCGATGACAGGCTGCTTGAGTCTTTGGGCAGTTGGCTCAAACCCGAAGCCGTGAACGTGATTTACTGAAAAACAAAACGACGGATCGATCGACCATACCGATCCGGCGCTTCAAAAAATAAGTGTTGACATGCAATACATAATATTAGAAACTGCTTATAACGCTGATGTCGCCGCAATGGCGGTCAGTGTTGTCTCCTCCAATCCTCCTCCTTTGGTGGATACTCTGCCCGACTCATCACTGAGTCGGGCTTTTTTTTGCTGCGAGATTCAGCATCGCAGGCTGATAAGCCTGATGGACGCGCCTGGATGAAGGCTTCTGCCGTGCGCGTGTGCTTCTCTCAGGGGTGCGCAGGGGCGTAGCACCTGCGCATCAACCAACACGTGTGATGAGGCGACAAAAAAAGTGTTGACATGGGTATCAAAATATTAGACTATTCTAATAACTCTGAGGTTGCTGCAATGGCACACTCAGTGTTGTCTCCTCCAATCCTCCTCCAAGGTGGATACTCAGCCCGGCCAAAAAGCCGGGCAATTTTTTGCCTGCAATTCCCCGTCAGGGTATCGGTTATCAGTCAGTCCGCTTCACGAATCCACTGAACTGGCCTTGCGTTTCGCTCACCTCGACCCGGTCGACTCGCGCCAGTGGCGGGCCGCTTCGTGTCCATTCGATCAGCGCATCAATTGCCGCCGCCGGTCCCTGGATCACGGCTTCGACTGTGCCATCGGGTGTGTTGCGCACCCAGCCGCTCACCTTCAGACGTTCGGCCTCGATCCGCATCGCTTCACGAAACCACACGCCTTGCACCCGGCCATGAATAAGCAGGTGCCGTGTTTTCATCCGGGCTTACTTCACTTTCATGCCGGCCTGGGCGCCGGAATCGGGCGACAGGATGAAGAGACCGGGCGTGTCGCCGGAGGCAGCCAGCACCATGCCTTCGCTCATGCCGAACTTCATCTTGCGCGGGGCAAGATTGGCGACCATCACGGTGAACCGGCCGACCAGCGTTTCGGGTGCGTAGGCCGACTTGATGCCGGCGAACACCTGACGCGTGCCGAGTTCGCCCACATCGAGCGTGAGTCGCAGCAGTTTGTCGGCGCCTTCGACGTGCTCGGCGTTGGCGATACGTGCGATACGCAGATCGACCTTGGCGAAGTCGTCGATGCTGATGGGGTCGGCCACCGGGAGGGTGGCACCGGGCCGGGCGGCGTGCGCCTGCGCTTCGGCGTGGCGTACAGGCGCCGGCGGAGGGGTCGGTTCGAGGTTCTGTTTGTTGGCGTTGATCATGGCGTCGATGGATTTGGAGTCGATACGGGTCATCAGGTGGTTGTATGCGTTGATGCGATGCCGGATGAACAGGTTTTGCGCGTCCGTCCAGGCCAGCGGTGGAATGTCGAGGAAGGTCTCGACCCGTTCGGCCAGCTTCGGCAGCACCGGCTTCAGGTAAAGCGTCAGCAGGCGGAAGCAGTTGAGCGCGACCGTGCAGACTTCATGCAGGCGAAGAGCCGCCTCGGGATTTTTCGCCAGTTCCCAGGGCTTTTCATCGGCCACATACTGGTTGGCGCGGTCGGCCAGCGCCATGATTTCGCGCAGGGCCTTGGCGTAGTCGCGCGTGTCGTAATACGCGGCGATGATGCTGGCCGCGGCCTGGAACTCCCCGATGAGTTCGAGGTTGACGATGTCATCGGCCAGTTTGCCCTCGAAGTTTTTGGTAATGAAGCCGGCGGTGCGGCTGGCGATGTTGATGAATTTTCCGACGAGATCCGAATTTACCCGCGCGACGAAGTCGTCGAGGTTAAGGTCGATGTCCTCCATCGAGCCGTTGAGCTTGGCGGCATAGTAGTAACGTAGCCACTCGGGGTTCAGGTTTTGCGCGAGATAGCTTTCGGCGGTGATGAAAGTGCCGCGCGATTTCGACATCTTCTGGCCGTTGACCGTCAGGAAGCCGTGCGCATAAATCGCGGTCGGCAGGCGATGGCCCGAATATTTCAGCATTGCCGGCCAGAACAGCGCGTGGAAATACAGAATGTCCTTGCCGATGAAGTGCACCAGTTCGGCCTTCGAGTCGGCGCCCCACCAGGCGTCGAAGTCGAGGCCATTGTCCCGGGCGTATTTGGCGAAGCTCGCCATGTAGCCGACCGGCGCGTCCAGCCAGACGTAGAAATATTTGCCGGGCGCATCGGGAATTTCGAAGCCGAAGTAGGGCGCGTCGCGACTGATGTCCCAGTCGTTGAGGCCGGCGGCAAACCATTCCTGCATCTTGTTGGCGGCTTCCACCTGCAGCACGCCCGAGGTCGTCCATTCGCGCAGGAAGGCTTCGCATTTGCCGAGCCTGAAGAAGTAATGTTCGGAATCCTTGTGTACCGGCGTGGCGCCAGATACCACCGATACCGGGTTCTTCAGTTCGGTCGGGTTGTAGGTGGCGCCGCACACTTCGCAGTTGTCGCCGTACTGGTCGGCCGTGCCGCACTTGGGGCATTCGCCCTTGATGAAGCGGTCTGGCAGGAACAGGTTCTTCACCGGGTCGTACAGCTGCGCGATCGTCTTGATGTCGATCAGGCCGGCCTCTTTCAGGCGCAGATAAATAGTAGACGCGAGTTCGCGGTTTTCGTCCGAATGCGTCGTGTAGTAATGATCGAAGTCGATGTGGAAACTGGCGAAGTCGCGCGTATGTTCGTCCCATACGCGCTGGATCAGTGTTTCCGGCGTGATGCCTTCCTTCTCCGCGCGCAGCATGATCGCCGTGCCGTGCGTGTCGTCGGCGCACATGTAGCGGCAGTCGTGGCCACGCATTTTCTGAAAGCGCACCCAGATGTCGGTCTGGATGTATTCGACCAGGTGACCGAGGTGGATGCTGCCGTTGGCGTAGGGCAGGGCGGACGTGACGAGAATCTGGCGGGACATGGAAAGGCCGGAAGGCGCAAAAACCGCCATTTTAACGCGAGCGGGCCGTGTCGCTCTTTAATGTACGTCTAAAAACGCGAACCGGGCTGCTTCAGGAATTCAAGTTCGTCCGCTGTGGACGGCCGCCCCAGGATCGCGTTGCGATGCGGAAAGCGGCCAAAGCGCGCCACCACGTCGCGGTGCTTGATGGCGTAATCCAGGAAACCGTCGAACAACGCGCGTTCATCCCCTGCAGCTTCGTTCGCCATGGCCTCATACAGCGCCACGGATCGATCCTGCATGGTTAATGACTCGGCATGCTCCAGCGGCAGATAGAGGAACACGCGTTCGATCGGTGCCAATTGCCGGTCTTCGCCGGCCGCAAGCGCGTCCAGGCTCAGCGTCAGTGCCTGCGCGTCGGTGGCAAAGGCCTGGGGCCGGTCGCGGTGGACATGATGCGGGAACTGGTCGAGCACGATCACCAGCGCCAGCCGTGAATGCGGCGCGGACGTCCAGTGATCCAGCTGGCCGGCGCTCGCGGCCACCAGCGTGCCGGCAAAGCGGTCGATCACCGCCTGGTCGTTTTCGGGCGACTTGCCGAACCACAGCGTCCTTTTGCGTTCCGCGACTTCGGCCGCGCGGCCGGGCGGTCCCAACCAGAAGTCGAGTACGTTTTGGGGCTGAACATCCATGGCGGATCGGGTAAATCAGAAGATATCGTCGGGCAACTCGTTGTGGCTGCCGTCGCAGAAGGGCTTGCCGTTGGTGTGCTTGCAGTTGCACAGCCAGACCGTGGTCTTTTCCCCGACGACGAACGACACGGGCTCCAGCCCCGTGCCTTCATGCGAGCCGTCACAGAATGGCTGCGTCATCGAGCGGCCGCACGAGCACCACCAGTACTCACCCGGTTCGAGTTCGAGTTCGGCGGGATTGCGATCATACACAACGGGTTCGGACATGCGGAACTCCTGGGTAAAAAACGCCATTCTAGCCGCATTGGCCGTCGGCAAATCCGTACGGAACGTGGGGCAATTGTAGTGAGTGGCGGGTCAGGTGCTGCCCCCGGCGCCTTGTCGCGTGTGCCTGGGTACTGGGTCATTGAAGCCGGGACGTGACTATTGTTTATGGAAAGCTGAAAGGGGACGCAAGTCTCTTTGTTACAGTCATGAAATGAGCAACCGCACGGGCGGCCGACCCTTGTCAGGCCACCTTTGCCACACCCCGGATCAAAAGCACGCGGGTGCCACTATTCAAGCAATACACTTGAATGCCGGGCAAGCCATCCAGTACAAGAATCGGTACTCGGCCCACCGTCGGCCAAACAATTCCTTCACTGAAATGCCGCGTAAAAACAACAGATAATTCTTTTCCTTGCCAAACAAGTATTTTAAAGATATATTTAGATCCCGATAGCTGCGATTGGTGCATGCAAGGGGGGAAATGGTCCGAAGCATGCGATTCGTGTCTAACCCAAGTTAAACAAAGGGACCCAACAAAATGAGCTCGGCATTTACAAAATCAGCGGCCCGCAACATCTTTTATGGCGGCGCAACGTTTTTCTTTTTGCTCTTGGTCGCACTCACGTTCGACACCATGCACACGCTTCCCAAGCGGGACAACTCCGCGAATTTGTCTGAATCAGCTATACGCGGCAAGCATATATGGGAGACGCGCAATTGTATTGGTTGCCATACGATGTTGGGCGAAGGCGCATATTTTGCACCCGAGCTCGGTAACGTCTATACCCGGCGTGGTCCCGAGTTCATCAAGATATGGATAAAAATGCAACCCACCGGTGTACACGGTCGCCGCCAGATGCCTAATTTCAACCTGAGTGAAGAACAGCTCGACGACCTGGTTGCTTTTTTCAAGTATACATCCGGGATAAATACCTCCAATTGGCCGCCGAATATTGAAGGCTGATCACCCGATACCCATTCCGAATGCTTAAAACGAGGGAGCTTTCATGAAATACCAATCTCAGGCGGTCGCGAAACCTTATTTCATCGCGGCAATCGGACTGTTTATCGGCCAGATCCTGTTCGGGCTGATAATGGGCCTGCAGTACGTGGTCGGCGACTTCCTGTTCCCGGCCATTCCCTTCAACGTCGCCCGTATGGTGCACACCAATCTTCTGATCGTGTGGCTGCTGTTCGGCTTCATGGGCGCCGCCTATTATCTGATCCCGGAGGAATCCGAACGTGAGCTGTTCAGTCCGAAGCTGGCGCTGGCGATGTTCTGGATCTTCCTCGTCGCCGGCGCACTGACCATCCTTGGCTATCTGCTCGTGCCGTATGCGAAGCTGGCCGAGATGACCGGCAACAACCTGCTGGCGACGATGGGCCGCGAGTTTCTGGAACAGCCGCTGCCTACCAAGGCCGGCATCGTGATTGTCGCACTGGCGATGCTCTTCAACCTGTCGTTGACCGTGCTGCGGGGACGCAAGACCGCAATCAACCTGGTCATGCTGCTTGGCCTGTGGGGGCTCGCGATTTTCTTCCTGTTTGCCTTCTACAACCCGGCCAACCTGGTGAAGGACAAGTTCTATTGGTGGTGGGTCGTGCACCTGTGGGTCGAGGGCGTATGGGAACTGATCATGGGCGCGATGCTGGCCTTCGTGTTGATCAAGGTGACTGGCGTCGATCGCGAGGTGATCGAGAAATGGTTGTACGTGATTATTGCGATGGCGCTGATTTCCGGACTCATCGGCATGGGCCACCATTACTTCTGGATCGGTGCCCCTGAATACTGGCAATGGTGGGGTAGCGTATTTTCCGCCCTGGAGCCAATTCCGTTCTTCATGATGACGCTGTTCGCCTTCAACATGGTCAACCGGCGGCGCCGTGAGCATCCGAACAAGGCGGCCGTGCTGTGGGCGCTCGGTACCGGCGTGATGGCCTTCCTCGGCGCAGGCGTGTGGGGTTTCCTGCATACGCTCGCACCGGTGAACTTCTACACCCATGGTAGTCAGATCACTGCGGCACACGGCCATATGGCCTTCTACGGCGCCTACGTGATGGTGGTGCTCACCATGATCAGCTACACCATGCCGTTGATGCGCGGCCGCGAAGCCAACAGCAACAAGTCGCAGGTGATGGAAATGTGGTCGTTCTGGCTGATGACGATCGCGATGGTCTTCATCACGCTTTTCCTCACCGCTGCCGGCATCCTGCAGATCTGGCTGCAGCGCATGGGCGAGAATCCATTGGGCTTCATGGCCACCCAGGACCAGCTCAAGCTGTTCTATTGGGCGCGTGAGTACACCGGTCTGGTGTTCTTCACCGGCCTCATGCTGTACGTCGGTAGTTTCTTCGTGAAAGGCGACAAGAAGACCCAGACTTCCTGAGTCCGTTTCCCGCCCGGTTTGCCGGGTGGGACTTAAACTCCCATGAATACTGCCATTGCCCTCCCCATCCCCCAGGATTACCGCCGCAGTCTGCCCGGCGACCTGGCGATGTGGTTTTTCATTTTCGCCGAACTGCTGGTGTTCGGCGTCCTCTTTCTCGCGTTCGCTTTTGCGCGTACGGGCAACATCGAACTGTTCAACGCCTCGCAGCTTGAACTCGACCGGCTTAGCGGAGCCATCAACACCGCGCTGCTGATCACCAGCAGCTTTTTCGTGGTGCGCGGCGTCGACCGCGCCCGCCACAACGCCTCGCGCGCCTGTGCGCGCTGGTTGATTGCCGCGATGGCGTGCGGCGGAGCGTTCCTGGTGATCAAGGTGGCCGAATTCGGGGCCAAGTACGAAGCCGGCATCACCATGTCGACGAACACCTTCTTCATGTTTTATATCGGCCTCGGCGTTTTCCACTTCATGCATGTCATTCTCGGCATGGTCATTCTCGGCGCGGTCGCGCTCAAGGCGTGGCGCGGCGGCTACAGCGCCGCCGATCACACGGGCGTGGAAACCGCAGCGTCCTACTGGCACATGGTCGATCTGGTGTGGATCGTGCTTTTCCCTCTCATTTACGTGATGCGGTGAAGCGATGAAACTCGTGATTTCCCTGTGGCTGATTCTGCTGGCGCTCACCGTGCTGACTACGCGCATTCCCAGCCTTGCGGAAAATGTGGCGTCTGCCAATATCATCGTGCCGCTCGTGCTGTTGGCGACGCTGGTCAAGGGACACATCGTGATCGACCACTTCATGGCGCTAAACCGCGTGGGCGGCCCCTGGCGCTGGATCGTGCCGGGCTGGCTGATGCTGGTGCTGGTTCTGATCGGCTATGCTTTCCACTAACTCCGACCTGACCGGGGATCCATCATGAACGACCTTACCGAAGCCGGGCTGGAAACCGCCAGCAGCATTCCCTGGTACAACCCGATCGGCAAGGAATGCGAGCTGTTCGAGTATGCGTTCCACAACCGTCTGCCGCTGCTGATCAAGGGGCCAACCGGCTGCGGCAAGACGCGTTTCATCGCACACATGGCCGCGCGGCTCGGGCGGCCACTGATCACCGTGGCCTGCCATGACGACCTCACCGCGGCGGATCTGGTCGGACGCCATCTGATTGGCGACGGCCAGACCGTGTGGTCGGACGGTCCGCTCACGCGCGCAGTGCGCCAGGGCGGCATCTGCTACCTGGACGAGGTGGTCGAGGCGCGCAAGGACACCACCGTCGTGCTGCACCCACTGACCGACGACCGGCGCATCCTGCCGATCGAGCGCACGGGTGAGGAACTGCATGCGCCAGACGATTTCATGCTGGTGGCGTCCTACAACCCCGGCTATCAGAACCTGCTGAAAAGCCTGAAGCCGTCGACTCGCCAGCGCTTCATCGGGATTAGCCTCGGCTACCCACCGCCCGCGATCGAGAAACAGATCCTGGTCGCCGAATCGGGCATCGCGCCGGCGATCGCTGCGCAACTGGTCGCGCTGGCCGGACACCTGCGCCAGCTCAAGGACCATGACCTGGAGGAGGCCGCCTCGACCCGTCTGCTGGTCTATGCAGCCAGCCTCATCGCCGCCGGCTGCGATCCCGTCGCTGCCTGTGCCGCGGCAATGGTGGAGCCGCTGACGGACGACCCCGATACCGCGCAGGCCCTGCTCGAAGTGGTGCGGGCGAATTTCGGCGTATGAATGAGCCCCCCAGGCGGTCATCCCATGCAGTACAGGCTGAAGCACTCTACCTGATCAACCTGCTGCTGCTGCCGGGACTGGCGTTTCTGCTGCTGCTGATGCTGTTTCGCCGCCATCGCAACAGCCCTGACTTGCTGATTCGAGGCCATGTACGGCAAGCCTTCGCAGCGAGCCTGCTGGCGGGCCTGCTGCTGATCGTGATGCCCGCTCTCATTGCGCTGGCCGGCGACCTGGGGCAGCCCGGAACCTGGACGGTCCTGCTTCTGTATTTTGTGTGCTGCCATGGCGCACTGGTCTTGCTGGGCGTGCTTGGGCTCGCGCGGGCGCTGGTCGGCCAGCCCTACACTTATCCATTCCTCGGAGGCTACTCGTGATCGGAACCCAGGCCACCGCAGCTATCCGCGCCGAGCTCGCGCACCGCACCCGCGGCTGGCTCGGCCTGCCGGTTCAGCGCTGGCGCCGGCTGACCCAGGCGGGGTTTTTCCTGCTGTTCGTGTTTGCACCGGTATTCAATATTTTTCGTCTCGACCTCAACCTCGGGCATCTCATCCTGTTCGGCTTCGACTGGACCCTCGGTCTCGATGAACTGACGAGTGGACGCGTATCTACCGCACAGGCCTCGCTAAACATCGTCTTGCGCGGTTTCCTGCCATTGGTGGCGGTCGCCGGTACGGTGCTCTTCGTCGGCTGGAAATGGGGCCGCCTGTACTGTGGATGGCTATGTCCCCATTTCTCGATCGTCGAGACGCTCAACCAGACGCTGCGCCGCGCCATCGGCAAGCAGAGCCTGTGGGACAAGAAGCAGCAACCGGAGCGCAACCCCGATGGCAGCGAAACACGCCGCGACGCGCTCTGGTGGTTCGCCGTGATGCCGCTGACGATCGGCTTTGCGATGCTGTGGGCGGTGGTGCTGCTGACCTACCTGCTGCCGCCAGCCGAGGTCTACGGCAACCTGATCAACGGCACGCCGACGCGCAACCAGGCGGTCTTCCTGACTGTCGCCAGCATTGCCTTTTTTGTCGAGTTCATGTTCGCACGCCATCTGTTCTGCCGCTACGGCTGTGCCGTCGGCCTGTTCCAGAGCCTCGCCTGGATGGGCAACGACAAGGCCATGGTGATCGGCTTCAGCCGCGAGCGCGCCCACGACTGTGCCAGTTGCAACTCGGCCTGCGACCATGTCTGCCCGATGCGCCTCAACCCGCGTAACGTCAAGCGCATGATGTTCGCCTGTGTGCAGTGTGGACAGTGCGTCGACGCCTGCGACCACACCCAGGCCGCCAACCCGGACGGCGCATTGCTCAACTGGGTACACGACCTGCGCGCCGAATCCGAAGCCGCCTTCAATACTCGCGCCGCGCGCACGTCGTGTCCGACGCCCCGCAACACGCGCGTGGAGGCCTAGCGTCGTGAATCAGAAATATCGCAACATGAAACGGCGTCTTTTTCCACCAGGCGGTGTTGCGCGTCGTTGCCATGGAGCCGGCCATGTCGCCTCCTCGCGCCTTGCCGTGCGAATAAATTCATCTGTTTCATCGTGTTCCCCTGTTTCCGGTTCACGGCGCTAGCGCGATGGAAGAATTCGTCGGCAACCTGTGGCACAAACTGATCACCCGCACCGCCTACCGCGGCTTCCCCGCGGCGCGGGTCGAACTCGGGCAGATCGAGCGCATGGCGCCGGTGTTCTTTCGCGCCCTCGGTGGCGACGCCGGGCTGACCCTGCGTGCCGGTTCCGCCACCGCCCATGGTGCGCGACGCAACTGGATGGAGCGGGTGGCGGGAATCGGTGAAAAAATCGAGCTGGTTTGGCGCGACGACACCACGCTTTACCTGCCGGCTGCGCTCGATGTGTTTCCGCAGCGTGAACTGAACCGCGAACTCTACCTGTGGCTGATCGCGCTGGCCGCGCATGACGTCGCGCCGGACGCGTCGTGGATCGTGCGCAACCAGGCGGCGACGCGCGCCGCGCTTGCGGCCCTGCCCGGCCTCGCGCCGCGCTACCGCAGGCTGGTCGAAGCCCTGTTTGCGCTGCGCCCGACACCAGACAGCCTCTCCGGTGCGGAACGTGTAGCCGAAACAGCGATCCGCGCCGCGCTGGATGCGCCAGGCACGATCGACAGCTTCATGCCGGGCCGTCAACCGCCGACGCCGGTGCCACTGTGGCTGCACCCTGAACCGCCGATGAGCACCGCGCGGCCGCGCCAGGCTGGCAATGCGGAGCCCGCGCCCGGAGAAAAGCGCGCTACACCCGATCGCGAAAGCCGCAAACGGCGTGCCGAGCGCGTCGACATGCCGGATACGAAAAGTCCCTTCATGCTGATGTTCCGCGCCGAAAGCCTGTTCTCGTGGGCCGAGTTCATCAAGGTCGACCGCCCGCTCGACGAGGACGAAAACGAGAATGCGGAAAAAGCCGCCAACGACCTCGACATCCTCAGTATCACCGAAGGTGAAACCCAAACCGCCAGCCGGGTGCGTTTCGACCTCGACCTGCCGGGCGAGGCCGACGACGACTTCCGCCTGGTCGACGGCATCCTGCTGCCCGAATGGGATTACCGCAAACAGCGGATGCAGCCCGATCACTGCCGCCTGCAGATGATGCTCGCCCGCGATGCCGTGCCATGCGTATTGCCGCAGGCGCTGCGTGCCCCGGCCAGGCGGCTGCGCCAGCAATTCCAGGCGCTCACCACGCAGTCAGCGCGCCTGCGCGCCCAGACGGCCGGCAGCGATCTTGACATCGACGCCTGCGTGCGTTTCGCCAGCGACAAGCTGAACGGTGCGCGCACCAGTGAGCCGGGGCTGTACATCGATACCCGCAAATACCAGCGCGACCTGTCCTGCCTGCTGCTGGCCGACCTGTCGCTGTCGACCGATGCCTGGGTCAACAACAGCTCGCGGGTGATCGAGGTGATCCGCGACAGCCTGCTGCTGTTCAGCGAGGCACTTGCCGCCACCGGTGATCGCTTCGCACTGTACGGATTTTCATCGGTGCGCCGCGACAACGTGCGTTTTCACCTGCTCAAGGGTTTCGATGAGCGTTACGATGATCAGATTCGCGGCCGCCTTGCCGTAGTGAAACCCGGCTTCTACACGCGCATGGGCGCAGCGATCCGCCATGCGACGGCAATCCTGTCGTCGCGCAACACGGCACGCCGCCTGCTGTTGATCCTGACCGATGGCAAACCGAACGACCTGGACAAATACGAAGGTCGTTATGGAATCGAAGACACCCGCATGGCCATCCTCGAAGCACGTCGCCTCGGACTCACGCCCTTCTGCGTAACCATCGACGAGAAAGCCGGGGACTACCTGCCGCACCTGTTCGGTGCGACGGGCTATGTGGTGGTGCACGATGCAGCGATGCTGCCGCGGATGCTACCCAGCCTGTACGCAAAACTGACCGAAAACATCTGATTTTTCGTGCTTCAGGAGGCGCAGGCATGGGAGTCGACATGCTTGATATTGCCAACGCGGTGACGCTACAGTTGGTCTGCTGTTCTGAGGCCGGTCCACATATGACCAGACGGTTTATTTCTCTGATTCAGGCGGGATTGACGCAGCAAAAAAGCGTAATTTCGGCTGCCGGTACGGCCGGAGAAATTGCACCCGAATTTTAATCGAGCATGAAAAAGTGGTCGGGGCGAGAGGATTCGAACCTCCGACTCCTGCGTCCCGAACGCAGTACTCTACCAGGCTG
>CAYVOR010000070.1:0-13230 GCA_964452995.1 uncultured Thiobacillus sp.
GTCGAAGATGGCGTATTGACGATGACGCCGACGCCAGAAACCTTGGTCGAGATCAGCGGCGCGGCCACCTGGGCGCGCGTGGTCAACGGCGAGGACGCCTTGGCCTGGGATTGCGACGTGTCCGATCTCGACGGCAGCGGTGAGTTGCGCCTGCCATCGACCCAACTCTATGCCGGAGGCTACACGCGCATCGTCTCGGGCCGCTTGGAGTAGCCCATGGGCGACCCCGGCGACGCCGAACTTCGCGCGACGCTGCCGGCCCTGCGATGCGACGTTCGAGCGATGGCCGGCGCAAACGGGGCGCTGCAGGCGACGTTGCCTGCGCTGACCGCGGATGCGGGCGCGGCCTTCGGCAGCGCTGGGAGCCTGACCGCGGCCTTGCCGACGCTACGCTTCGCCGCGCAGGCGCCGTCGACGCACGCGATCACGCTGGTGGCGCGGTTCCCGGCATTGGCGGCACGAGCGACGGCGCGCTACCAGTCCTACGCCGTGCGCCCGGTCGTGGCGAGCCTCGCGAGTCCGTGGCAATACGGTCGTGCGCACACCGCGGGCGCCCAAGCGTGCCACGAGTCCACCGCGCACGAATCCTCTCCGATTCATTCGCTGTGGCAGGGCGCGCGCATCCGGATCGACGGCATCGAGAGTCGCTTGGCGGGTGTGCTCGCGCGCTCGCGGGTGTCGATCACGGCCAGGCACCAAGGCGGCGCCGCCGTCGCGCGATGTTCGAGCGCGAGGCACGAGGATGCGGTTCGTCTGCGCGCCGCGCGCACGGCCCGATTCGAGGGCGCGCTGCGCGGCGAATGGCTGCGCCGAGCGATCGGGCACCAGGACGGCTGGCGCGACCGGCACCACGCGGCGGCTTCGGGCTATCAGGAGGCGCGGCGACACGCCGGGCACACCCAGCGTGAGGGCATCCAGAGCGCCATCGCGCGCGCGCGTCGCTGGATCAGCTATTGGCAGCCCGCGATGCGCCCGCTGCCTGGCCGCCATCCGCCGCCGACGTTTGAACCGCCAAAAACGCCGCCGTGCTACGTGCCGAGCGCGCACCTGCTGTTTGCCGAAGGCCCCGCGCTGGACGGCCATTTGTTGTTCGCCTGCGAGCCCATCGCCAACCCGATCTCGGGTTCGATCTGGGTTCCTCCTCGGAAGGTCTATGTCGTGATCAATGACGTCACCCTGGTGCGCTGGCCGGACGGCACGCCCGTGCCGGTGCTGAGCCTGTCCCTGTCGCTCGATGCCGATTCTTGGGCGTGGGGCTTCGAGGCGACGCTGCCGACCATCGCCGAACCCTTGATCGTGCCCGCCGTCGGCGCGGCCCCGGTCGAACTGATCGCCACGGTCAACGGCACCGCCTTCCACGTTCTGGCCGAAAACCTGAGCCGCGAGCGCGCCTTCGGCGAAGCCAGCATCCGCATCTCCGGACGCGGGCGCAGCGCGACCCTGGCCGCGCCCTATGCGCCGGTGATTGCCTTCGCCAACACCGCCCCGCGCAGCGCCCGCCAGCTGATGGACGATGTGTTGACCTTCAACGGCGTGCCGCTGGGTTGGACGGTGGATTGGGCGCTGACCGACTGGCCGGTGCCGGCGGGCGTGTTCGCACGCCAGGGCACCTGGATCGAAGCCCTCACCGACATCGCCCACGCGGCGGGCGGCTACGTGCTGCCGCACCCGACCGAGCAGACCCTGCGGGTGCGCCACCGCTACCCGGTTGCGCCGTGGGACTGGTGGGACGAGGTCACCCCGGACGTCGTGCTGCCCGCCGATGCAGTCGCGCGCGAATCCCTGCGCTGGATCGACAAGCCCGCCTACAACCGCGTATTCGTCGCCGGTCAGGACGTCGGCGTGCTGGGCCAGGTCACCCGCACCGGCACCGCCGGCAACGTGCTGGCGCCGATGCTGGTCGATCCGCTCATCACCGATGCCGTGGCGGCGCGCCAGCGCGGCCTTGCGGTGCTGGCCGATACGGGACGGCAAATCGAAGTGGGCTTGCGCCTGCCGGTGCTGCCGGAAACCGGAATCATCGAACCGGGCGCCTTCGTCGCCTACCAGGACGACGGCGTGGCGCGCCTCGGGATCGTGCGTTCCACCCGCATCGAAGCCGGGCTGCCGGAGGTCTGGCAAACCCTCGGAGTCGAGAGCCATGCATAACCTCTACCGCCAGTTCCGCCAACTGCTGCCCGAAGCCCCGCTGCAAGCGGGCACCGTGCTCGAAATCGGCGCGGGCGTGGTCACGGTCGTCCTGCCCGGTGGCGGCCTGATCCGCGCGCGCGGCGAAGCCAGCGTCGGCCAAACCGTGTTCGTGCGCGATGGCCTGCTCGAAGGCGTGGCACCGGCGTTGCCGCTCGAAGTCATCGACGTCTGAAAGCCCCACCCATACCGGCCCCGCAACCCGCCCACTTGGCGGGTTTTTTGTTTTCTGGAGACCGCCCGTGAGCGAAGAACCCAAAGCGACCACGACCGAACCGATGCTGAGCCTGCGCCGCGGGGACTTCGAAGAACTGCTCGACCGCGCGGCTCAGCGCGGCGCCGAGCGCGTGCTGGCTCACATGGGCCTCGAAAACGGCCACGCCGCGCGCGACATCCGCGAACTGCGCGATCTGCTGGAAGCCTGGCGCGATGCCCGGCGCACCGCATGGCGCACCATCGTCAAAGTGGCCACCACCGGCCTTCTGGCGGCCTTGCTGCTCGGCGCTGCGATCAAGTTCCACCTGGTGGACGGTGCGCCATGAAGCGGGCCACGCCTCTGCGCTTGCTGCCGGACTGGCGCCGCATCCTGCGCCGGGCGTGGAGCATCCGCTTCTCGATGCTCGCCGCCGTCCTGACCGCCGCCGAAGTCGTCATGCCCCTGTTCGGCGACAGCTTGCCACGCGGCCTGTTCGTCGTGCTCGCGCTGGCCGCCAGCATCGGCGCAGCCCTGGCACGGCTCGTCGCGCAGCCGGAGATGTACCGATGATCCGGCCACCGCAACGCCGCACCGTGGCCGCGCTGACCCTCTCCGCCGCCGCGCTGGTCGGCATCGTCTTGCACGAGGGCTACACCGACCGCGCGGTGATCCCGGTCAAGGGCGATGTGCCGACCATCGGCTTTGGCACGACCTCCGGCGTGAAGATCGGCGACACCACCACGCCGCCGAAGGCGCTGGCCCGGGTGCTCACCGACGTGCAGCAGTTCGAGGGCGCGCTGAAGCAATGCGTGACCGTGCCGCTGGCCCAACACGAGTACGACGCCCTAGTGAGCTTCTCCTACAACGTCGGCAGCCGCGCATTCTGCCAGTCCACGCTGGTCAGAAAACTCAACGCCGAGGACTACGCCGGGGCCTGTGCCGAGCTGCTGCGCTGGCGCTTCTTCCAGGGTAAGGACTGCGCGCTGCCCGCCAATGCGCGCCTGTGCGGCGGGTTGGCCACACGGCGCGAGGCCAAGTACCGGCAGTGCATCGGGGAGGCATCGTGAGTGTGATTCCATGGGCGTACCGGCTGCTGGCCCTCACGGTGCTCGGCGTCGCCCTGGTCGGCTTCGGCTGGATCAAGGGCGCAAGCCACGTTCAAGCGCGATGGGATGCCGCCGTCCAGCAACAGACCCTACGAGCCGCCACCGTTCGCCAGAAGCAGGCCGAAGCCACTGTCAAGGTCGTCACCCAGTACGTTGACCGCGTCCGCATCGTCCGCGAGAAGGGCGCAACCATCATCAAGGAGGTTCCTGTCTATGTGCCCGTCCAAGCCGACGCTGCTTGCACTATCAACCGTGGCTTTGTGCGCCTGCACGACGCTGCCGCCGCAGGTGAACTGCCCGAGCCCGCCCGAGATGCTGATGCGGCCGCCGCAGGCATTGCGCTCTCTGCCGTCGCCGGAACCGTCGCCGCCAACTACCAGACCTGCCACGAGAACGCCGAGCAACTGAGGGCGCTGCAGGCGTGGGTCGAGCGGGTGGCGAACGGTCAATGATAGCAGTGTTAGCCAAGCCTCCCTCCATCCGGTAAAATCCCCGTTCAAGAGGAACGCAAGAATGACCGTCTACACCATTGGCTACGAAGGGCTTGACATCGACGCGTTTATGTTGTTGCTATCCAAGCATGACATCGACACCGTCGTGGACATACGGGAGCTTCCCTTGTCACGGAAGCCAGGCTTTTCCAAGAAAGCCCTAGCCAACGTCCTCAACCTTTCCGGCCGCGAATATGTTCATATGGTCGACCTTGGCTGCCCGAAGCCGGTTCGCGAGCGCTACCGCAAGGACGGCAACTGGAAGCGCTACACAGAGGGCTTTCAGAAATACCTCAACACGCAAGACACAGCCATTGTCGAGTTATCGGATTTGGTGACTTCGTCAAATTGCGCACTGCTGTGCTTCGAAGCTGACTTCAATTTCTGTCATCGCTCGATGGTGGCTAGCGCCGTACACGACTCCTGCGGCGCGATCGTCGAACACATTAAGGCATTAAACGCTAAAAAAGCGAGCCCTGCGGCGTCGATTCGCTTGGCTCTCGCTTAGGTGGATAAAAAAGACTTATTATTAGCCACTGTTCCGGGAATCGATGCTGATTACCCATTAAAAACATCAAATCCCTTCCTTCAACAAACGCCTCTAGTTTGTCGCGAAACGGTTTCTCCCAACCGATTCCATGTCTACGACGACAGTTCCAAAATAACGCACCAGCCTCCCAATCAACAATTTTGTGCCTGTATTCCTTCTCACCCTCCTGCGTATCACACACGTAACGGTAGTAGAAGTCGAACGGCACCTTCCGTAAGTCTCTGATCTGCTGCTTGGCTTGAGCCTCAGAGAATAGCTCGCCCTGCATCTGTGCTCGCAGCAGCTTTTCTTTCTCTTCATCTGTCCAGTCTTTATTGCGCGCGTCCTTGATCTCAAGATTGAGTATTTTCTTCGGGCGCAGCAGCGCAATCGATAGCCCATCATTCTTTCTGCTGTGTTCGACCTCGTCGAATCTGCTGTATGTGGGCAGCTTGTCGATCCATTCCTTTCTACCGAGCCACCCTTTTCTTGACGGAACTTCTTCCTCGATTTTCATCGACCCGATGTCTACCTTGTGGCTCTCAGGTCGGTGATCGGCAGAAGCCTTCTCGACCCCCACTTCGATCCACTGCCACTTCTTGAACTGCCGACTTTGCTCGATCATCCGGAATGGCACGGGGTAAAGGCGGCGCATCAAGCCGCCCTGACTGATGCCTGCCACGCAAGACGTTTCCATATGCTTGGCACTGGGCGAAGGGTATGTCTTCGCAAGAATCAAAATCCGTTCGCGTTGAACCAGTGCCATCACGCCCTCGCTATTCTGTCGTTGATTGCATTAGCGCAAAACCCGGAAATGCCGTTTGCTCTGCTTGCTGAGTGCCTGCTGAACGCCACAATATACCTTTCCAACGCTTCCAGCTTGATGCGAGTCAAGCGTGCGTATCCTTTGAGGCCTGTCGTCGTCGAAAAAATTCGTTCGGTACGCTCATCGCACCTCACCTTTCACTCACTCCGGGAAACGAGGTAGGTTGCGATCTGCCGTACTGGGAGCCTCTCTTCGGGCCGTGCCTTGAGGTAGCCGATGACGACCTTTGCCAGATTGAGTGCCATTCCTCGCGTCCTCACGCCAACCCAAAATACCGCTCGAAGAAGGCTGCCAGTCTGTCGAGCACCGCCTGCTTTTTGGCCGCGTGTCCGTTGTCCTTGGTGAACCGCGATACCGGCGGCAGAATCTTCGTGATGGCCGTGCCCGAGGTCGGGATGCTCCCGTCGCGGAAGGCGTTGTCGATGAAACTGCGCGCGGCCTCAGCGTTGAGGTTCTCCTCGGCGATGATGCGCTCCAGCTCCTTCACCTTCTTCGCCGCCACGAAGGCCTGCCACTGCGCATCCACCTTGGCCTTGGTGTTCACCGCATCGACGAACTGTTCGATCAGGTCTTTCTTGTTGCGCAAGGATGGACTGGAATTGATGGCACGCTCGATGGTGGCCCGGATTTCCTTGTCCTCCCCGCTGCCTTTTTTCTTCAGGTACTGCTCGACCAGCAGCAGGATGTAGTCGACGTTGATTTCCACCTGCTTGATGAGCTCGATCTCGAACACCACATCGTCGTTGATCGATTCCTTCTCAGCAGCCGACGTAGCGCGAAACTCCGCGTACAGATTCAGGTACAGGCTCTGGTAGTCCTGAAACTCGCGCTCGGTGAGGATTTCCTGCCCGGAAAAATCGTCGAAGGATGTGAGGATGTTTTTCAGCCGCAGGATCGAGCCGAACAACTGGATGAACGCCTTCTGCGCCGCCTCGCCGACGATGGCTTTGCCAAGAGGGAATCCAGCCACCAGCTCACCAACGCGCTTCTCATAGTCCTTGTAGTTCTCGGCGTAGGGCTTGAGCAGCACGATCCCCTTGGCGTCCTTGTTGCCAAACAGGGCAAGCGCGTCGTTGGTAGCCTGCTCCAGATTGCGGAAGGAAACGATGTTGCCGTAGGTCTTGACCGAATTGAGGATGCGGTTGGTGCGCGAATAGGCCTGGATCAAACCGTGGGCCTTCAGGTTCTTGTCGACCCACAGGGTATTGAGCGTGGTGGCGTCGAAGCCGGTCAGGAACATGTTGACCACGATGACGATGTCCAGCTCACGCTTTTTCAGGCGCTGCGACAAGTCCTTGTAGTAGTTCTGGAACTTGTCTGCCGAGGTGTCAAAACTGGTGCCGAACAGCGCGTTATAGTCCTGGATCGCTGCCTCCAGAAAGTCGCGCGAGCTGGCATCCAGCCCATCGGTTTCAAACTCCTCCTCGCCCAAGAGGCCATCGGACTCCTCCTCGTTGGCGGCAAAGCTGTAGATCAGGCCAACCTTGAGCCTCTGCGCCTGCGGCAGCTCCTTTTGCTGCTCGGCGAACTCCGCGTAGTAGCGCTTGGCCGCGTCGATGGAGGCACAGGCGAATAGTGAGTTGAAGCCGATCAGGCGATTGCCGTCGTGGCGGTAGCTGCTGGTGCGCTTGGTCTTCTGGTCGAAGTGTTCGCGGATGTAGCCCGTGATCTGTGTGATGCGCTCCGGTGCCAGCAATGCCCGCTCGGTGTCGATGGCGGCCACCTTCTTGTCGCGGATGCCTGCCGTGGTCTTGATGGTATTGATGTAGTCGATGCGAAACGGCAGCACATTTTTGTCGTTGATGGCATCGACAATGGTGTACGTGTGCAGCTTGTCGCCAAACGCCTGCTGCGTGGTGCGCCGCCGTAGGTCGCCACCCGCGCCCGAGTTTTCGGCAAAGATGGGCGTGCCGGTAAAGCCGAACAGGTGGTAGCGCTGGAACACTCGGGTGATTTCGGCGTGCATGTCGCCAAACTGGCTGCGGTGACACTCGTCGAAAATCACCACCACATGTGCCTGATACACCGGGTGCTTCTTGTTCTTGGCGACGAAGCGGGAAAGCTTCTGGATGGTGGTGATGATGATGCGGGCGCTGGAGTCCTCCAGCTGCCGTTGCAGCACCTTTGTTGACGTGTTTGAGTTGGCCGCGCCTTTCTCGAAGCGCTCGTACTCACGCATGGTCTGATAGTCCAGATCCTTGCGATCCACCACGAACAGCACCTTGTCGATGTCAGGCAAGCCCCGAGCAAGTTGCGCCGCCTTGAAGCTGGTCAGCGTCTTGCCGCTGCCGGTGGTGTGCCAGATGTAGCCGCCCGCAGCCACGGTGCCGAGTTGCTTGTGGTTGGTGGCTGTGGCGATGCGCTGCAGAATGCGCTCGGCCGCCACGATCTGATAGGGCCGCATCACCAGCAGCTTGCGATCCACATCGAACACGCAGTATTTGGTGAGGACGTTCAGCAGCGAATGCTTGGCGAAGAAGGTTTTGGTGAAGCCCGTCAGTTCGGTGATGGGCTGGTTTTTCGCATCGGCCCACCAACTGGTGAAGGCAAAGCTGTTGGAGGTCTTGCTCTTGCCGCGCTTGCTGGATTGCTCCTTCAAATGCCCATCGCGCACGGTGTTGCTGTAATACTTGGTCAGCGTGCCGTTGCTGATGACGAACAACTGCACGTATTCGAACAAGCCCGAGCCCGCCCAGAAGCTATCGCGCTGGTAGCGGTTGATCTGGTTGAAAGCCTCGCGGATATCTACGCCCCGGCGCTTCAACTCGACATGCACCATGGGGAGGCCGTTGACCAGCACCGTCACATCGAAGCGCGTGGCGCGCGCTCCTTCCGATTCGTACTGGTTGATGACCTGCAGGGCGTTGTTGTGGATGTTGGCCTTGTCGATCAGGTAGATGTTCTTGGTGCTGCCGTCATCGCGCTTCAGTACCTGTATGTGGTCTTCCTGGATGCGCGCGGTCTTTTCCAGAATGCCATCGCTGGCACCGGCGATGCTGCTGGTAAAGAATCGTTCCCACTCGGCATCGGAGAAGGCGATCTTGTTGAGCCGCTCCAGCTGGCGGCGCAGGTTGACCAGCAGCTCGGCTTCCGAGGTCAGGTCCAAGTAGTCGTATGCCTGTGCCTGCAGCTGCTGGATGAAGGTCTTTTCCAGTTCGGCTTCGGACTGGTAGCCCACGTCATGCACGCCCGATGCATCGGGCTGAAACTCGGCCACCACCGTACTCTCATTGGAGAGCGCAATCGGCTCGATGCGCCAAAGCTTGGGGTCTTCGCTCATGCGGCTTCCCTAAAAGTAAGCAGACGGTCGCGGTAGTGTTCGTATTGCTGACGGCGCGCCTTGATTTCGGCGGGCAGGCCGGAAGACAAGTCGTTCACCAGCGCATCGAACTTGTCAAGGATGGCGACGATGCGTTCCTGTTCTTCAAGCGGCGGAACAGGAATTGTGAGCTTTGCGAGGCTCTCGCCAGACAAACGCTTGACCTTTGCGCGAGCGACGAACCTGTTTTTCTCTGCATTCAATCGTTCTGTCTGAAAGCAGTACGACACAAACTTAGGATTCATCGAGTGCCGGAATGAAAAGCAGTCGTCGTGAATCGCGACCGGTTCGGTACCAAGCCAAGCGACCGCCTTGCCGACATCCTCAACCGTTTCGCCCACCGCGGCGATCACGATGTCACCCGGCTGTGCGAAGCGCAGGCTCGATGCCATGTCAGGGCGCACATGCGAGACCGCCAGCGACGCTGAGGTTCCGTGTCGCGTATAGATGTCGGCGTAGTGAATGCAGCCAATTCCTTCCTGAACATAATCGTCCTTGGTGAACCGACGGCCACGGGTGAACTTTCCAATCTCACCCAAGGTCATCCACTGTATGCTTGCTTGCTTGCTTGCTTGCTTGCTTGCGTCAGCGTCCGTGCGCTCGCCGAAGGTCAAGAGCGCGTCACGGTAGTACTTGTACTGCCGCCGACGCGCCTCCAGCTCCGCCTCCAGCTCCGCCTCCAGCTTGGTGAATTTATCCAGCACGTCAACTATTTCACGTTGGATTTCGAGGGGCGGGACGGGAATGCGGATTTTCGCCAGACTCTTTGCCGACACATCAATAACCTTCGTGCCGGTCGCGTGCTTTCTTTTTGCAGAGAAGAACTCAGGTGTTTGCAGATAATACGAAAGGTATTTGGGATCTTGGTCGTGCTTCAGCACCGTAGCATGACCGCCGGTGACAATCTGACTGCTTCCAAGCCAAGCGACGGCCTTGCAAACATCCTCAATGTTTTCGCTGGTATTTGTTATGATCAGGTCGCCTTGCTCGACCTTGGCAAGGCGCGCCGCTTTTTCTGGCGCGACAAAGGAAATCGTTTCTGTTGTCCAGATGCCGTAGTACGTATAAATCTGGCCGTAGTGAATGCAGCCTGTGCCAAATTCCACGAAATCTGACTTCGGCATTCCGTTTCCACGCACCAATTCCCCGAAATCCCCAATAGCTATAAATTCAACCCCATCCGGGCAAAGCTCCGCAATCAACTGTTCAATCCGGCTCATTTTTTCTTCCCCTCGATTTTCTTCTGCGCTTTCTTGACGGTTTCCAGGAACACCGCCTCCACTTCGGAGGGCTGCGCGGCCAGTTGGGTGCGAAACTTGGCGTATTCGGATTCAGCGTGGGCCAGCGCGTCCTGGTGGCTAACCTTGCCTGCGCCTTGCAACGCCTTGCCGCCCATGGCTGTGATCAGCTGCGTGAGGTGGGCCAGCCAATCCTTCATGTACGTCGGCTCATGGTTCATGGCGCGGAACTCGGCCGCGTCGAAGTAGGCCGACACCAGCGTGTTCAAGCGCTTGAGTTCGTTGGCATCAAGGTAGTTCTTGGCATTGCCTACTTCTGCCTTGGTGGGCCGGCGGCCTGAAAAGGACAGCAGCCCCATGAAGGGCTTGCCGGCGTCCGCCCGCGCGGCGATCACTTCGGCGGCCGTCTGGCCGTGGGCGGCGTAGTGCAGCTTGTTCTGCACGGTCTTGAAGAACAGCACGCTGGCCTCGGCCTTGGGGTCGTAGTCCTTGCTGGTGGCGTAGAGGTCGAGCACCTGCCGGTAAAGCACCTTCTCGCTGGAGCGGATGTCGCGGATGCGCTCCAGCAGCTCCTTCCAGTAGGCGCCACCACCCAGGTTCTTCAGGCGGGCATCGTCCATGGCAAAGCCCTTGACCAGGTACTCGCGCAGGCGCTCGGTGGCCCAGATGCGGAACTGGGTGGCGATGGCGGATTTGACGCGGTAGCCCAGCGAGATGATGAGGTCAAGGTTGTAGAAGGGCAGCGTTCGCGCAACCTGGCGGGTGCCCTCGGTGCGAACCTGTCGGAATTCCCGACAGGTTGCCTCCTGGCTCAACTCGCCCTCGGCGTAGATGTTGGCAATGTGCTCCAGGACGTTGGTGCGCGATGTCTGAAACAGGTCTGCCAGCTGCTGCTGGCTCAACCAGACCGTGTCGCCGTCGAGCCGGACATCGATGGCAGGCGCGTCGCCGCGCTGGTACAGGACGATTTCGCCTGCGGGCTGCTCGCTCATGCCTGTCCCCCTTCCAGATCCGCCACGATGGCATCAATGGCCGTGCGCAGTTCGGCCTGTCGGGCGACGATGCGGGCGAGTTCAGCATTGAGCGCCCGAATATCCACCGCTTCGCGCTCGTCCTTCTGTTCGACGTAGCTGGATACCGCAATGTTGTAGCCGTTGGCGGCGATGTCGCCGTTTTCGACCAGCCGGGCGAAGTGCTCTTGCGTCTTGCGGTCGATGTAGGCATCAAGGATTTTTTGCTGGTGTTCGGGGGCCAGCTTGTTCTTGTTGCCACTGCGCACGAAGCAGGAAGAGGCGTCGATGAACAGCGTGGCGTTGTCGCGCTTGGACTTCTTCAGCACGATGATGCAGGTGGCAATGGTGGTGCCGAAGAACAGGTCGGGCGGCAACTGGATGACGGTATCGACGTAGTTATTGTCGATCAGGTACTGGCGAATCTTGGCTTCGGCCCCGCCGCGATAGAGCACGCCGGGGAATTCGACGATCGCCGCCGTGCCGTTGACCGCCAGCCAGGCGAGGATGTGCAGGGTGAAGGCCAGATCGGCCTTGCTCTTGGGGGCCAGCACACCCGCTGGGGCAAAGCGCGGATCGTTGATCAGCAGAGGATTGGCATCGCCATCCCATCTGATGGAGTACGGCGGATTGGAGACGATGGCCTCGAAGGGTTCATCATCCCAGTGCGCCGGGTCGGTCAGCGTGTCGCCATGGGCGATGTGGAACTTCTCAAAGTTCACATCGTGCAGGAACATGTTGATGCGGCACAGGTTGTAGGTGGTGAGGTTGATCTCCTGGCCGTAGAAGCCCTGCCGCACCGCATCGTGGCCCAGCACCTTGACGAAGTTGAGCAGCAGCGAGCCCGAGCCACAGGCCGGGTCATAGACCTTGTTGACCTCGCTCTTGCCGACCACGGTGATACGGGCCAAGAGTTCGGAGACTTCCTGCGGGGTGTAGAACTCGCCGCCCGACTTGCCTGCCGTGGAGGCGTACATCTGCATCAGGTATTCGTAGGCGTCGCCGAACAGGTCGATGGTATTGCCCGTGAACCCGCTGCCGTTGGACAGCGGCAGGTCGCCGATGGCGTCGAGCAGCTTGACCAGCTTCTCGTTGCGTTTGGCCACGGTGGGGCCGAGCTTGCTGCTGTTGACATCGAGATCGTCGAACAGTCCCTTGATGTCATCCTCAGAATCGCTGCCCGTGGCCGAGCCTTCGATATCGGCAAATATGTTGCTCAGGGTCTCGTTGAGGTTGGCGTCATGCCGGGCGCGGGCCCGCACGTTGGCGAACAGCTCCGAAGGCAGGATGTAGAAGCCCTTTTCCTTCACCGTTTCGGCGCGGCCGAACTCGGCATCGGCATCGCTCAATTGCGCGAAGTCGAAGCCGGCGCTGCCCGCACGGCGCTCCTGCTCGTTGAGATAGCTGGCCAGGTTCTCCGAGATGAAGCGGTAGAACAGCATCCCGAGCACGTAGGTCTTGAAGTCCCAGCCATCGACGCTGCCGCGCAGGTCGTTGGCGATGCGCCAGATGGTTTTGTGCAGCTCGGCGCGTTCAGTTTCCTTGGTGTTGTTCACGATGCCAAGCATCCCACGGCAGCCGTTGCCGCTAGATCAGCGGCTCCGTCGCCAGTTCCTACGTCGAGATTCCAATGTGAGGTCAACACGTTCATGAGGCGCTTCTGCCGCTCAATCAGCAGCATTGGCGTCCACTCGTCCTCTGATCTGACTTCCTGCGTCAGCACGAAGGGCGATGCCTTGCCTTTGCCTCTAAAGTAGGCGTCCTTCTTCTTGGCAAAATCGTAGTTGCTGGCCGACGAGTTCTTGCTTCTGTCCAGCGGAACCAGATTGGCCAGTCGGTGCGTCCAATCAACGCGTTCGTCCTCGTCAGGAAACCACTGGAGCCAGCCCGAGCCATCGGGCGGTGTTTGCGGCAGGACGTGCTCCAAGGACATGGCGTTTTGCAGTTGCACACCGGGGGCGCGCACCAGGGATTCAAGGCGCAAGACCAGCGCCATGCGAGCCTTGGGCAGGTTGCGGTAGATGTCGCCATCGAGCGCGGCGACGAAATCGCGCTTCTGCTTGTCCGTGAGGGCCATGGTCTTCAGGGCGGCAAGATCGCCGTCGAAGGCAGTTGGCTCGATTTCCTTGGTGAGCGCGGCGTAGGTCTCGATGCGCTCGTTGATGCCTGCCTTGGTGACCAGCAGGAAATAGGTCAGGCGTTCCAGGGACGCGAAGAACTCCGCGAGCAGCTTGGGCTTTTGCCGGAAGCGCTTGAAATACACCAGCGCCGGTGGCACCCAGTCCTTGAAGTCCACGCGGTTGAGCCAGGACAGGTGTTCGTTGATCG
>CAYVOR010000071.1:0-2060 GCA_964452995.1 uncultured Thiobacillus sp.
ATAATGTCACAGATGACCGATAGCGAATATTATTACTCCCTGTTGCGCGCCTATATTGACAGCGCCAATGACGGGATATTTGTGCTCTGCGACGAGATGAAATTTCTTGTCGCCAATCCCCTGCTCGCCTCCTGGCTTGGCACCTCCGAAGACAATCTGACCGAGCATAATCGTCGCCGGCCCATCACGGATTTCATTGGCAACGAAGAAAATGCACAAAAATTCCAGCGGAATTTCGAGACGGCCCTGACGGGGCTGTCCGTGCGCTTTGAATGTTTCGTTCATCCCGCAGGCGCCGCCGCCAGACAGGTTGAAATCAGCCTGAGCAAGGTCGACCTGGAAGCCGGGGAGATGTTCATCGGCATCGCGCGCGACATCAGCGAACGCAACCAGACAGAGCGGGCGCTTCAGGCCACATTAAAAAATCTCAGGGACACCAACCAGGCACTCGAAGAAAGCGAGCAGCGCTTCCATCGCGTGATATCCGAAGCGCCCATCCCCATCATGATTCATGCTGAAGACGGGGAAGTCATGGAGGTCAACAAGGTATGGACCGAAATAACGGGCTATTCCCGTGCCGACATCCCTACCACCCGAAGCTGGACTGAAAAAGCCTACGGAAGCCATGCGCAGCAAGTGATGCAGAAAATCGCTTCGCTCTATGCGCTTGACCACCGGGTCGACCAGGGTGAATTCACGATCACCTGCAAGGATGGAAGCTCGCGCCACTGGCATTTCAGCGCCGCACCCGTCGGTAAATTGCCTGATGGGCGCAGCTATGTGATCAGCACGGCAGAGGATGTCAGCGAGCGTAAATCCGCCCAGAAGCAGATCGAGTTTCTGGCTTACCACGATGCCTTGACCGGCCTGCCGAATCGCTTGCTGGCCCAGGACCGGTATGAACTTGCGGCGTCTTATGCAGACCGTGAAGAAAACAAAGTGGCGCTTGTTTTCCTCGACCTCGACAATTTCAAGATCATTAACGATTCACTGGGGCACGCGGTTGGCGACACCTTGCTGACCATGGTGGCCACGCGGCTCAAGGAATGCCTGCGCGACACGGATACCCTGAGCCGGCAGGGCGGCGACGAATTCCTCATCCTGCTCGGCGGGGTGGTCGATTTCGAAGCGATTTCCATCGTCGTGGAAATGATCCTGACGCGACTGATCGAGCCTTTCACCATTGCGGGCAATGAACTGTCCACTTCATTGTCGATTGGAATTGCCGTCTACCCGGATGACGGCGAGGACTACGACACCCTGCTCAAGAAAGCCGATACAGCCATGTATCAGTCCAAGGACGCCGGCCGCAACACCTACCGCTTCTTTACCGAGCAAATGAACGCCGCTGCCGTCGAACATCTGCAAATACGCAACAATCTGCGCAAGGGATTGAAGCGCGGAGAGTTCGTTCTGCACTACCAGCCGCAAATCGATCTGGTCACCCATGCAGTCATCGGCGCAGAAGCCCTGATCCGCTGGAATCACCCTCAATTAGGCATGGTCCTTCCGGGACGTTTTATCACCATCGCCGAGGAGAGCGCGCTGATCGTGCCGCTTGGTGAATGGATATTGCTTGAAGCGTGCCAGCAGGCGGTTGCCTGGCGCAAGGCTGGGCTGCCTGAGCTGGTCATGGCCGTGAATCTTTCATCGGTGCAATTCAAACGCGGCGATCTGGAAAAAAGCGTCATCCACGCGCTTTCGGCATCGGGCCTGGACCCGGCGCTTCTTGAGCTGGAATTGACCGAATCGATCCTGATTCAGGATACTGAAAAAGTATTGGGAAGGGTCCAGCGCCTGAAATCGCTGGGCGTAAAACTATCGATCGACGACTTCGGTACCGGCTATTCCAGCCTGTCCTACCTGAAACGATTTTCCGTCGACAAGCTGAAAATTGACCAGTCCTTTATCCGCGACATGACCGATGACCCGAACGATGCCGTCATCGTCCGTACCATCATTCAGATGGCCAGGAACCTAAACCTGAAGACGGTTGCCGAAGGCGTCGAAACCGAGCGTCAGGCAGAATTGCTGCGCCTGCAGCATTGCGACGAAGCGCA
>CAYVOR010000071.1:2160-12681 GCA_964452995.1 uncultured Thiobacillus sp.
TCGAAACCGAGCGTCAGGCAGAATTGCTGCGCCTGCAGCATTGCGACGAAGCGCAGGGTTATCATTTTGCACGGCCGATGCCGGCAGACGAATTCGCGCGCTACCTTTCAGCAATGAAGCCACCGGCATAAGAGGCTGCGCGCCGGGCATCAACAGCCTGCCGCCTGACCGGTCGACAGGCCCAGGCAGTCGTCTTCGCGCCGGTCTGCGACCCTCCGTCTGACGGTCAGATTCGAGGCGTTTTCGTTTCGACCACCATCCCTCATAATCCGGCATCCTGACCGTCCGGTTTTCTCCATGCGCCGCCTCGTCCCACTCCTGTTCGCCGTCCTGCTGACCGCCTGCGCCACGCCGGTTCCAGCGCCGACTCCGCCGGTCCTGACGCCGAAGCCGCCGCTCAAGATCGCGTTGGTCCTGGGCGGCGGCGCGGCGCGCGGCTTTGCCCACATCGGCGTGATCAAGGCGCTGGAGGCCCAGGGCATCGTGCCGGGCATGGTGGTGGGCACCAGCGCGGGAGCGGTGGTGGGCGCGCTCTATGCCTCGGGCATGAGCGGATTCGAATTGCAGAAGCAGGCCCTGGATATCCAGGAGAACATGGTGACGGACTGGACCCTGCCCAACCGGGGCGTGTTGAAGGGCGGGGCGCTGCAGGATTTCATCAACCAGCAGGTCCGGAACCTGCCCATCCAGAAGCTGCCGAAGCCGCTGGGCGTGGTGGCCACCGACCTGCAAAGCGGCGAGATGGTGCTGTTCCGCCAGGGCAACACGGGCATGGCGGTCCGCGCCTCTAGTGCCGTGCCGGGGGTGTTCCAGCCGGTCGAGATCAACGGCCGCGATTACGTCGACGGCGGCCTCACCTCGCCGGTACCGGCCCAGGTCGCGCGCGCCATGGGAGCGGATTTCGTCATCGCGGTGGACATCTCCCACGTCAACCGCCGCGACAGGCTCGCCGGCACGCTGGACGTGCTGCTGCAGACTTTCGCCATCATGGGCCATACGATCAGCCGCCATGAACTGGAGGATGCGGACGTCGTCATCCGGCCGAAGACGGCGACGGTGAGCAGCACCGATTTCGCGGATCGCAACCTCGCCATCCTCGAGGGGGAGAAGGCCGCCGCCGCCGTCATGCCGGAACTCAAGCTCAAGCTCGCCAAGGCCCAGCAACGCTGAAGGCAGGCTTCCCGCACGCCGGGGCGCGCGCTGGACAATAATGGCGCATGAGCCAGGCTCCTTCCCTCCCCACGACAAGCCCCCGCCCGCTGTCGGCACTGAAAGGCCTGTGGCCCTTCCTGCGGCCTTATCGGGGGCGGCTTGCGCTGGCCTTCGCGCTGCTCTGCCTCGGCTCCGGCACCATTCTGCTGGTGCCGCTGGCGTTTCGCGATCTCATCGACTTCGGCTTTGGCAAACCCGCCCAGCCGGGCGGCGGCCTGCTCGGGGCCTTGAGCCTGAACGGGCATTTCATCGCCCTGTTCGGCCTGGCGTGCATCTGGGCGGCCGCCGTGGCGGCGCGCTACTACACCGTGTCGTGGATCGGCGAGCGGGCGACGGCGGATCTGCGCAGCGCCGTCTACGCGCGCATGCTGGCGCAGTCGCCGCAATTCTTCGAGACGCTGCAGACCGGCGAAGTGCTGGCGCGGCTGACCGGCGACACGACGCTGGTGCAGACCGTGGTCGGCAGCTCGATTTCGATGGGCCTGCGCAGCCTGTTCCAGTTCGTCGGCGGCATGATCATGCTGGCCGTTACCAGCCTCTATCTGTTTTCCATCAACCTCGGTCTGATGGCGCTGCTGGCGCTGCCCATTTTCGTGATTGGCCGCCAGGTCAAGAAACTCTCGCGGGAATCGCAGGACAGGATCGCCGACGCCTCCGCGCTGGCGGGCGAAATCCTCAACGCCATGCCGACGGTGCAGGCCTGCACCCAGGAACAGCAGGAAGTCCGGCGCTTCACCGCGCGCACCGAAGCCAGCTTCGTCACCGCCATCCGCCGCACGCGCGTGCGCGCGGCGCTCACCGCGCTCATCATCGCCGCCGTGATGGGAACGATCATCTTCGTGCTGTGGATCGGCGCCCGCCAGGTGCACGACGGCATCCTGACCGGCGGCCAGCTGGCCTCCTTCGTCCTCTACGCGGCGCTGGTGGCGGGCGGCGTCGGCACGCTGTCGGAAGTGTGGGGCGACGTGATGCGGGCCGCCGGCGCGACGGAACGGCTGCTCGACCTGCTGCACGCCGAACCGGCCATCCGCGACGCCCCCGGCCCGCATGCGCCGGTGCAGCCAGCCCGGGCGGCGCTCCGCTTCGAGCATGTGACGTTCCGGTATCCGTCCCGCCCGGATACCTGCGCGCTCGACGACATCAGTCTCGACATTCCGCCGGGCGAAAGCGTCGCGCTGGTCGGCCCGTCCGGCGCCGGCAAGACCACGCTGTTCCAGCTGCTGCTGCGCTACTACGACGTGTCCGAAGGCAGCATCAGTCTCAACGGGCAGGACATCCGCCAGCTGCGCCTGCACGACCTGCGCCGGGGCATCGCCATCGTGCCGCAGGACCCGGTCATCTTCTCGGCCAACGCGCTGGAGAACATCCGCTATGGCCGCGCCACGGCCAGCGACGACGAGGTTCTTCAGGCGGCGCGGGCCGCCCTGGTGGACGCGTTCGTCGAGCGCCTGCCCGAGGGCTACCAGACCTTTCTCGGAGAACGCGGCACGCGCTTGTCCGGCGGCCAGCGCCAGCGCATCGCGATCGCCCGCGCCATGCTGAAGGGCGCGCCCCTGCTGCTGCTCGACGAAGCCACCAGCGCCCTCGACGCGGAATCGGAAATGCTGGTGCAGCAAGGTCTCGGCGCCGCCATGCAGGGCCGCACGACGCTGGTCATTGCGCACCGGCTGGCGGCCGTGCAGAAAGTCGATCGTATCGTGGTGATGGACGGCGGCCGCATCGTGGAGACCGGCACCGCGGCGGATCTGCGCAAGCAGGGCGGACTTTACGCGCGGCTGGCCGAACTTCAGCTCAATCCCTGAGCGGCCGCCTTCCGGCCGCTGCATTCAGGAATTCCCGCACGCGCCGATACCCCTATTAACCATGACGCCGATGCGAGACCCGTTTGACCGCTTCCCCCGCCCCTGCCGCGAGCCTACGCTCCCGCGAGCCGACTGACGAACCGGCCGAGGAAGAGACCCTGTCCGCGCACGCCAGGCGTGCGCTGCGCACCAGGGTACTTGGCCGGGTCACCGCCATGCTCGATACCGGCATCGCTTTCCTGCAGCGGTTGCGCACGAAAGCGGGCGGCGAACCGGATAAGGTCGAAGATAGCGAAGACCGGCGCGGCTTCAGGACGGACCGGCCAGAGGCGCGGCGCGCTGCTTCGGCGGCCCCTGTCGAGCCCGTCGAAGCCTCCAAACCGAAACGCCGTCTGCGCGCCCTGCTGATTTATCCCGGCGTGCTGCTGGCCGGCGGCATCGGCGGCGGCGCGCTCGCCTACAGCCATTTCCAGCAGCAACTCGACCGGGTGCTCAGCGACAGCCTGCGCCAGGAAGCGGCGCGCTCGAAGAAAATCCGGCCGGGCGCTGAAATCCAGAAAGCGTTTGACAACGAGCAGATCCAGCGCGCCGAAGCGGAGAAAAAGCTGGCAGCGTCCCTCGCCGCCTACTCGGCCGCCACATCGGGCGCCCACCGCCGGATCGAAAGCCTGCTCGGCGAACAGGTCGCGGCAAACCGGCGTCTGGAGACGGCATTGGCCGACGCCACCCAATCCAGCGCCGACACGCGAAAAACCCTGGTCGAGGAACAGGTCAAACGCACCGTGGCGGAGCAAAAGCTCGCCGAGTCCCTGAAGTCCATGGCCGACAAGCAGAAACAGCTCGATGCGGCGGAAAAACAGCTGGCCGCGCGCAACGACGTCGAGGGTCCCGTCGGCGGCCGGCACGACCTGCTGGTTAGCCGCACCCGCGACGAGCCAAGAAGCCGCCCGCTCAAGACGGGCAACTGCACGCTCGGCACGAATAACGTCGACGCGCTGAAGAACTGTATCGCGGACTTCAACCGGTAAGCTTTCCGGCTCAGATCACAGGCTCTGGATACGTATCGGACAGCAGGCGGAGGAGGACACCCCTCCCGCTGCCTGCGTCACTCTACACGTTCGCCATGCAGGGCAATGTCCAGCCCTTCGCGTTCCTGTTCTTCGGTCACACGCAGGCCCATGACCAGATCCAGCACCTTCAGGATGATGTAAGTGCCGATCGCGGTGTAGGCGATGGTGATCGCCACGCCCTCGATCTGGGTGATGACCTGGGCCATGCTGCCGGCCGTTCCGCCGATCGATTCGACCGCGAAGTAGCCGGTCAGAACTGCGCCGACGATACCGCCGATGCCGTGCACGCCGAAGGCGTCCAGCGAATCGTCGTATTTCAGCATGCGCTTGAGTGAGGTGGCGGACCAGAAGCACACCACGCCGGACACGAGGCCGATGACGAGGCCGCCCGATGGGCCGACGAAACCCGAAGCCGGCGTGATGGCAACCAGGCCGGCGACCGCGCCGGAGGCGATGCCGAGCACGCTCGGCTTGCCCTTGCCCAGCCATTCCGCGAACATCCAACCCAGCGCGGCAGCGCCGGTGGCGATCTGGGTCACGGCCATGGCCATCCCCGCGCGGCCATCGGCCGCCACGGCTGAACCCGCGTTGAAGCCGAACCAGCCCACCCACAGCATGGCGGCACCGATCACCGTCAGGGTCAGGTTGTGCGGCGCCATCGGCTCCTTGCCGTAGCCGAGTCGTGGTCCCAGCACCAGGGCCGCCACCAGGCCTGCCACGCCGGCATTGATGTGCACCACGGTGCCGCCGGCAAAGTCCAGCACGCCCATGTCCCACATGAAGCCGCCGTCACCCGACCAGACCATGTGCGCGATCGGCGCGTACACCAGCAGCGACCACAAACCGGTAAACCACATCAAGGCCGAGAACTTCATGCGGTCGGCAAATGCGCCGGCGATGAGCGCCGGCGTGATGATCGCGAAAGTCATCTGGAAGGTCATGAACACCGACTCGGGAATGACGCCGGTCAGGCTGTCCTTGTCCATGCCGGCCAGGAAGGCCCTGGAAAGACCGCCGAAGAAGGAATGGAAGTTGGTAACGCCTTTTTCCATTCCCGTCGTATCGAAGGCAATGCTGTAGCCCGCCACCATCCACAGCACCGTAATCAGGGCGGTGATGGCGAAGCTTTGCATCATGGTGCCGAGGACATTCTTCTTCCGCACCATGCCGCTGTAGAACAGCGCCAGGCCGGGAATCGTCATCAGCAGGACCAGGGCGGTGGACGTCAGCATCCAGGCGGTGGAGCCAGAATCCAGCCGGGACGCGGGGGCGATTTCTTCCGCCAGAGCGAGGGCGGGCAGCAGCAGGGCGCACAGCAGGCCCAGCGAAGCAAACAGCTTTTTCATGATTGTGCTCCTCACAGGGCGTCGGCGCCGGATTCGCCCGTGCGGATGCGCACGACCTGCTCCAGGCTGGTGACGAAGATTTTGCCGTCGCCGATCTTGCCGGTGTTGGCCGATTTCTCGATCGCCTCGATCACGCGCTCCAGCATCCCGGCCTTGATAGCCACATCGATCTTCACTTTGGGCAGAAAGTCGACCACGTATTCCGCGCCGCGATACAGCTCGGTGTGCCCCTTCTGCCGCCCGAATCCCTTTACTTCCGTGACCGTCAAGCCGGTGACGCCGATGGCGGACAATGCCTCGCGCACCTCGTCCAGCTTGAACGGCTTGATGATTGCCGTAACGAATTTCATGATGTCTCCCGGGTTAGAGCAAGATAGGTAATGGAGCCGTTGCGTGAACCGCTCCGGTTGGTCGGCGCATCAGAACGCCCTGGAAATCCACACGGTGGTCGTGCCCTTGCCCAGGTACTCGCCGTTCCCCTGAGTCCAGAAACGCTTCTCGGCGTTGGTGTCGGTGTACGCCACACCGAGGGTCACGCCGTCGCCCAGTTTGCCCAGCTTGCCCATGTCGTAGGCTGCGCTGACTTTCCAGTCGTCGTAATCCGCTGCGCTCACGTTCCTGAAGTGGAACGTGCCCCAGTGCGCGCCCAGGGTCAGGCCGGTTTCGCCAACGGGCAGGCTGCCGGAAAGATCCAGATAGTAGGAACCGTTGGCATTCGGGCCGACGCCGAACACCGAATCGCTCAGATAGTGGGAATACTTGGCGGTGAACCATTTCCAGCCTGCGGAAACATAGGCTTCCGAAGTCCAGGCGCCAGGCAGCGTGGTATTCGCGGGATTCGTATTGTTCTTGCTGCCCGGATACATATAGCGGATCGCCCCCACGTCATAGCTGACCGGCCCGATGCTGTTGCGGTAGCCGCCATAGAGATCGAGTTCCATGCTGCCGCTGTCATAGCCCTGGAATTCCGTCAGCCAGCCTACGTTTGACCCCCAGGTACCGAGATAGAAACCGCTGCTGTGCACATAGTCGAGCCCCCCCTGGATCGCAGGCTCGCCGGCCGTCTGCGAGATGCCGCGGAAAACATAGTTGGACGTGAGACTGACATTGGCGCTCAGGGTATGCGGCGAAGCGGATTCATCGGCTAGGGCGAAAGCGGACGCGCTCACCACACCGATCAGACACAGCGCGTGCACAAGTTTTTTCATGAATTTCTCCTGTTTGAATTTGGAACGCGGGAAGTCACCTTCCACAATTCCTGCAGGAGCACGGGCCATGCCAGAATTTTTTACGTTTTAAAAACAAATAGTTAGATAAATATTGCTACCAAAACCCGGACAGGCTGCACTTGTATGGTGCGATATCGATTGGCCATGCCCCCTCTTCGGGCCGCACGCGCCAATCTGTTTCAGCCGTTACGCCACAGCAGGCGGTGCCTTGTTACACTGTCTTCGTCATGGAGGCCGTATGAACCCGAATCCGAAATTTCCCACCCCCTCATTCATCAACGATCTGGCGGGCAAGCTGGGCGAAGTGATGAAGCAATCTCCCGCCCGGGACATCGAACAGAACCTCAAGGCCGGCGTCACGTCGATGCTCGGCAAGCTGGACATGGTGAGCCGCGAGGAATTCGACGTGCAGACCGAAGTGCTGGCGCGCACGCGCGCGAAGCTCGCGCAACTCGAAGCGCGGCTGGCCGAACTGGAAAAGCAGCAGAACCAGGAAGACTGAGTGGCCGTCGCCGTCGTCAAGAGCCGGGCGTTGAACGGCATGCATGCGCCCGAGGTGGTGGTCGAGGCGCACCTGGCGAACGGGCTGCCCGCCTTCACGCTCGTCGGGCTCCCGGAAACCGAGGTGAAGGAGGCGCGCGACCGCGTGCGTGCGGCGATCCAGAATGCCCGCTACGAATTCCCGGCGCGCCGCATCACGGTCAACCTCGCCCCGGCCGATTTGCCGAAGGAATCCGGACGCTTCGACCTGCCGATCGCGCTGGCGATCCTCGCCGCTTCCGGACAGGTTCCAGCCGACAAGCTCAAGCACGCCGAATTTGCCGGCGAACTCGCATTGACCGGCGAACTGCGCCCGATACGTGGTGCGCTGGCGATGGCGCTGGCAATGCGCACCGCCGACAGGCAGCTGGTCTTGCCCGTGGCGTCGGCCGGTGAAGCGGCGCTCGTCAGCGGCGTCGAGACGCGGGGGGCGACAAGTCTGCTGGAAGTCTGCGCCTGGCTCGCCGGGCAGGCGACACTCGCCACCCCCGGGCCGGACGCGGTCCCCGTGACGCCCGACTATCCCGACTTTGCCGACGTCAAAGGCCAGACCGCCACCCGCCGCGCACTCGAAGTCGCCGCTGCCGGCGGACATTCGGTGCTGATGGCGGGCCCGCCCGGCACCGGCAAGTCGATGCTCGCCGCGCGTTTTCCCGGCATCCTGCCGGCCATGGACGAAACCGAGGCGCTGGAAGCGGCGGCCGTCGCGTCGCTCAACGGCGGCTTCCGCCACGAACACTGGCAGCGCCGGCCGTTCCGCGCGCCGCACCATACGGCCTCGGCCGTGGCGCTGGTGGGCGGCGGCGGCAATCCACGCCCGGGCGAAATCTCGCTGGCACACCACGGCGTACTGTTTCTCGACGAATTGCCGGAATTCTCGCGGCAGGTGCTGGAGGTGCTGCGCGAACCGCTGGAAACCGGGCGCATCACGATTTCGCGCGCCGCCCGGCAAGCCGACTTTCCGGCCCGCTTCCAGCTGGTCGCGGCCATGAATCCCTGCCCCTGCGGCTACCTCGGCCACCCGACCCAGGCCTGCCGCGACACGCCGGACCAGATAGCGCGCTACCGTGGGCGCATTTCCGGCCCGCTACTCGACCGCATCGACATCCAGATCAGCGTGCCTGCGCTGACGCAGGACGAATTGATGCAGGCTGCCGCAGGCGAGGCCAGCGCCGCCATCCGCGATCGCGTGCAAGCGGCGCGTGCGCGCCAGATGCAGCGGCAGGGAAAAGCCAATGCCGCGCTCGGCACCCGGGAGATCGAGCAGTTCTGCCCGCTCGATGCAGCGGGCGAGAACTTGCTGAAGCAGGCGATCGGTCGGCTGAATCTGTCGGCGCGCGCCTATCATCGCGTCCTCAGGCTGGCGCGCAGCGTGGCTGATCTGGCGGGCAGCGATGCGATCATACCAACGCATCTTGCCGAAGCCATTCAGTATCGACGACCCCTTACATGAGCGATCCCTACGGATCCTGGCGGGAAGAAAAGCAGTCGGCCTGGCTCTATCGCGTCGTCGCGGAATGCGAGCGCGGCACGGCGCGCGAAGCGCTGTTCAACGAACTGGCACAGGCGGCCGACGACCAGGCGGAAATCTGGCGGACTGCCATTCTGCAGAAAGGCGGCCAGCCACCGGCCGCGTTCCACCCCGATCTTCGCGCACGCGTCGTCGCGTATCTCACGCGCAGGTTCAAGCCACGCGCGATGCGCGGCGTGCTGGCGGCGATGAAGGTGCGTGGCATGGCGCTCTACACGCAAAACCGGCCGCACCTCATGCCGCTCCGACGCGACGATATCGGCAAGCGCCATCACAACGGCGCAGCGGGCAATGCCCTGCGCGCCGCAGTGTTCGGCGTCAACGACGGTCTGGTATCGAATGCGGCCCTGATCTATGGCGTGGCCGGGGCGGCTCCGGCGTCATCGATCATCGTACTGACCGGTGTGGCCGGGCTGCTGGCGGGCGCATTCTCGATGGCAGCGGGCGAATATGTATCGGTACGCTCGCAGCGCGAAATGTTCGAATATCAGATCGGCCTCGAGCGCGACGAACTGGACGAATACCCCGAGGAGGAAGCTGCCGAACTGGCGCTGATCTACGCCGCCAAGGGCATGGACGTGGCCGAGGCACGGCGGCTGGCCGACACGCTGATGCAGGATCCCGAGCGCGCGCTCGATACCCTGGCGCGCGAGGAACTCGGCCTCAATCCCGACGAGCTCGGCTCGCCGTGGCTGGCGGCGATCTCGTCGTTTACCGCCTTCACGGCCGGCGCGGCGCTGCCGTTACTGCCCTTCCTGTTCGATTACGCGCAGGCGCTTCCTGTCTCGATCGGGCTGACGGTGCTGGGACTGTTCGCCGTCGGCGCCACCATGAGCCTGTTCACCGGCCGCCGTGCGCTCCTGAGCGGTCTGCGCATGCTGGGCATCGGCGGCGCGGCGGGGCTGGCGACCTATTTCATCGGCGCCTGGCTGGGCGTAAAGCTGGGCTGAGTTAAAACCCGGATCCACGAAGAACACGAAGCATCGCGACGTTCAAGGCCCGGCAGCTGTAGACAAAGATCGTCTGGCCACGATCCGCTTCTTATTATTTTCTCCCAATCGCCTTCGTATTTTTACGTGTTCTTCATGCCCTTCGGGAGGTTCCGGGATTGACAATCAGGTCTGTTCCCACGGCAGACCGTCAAAGCGCCAGCCGTTCCGGGTGCTGCGATGGCGCGTTTCATCCATGTCGCCTTCAAATCCGTTCAGCACGTTGTAGACCTCGGGAAATCCGTATTTTTCGAGATAACGTCCCGCGTCCACCGAACGCCGTCCCGACCGGCAGATCAGCACCACCGGGCGGTTGACCGATGCCGCCTTGCGCGCATGTCCTAAAAAATCGGGATTGACGTCCCAATCCGGCCCATCCTGCCAGGCAATGTGGATGGCGCCGATCGGATGGCCGACGAACAGGTATTCGATTTCCGAACGGCAATCGATGAACACCGCTTCAGGGTGCAGTTGCAAAAATTCATGGGATTCCCGGGGGGTCATGTGTTTCATCGTTCGCTCCGCTGTGCTTCCCATCCACAGTAGCAGATGTTCAATGCCCGGAAAGCACAAGGCCCCGGCAAGCGGGGCCTTGGCGTGTCGCGGACGATACGTCAGACAGCGGCAACGCGCAGCGTGCGACGGATATTGAGACGCGTCAGGCCAAGCAGGCCCGCGCCCATCAGCAACAGGGTGCCGGGTTCCGGCACGCCGCCACCGCCGCCATTTGTGCTGCACCCCGGCGTTCCGGGCGGTGCGTTATCGCAGGTGCATCCCGCCAGCGAGATCAGCTTGAAGTTGT
>CAYVOR010000072.1:0-12439 GCA_964452995.1 uncultured Thiobacillus sp.
CCCAGGAAGTGCTGGGCGCGCATCCTGACATTTTCGTCGCCGACGAGACCGACTTTGTCTGGGCCATGCAACGCGAGCTTCAGCAGATGGACGGTTCTGCCGACAGCATTCCGGACAAGCTCCGTAAACTGGATTTGGCGGGTGTCCTGCGTTTGCGCGAGTTCTACTGGAATCGCGTGAAGGGCCGCTTCGGCGACAGCATCGGCCAGCGCAGGCTGGTGGACAAATTCACCCTGAACACCATCGACGTGGGCCTCATCAACTGCATCTTTCCCGATGCCAAGGTGGTTTTCGTCATGCGCGATCCGCGTGACGTCTGCGTGAGCTGTTTCATGCAGCTCATGGTGCCGACGCCGGCCACCGCCCATCTGCTGAGCTGGCAGGGAACTGCCGATTTCTATGCCCGGGTCATGGACTGGTGGATGCATATCAGGCAGCGGATGACGCTGGATTTCATCGAGTTCCGTTACGAAGATGCCGTCGCGAGATTCGAGCCGACCTATCGGCAGGTATTCGATTTTCTCGGGCTGGCCTGGGATCCGGGCGTCGCAAATTTTCATGAGCGTGCGCAGAAGAAACACATCGCCAGCCCCAGCCGCAACCAGGTGGCCCAGCCCCTCTATTCTTCCTCGGTGGCGCGCTGGCGACATTATGAAGCGGCGTTCGCGCCGGTGGCGGAGAAACTGGATCCGTTCATCAGGGCATTTGATTACGAACCCTTCTGAATGGGGCAGGTCGCCCTGATCGTGGTGTCGGCTCAGTCCCGATAGCCGAACTCGTCGATGAAGGGTCGAAGGGACGTCATCAGTGGCGCGAAATCCTTCTCATGGCGTTTCCAGCGATACCTGGCGTGCTGGTAGATCGGCTGGGTGACCTGGTGGTAACTTGGCGTCTTGATGGCAAGGCGCTGTTGCGCATGGCGCGTGTGGTCCAGCACGGCATCGCTCCAGCCTGCGCCAATGAAATCCAGCAGTTTTCCTGCTTCCGGCTCGAAATTCTCGATCAGATCCTCGTAACGAATGCGTTGCCAATGAAGCGGCAGACGCCCGGCTGTTTCACGCCAGGCCGCCATCACCCGCGCATAGATTTCGGCAATGCTTTCCAGGCTGACGAAGCCGGCCATGGCGTCGTTGTGGGCGAAATTCTGCATCATGCAGCTCAGCACGACGTCGCAGGGATGGCGGAGGGCGAGGATGAAGCGGGCCTCGGGAAAAACCCGCCAGATCAGGGGGGCGGACACGATATTGAGCGGCAGCTTGTCGACCAGCCGGCTGTCGGGCCGACGCGCGAGATGACGCGCCGCTTCCTCGAGATAGACCCTGCGCAGTTCGCGGACCTGGTCTGCACCGAGCGCCTGCAGCGTACCGCTGCCGCCGGTCATCTCCACGAAAGCCTGTTCCATCGCCGCCACCATGGGCTTCTCTTCCAGGGCCTGCAATGCAGGATGGCTGTCCAGCACCTGTTCAAGGAGGGTCGTGCCCGAACGCGGGAACCCGATCAGAAAGATCGGGGTATCGTCCGATGGCGGGAAATCCTCCTGCTCGAGCCGGTGCGCCGCGTTGCCCATCCAGCTGCGGGCGCGATCGATGCGGGCGAGAAAACGGGCGCGGCCGATGCCGTCCGGGTCGGTGGCCAGGCCCACTCCGCGCTTGCCTTCGGTCAGGTGCGGCATGACCCGATCCGGGTTGCCGAGCCGGTCATGCAGTTGCCCGAGCAACAAATGCACCTCGCTGCGCGTCTCCTGTGGCATGGGGTGGCCGAGCACGTGTTCCAGCCTGGCCGCGCCCTCGGCCAGGCGAGCTTGACGCCGGTCCAGGCGGGCGGCCACCAGGTTCAGAAGCGGATGTCGGGGCGCCCGCGACAGTCCGCGCGTCACGCTCGCTTCCGCTTCCTCCAGGCGTCCCAGGCGTTCCAGCAGTTCTCCCTGCCGGGCCAGAATATCTGGCGAATCCGGTGCGAGCGCCAGCGCTTGCCGGTAGCATTCGAGCGCGGCTTCCATCTCACCCGATTTTTCCTTCAGGGTGCCCAGATTGGCGAGCACCTCGATGCTTCCGGGGCGTTGACCCTGAGCCAGGTGCAGGAAGTGCGCCGCTTCGTCGGGGCGGTTCAGGGTAAGCAGCAGCGCGCCGAGATCGCTCTGGGCCTCGAACAAGGCCGGCCGCAGTTCGAGTGACCGGCGCAGACTGGTTTCCGCCTCGCGCAGATGGCCGGTTTGCATCAGGGCGTTGCCGAGCAGATAGTGGGGGTCGGCGTAATCCGGGTTGAGCCGGATCGCCTGGCGATAGCACGCCATGGCATCCTCCAGCCTGCCTTGGCATTGCAGGGCCGCCCCCAGGGTGTGATGGGCGAAAGGCTGGTTCGGCGCAAGCAGCACCGCGCGCCGCCCGCTCGCTTCCGCCTCGTCGCAGCGACCCAGACGGCGCTGCGCCGCCCCCCGTTTCACCCAGGCTTCCACATCCAACGGATCGGTCCGGCAAACGCCGGCGTACAGTGCTTCCGCCGCCTCCAGACGGTTTGCCTGGGCCAGGCTGTCGGCCCGGGCCTTTTTACCGAGCGTGAGGATGTTCTTCTTTGCCACCGTGCTGCCTTGTGGATGCGGAGTAGCGATTGTAAGCGCGCAAGACAGAACGGCGACCCAAAGGTCGCCGTTCTGTGGTTGCCGGGAGGATCGCTTCAGGCAGCTTTGCGGCGACGCGCAGCGCCCAGACCGACCAGCCCGAGACCGAGCAGCGCCAGGGTGGCCGGCTCGGGAACAGTCGGTCCCGGCGGCTGGATCACCGGTGCAAAGCCGTCCAGATAGACGTAGCCGGCGTGGCCGCCGTAAGGACAATCGGAAGCCAGCAGAGACAGGGTGAAGTCATGGCCCACGACGCCCAGTGCCGCCAGGTCGATATGCTCGAGTTGCCAACCGCTGCCATACCACCTGCCGTATTGGGTAAACAGGCCTGCGGCAGATGCGGAGCTGTAGGAACGGGTGAGCAGGACGGTGCTGGTCGTGTCGTCCGTCAGGGTCAGCGAGAAATAGTCGGAGTCGTTGAGACCGTGTGACGCCTCGAGCACGGCGTTCCACTGGAAGTAGATGTCATTGTCCGTGTAGTTGAGCACCTGCTGGCTGAGGGTGGAGACCGAATAGTTGTTGTTGGAGTCATTGACCCGGACGGAATAGTTGCCGTTGTAGACCGTGTTTTGGCCGGTGATGGGATCAACGCCGCCATTCATGACGGTGTTGTTGGGGGTGCCGCCGGCGTATTGAGGAGCGGTCGGCAAAGCGCCGCCCGTATTCGGGACGTACACGGGGCCGCTGTTGTTGCCCCAATAGCCACCGCCCTGGGTCCAGCCGTTGAGGGTGCCTTCTTCGAAGCCGCCGTTCACGAAGGCGGCCGAGAAAGCGGGGCCGGAGACCATCATGGAGATGGCCAGGGCTAACGAGGTTTTTTTCATCATAATGTTCTCCCGAAGGTTGTCTGAGGGTGGCATGGCTACCCGCCGTGCCCGTACCTTTTCCGAGCGCCACAACCACACGCATTGCTTGCCGATGTCGTCGTGTCGCTTTCGAGAGTGAATAAGCATTGGGCATGCCAGCAGCGATTGCGTTTTGATTTGTGCTTGTTTTACAAACACTTGCATTCTGATGCGGCGGCCGGACGAGGCAGGAAAAAGAAGAAGTGTAAAAAAAATCGACGCAGCAGGCTTGCCGGGCGGTGTGCTGCGACAGGGCGGGCCCTGGCCCCGGCGGGCGGAATTCAAGCAGGGGCTGCGCGATCAGTCGAAGGACGGGTTACCGGAGCGTTGCCGGCCACCGAAGTGCCGGGGCGCCAGCGAGCCGACGATCATTCCGATCAGACTCGCCAGGAATCCCGAGAACTGCGGGGGAAACGCCGCCTCGGGGGCGATGAATTCCATCGCAATCCATACAATCAGCCCCAGAACGATAGACAGCCCGGCTCCCGCATTGCTGGCGCGTTTCCAGTACAACCCCGCCACCAGCGGGACAAAGGCGCAGGCGAGGGTCACCTTGTAGGCATTGGCGACCATCTGATGGATGCTGGTTTCGCTTTGCAGCGACCACAGCGAGTAGACGACGACCAGTACGGCGAAGGCGACGACGACCGCGCGGGTGATCCACAGCAATTTTTTCTGGCTCATGCGATGGTGCGGCATGAATTCCTTGATGATGTTTTCCGAGATGGTGACCGAGGGGGCCAGCAGGGTCCCGGAGGCGGTCGACATGATGACCGAGAGCAGCGCGCCGTAGAAGATGATCTGCGCGTAGAACGGCAGATGGAATTTGACAAAGGTGGGCAACACCAGTTGGGCGTCGGTGGACAGTACGGCCGTGGTCATGACGGGGTCGACCAGGGTGGCGGAGTAGGTGAGGTAGATCGGTACGGCGGCAAACACGAAGTACAGCGAGCCACCGATGACGGTGCCCCACACCGCGACGCGCTCGGAGCTGCCGGCGTTGGTGCGCTGGAATACATCCTGCTGGGGAATCGAGCCGAATCCCATGGTCAGGAGGCCGGCGATGAAGGTGACGACGGCCGTCCACTCCAGCGGTGGCCAGAATTCGAACTTGCCGGCGGCGGCGGCGTGTTCGACGACCGGGGTGATGCCGCCCACTTGCGGCATGTCGCCGACCAGTTTGGCGATCCACAACAGGCCGACGACGATGACCGTCATTTGCACCAGCGTGGTCAGTGCCACTGACCACATGCCACCGAACAGGGTGTAGAGCAGCACCACCGACGCGCCGATGAGGATGCCTTCCTGCTGGGTGATGAGGCCGTCGGACAGCACGTTGAACACCAGCCCCAGTGCCACCACCTGCGCCGACACCCAGCCCAGGTAGGACAGCGCGATGGCTGCTGAAATCACGACCTCGATTGAGCGGTTGTAGCGCTGGCGGAAGAAATCGCCCAGGGTGATGAGCTTCATGCGGTACAACGGGCGGGCGAAAAACAGGCCGAACAGGATCAGCGCGAGTGACGCGCCAAACGGATCGGAAATCGTCGCACCAAGGTTCTCGTCGAGGAAGGTGGCGGGAATACCGAGCACCGTTTCGGCGCCGAACCAGGTGGCGAACACCATGGCGACAACGACGATCATCGGCAGCGAACGGCCGGCGGTAATGTAGTCGCTGGCGTTGTGGACCTTGGTGGCGGCGTAAAGACCGATGCCGATCGAGAGGACGAGATAGAGAATGACGAAGCCGATCAGCATGATGGATCTCTAGCGGAAGATCAGAATAAGTATCCCGGCTGTAGCCACTGCTGTTAATACGGTCATGAGCCCGAGCCAGCGGTTGCGCATCTGCTGCTGCCGCAGCATCAGGATGAGGCCGGATTCAAGCTGGGCCAGCCGGTTTTCGTTCAGGGCGTGGTGCGCCAGGCGCGGCAGCTGCGGCAGCAGCGCCGCCCATTTGGGGGCTTCGGTCTGCAGGTTCTTCACCAGCGCGCGCCAGCCGACCTGTTCGTTCATCCAGCGTTCGAGGAAAGGCTTGGCGGTCTTCCACAGATCAAGATCGGGATCGAGCTGGCGGCCGAGTCCCTCGATGTTGAGCAGCGTCTTCTGCAGCAGCACCAGTTGCGGCTGTATCTCCACATTGAAGCGGCGTGAGGCCTGGAACAAGTTCAGCAGCACGCGGCCAAAGGAAATGTCCTTCAGCGCCCGGTCGAACACCGGCTCGCACACGGCGCGCACCGCCGCCTCGAGTTCGTCGATGCGGGTATCGGCCGGGACCCAGCCTGATTCCAGATGTGCGAGCGCCACGCCCTTGTAGTCGCGGCGGAAGAAGGCGAGGAAGTTGCGCGCGAGGTATTGCTTGTCGGTTTCGGTGAGCGTGCCCATGATGCCGAAATCGAGCGCGACATACTGGCCGTCGGGTTTGACCAGGATGTTGCCGGGGTGCATGTCGGCGTGGAAGAAGCCGTCGCGGAATACCTGGGTGAAAAAGATTTCGACACCGGCGGCGGCGAGCCGGGGAAGGTCGACGCCGGCTTCACGTAACCGCGCAATCTGGCTCACCGGAATGCCGTCCATGCGGTCCATCACCATGACGTCGCGGCCGCAGTAGTCCCAATACACCTCGGGAACCTTCAACAGCGCGGAATCCTTGAAGTTGCGCCGCAGCTGCGAGCAGTTGGCGGCTTCGCGCATCAGGTCGAGTTCGTCCGCCAGGTGTTTCTCGAACTCGCTGACGACCTCACGCGGCCGCAGGCGCCTGCCGTCGGCGAACAGCTTTTCGACCAGACCGGCGGCGGCATAGAGCAGCGAGACGTCGTGTGCGATCACGGGCGCGATGCCGGGACGCAATACTTTGACCGCGACCTTGGTGCCGTCATGCAGACGGGCAAAATGCACCTGCGCCACCGAAGCCGAGGCGACCGGCGTGGCATCGAATTCGGCGAATACGTCGGCCAGCGGTTTTTTGTAGGCCGCTTCCAGCGTGGCGATGGCTTCGCTCGAGGGGAATGGCGGCACCCGATCCTGCAGCTGGGCGAGTTCGTCGGCGATGTCGAGCGGCACCAGATCGCGTCGGGTGGAGAGCATCTGGCCGAACTTGACGAAAATCGGCCCCAGCGCCTCCAGTGCGCGCCGCAGACGCACGCCGCGCGGTTCGCTGAGCGGCCGCCAGAATAGCGTGGCGCGCACCAGCCAGCGCAACGGGCGCACCCGCTCGTGGCCGAGAAAGAACTCTTCGAGCCCGTAGCGCAGGCCGACGCCGAGGATGCGGGCGAGACGCAGCAGTTTCATGCGCCGGGTGTTTCGAGTTGCCGCAAGCGGGCATCCAGCCGCGCGGCGTCATCTGCCAGCACGTCGACCGCCCGGTTGAAGCGCGCGACGTCGACGCCACGCGCCATCAATTCGGCTTCCTCGACCAGGTATTCGCTGGCGTTGTGGCCGAACGCCGTGACCGTGTGCGTGATGCCGGTGAGGGCCTGACGCCCGATCGTGTTCAGCCTGTGCGCGGCCATGTCGCCGACCAGCGGCGCCAGGTCGGCCTCGACATCCCAGTCCAGTTGCCTGAACACGCGGTCGAGCGTGGCGAGCAGCGCCGGGTCGCCGCTGTAGTCGGCGTCGCGCAAGGCATCGCGGCCGAAAAATGGCAGGCGCGTGATGAGCGCGGCGGTGGGGCGGATGACGGCGTCGGGGGCGGTGATCGCGGCCGCCGAAAAATAGCCGTCGTCGGCGATGCGAAAATCGAACTGGGTGAGCGTCAGGTCGAAGCGCACACCCGCGCTGGCGTGCCTGGCCAGCGCCTCGTCCGCGCCGGGCGACTGGCGCAGCAGGTGGTTGAGGCTGCGTTCGAAGAGGCTTTCAGCGATCAAACCTTGAAGCCTTTATGCAATGCGACGACGCCGGCAGTGAGGTTGTGATAGCTGACCTTGACGAAGCCGGCAGCCTCCATCATCGTCTTGAGTTCTTCCTGGCCGGGATGCATGCGGATCGATTCGGCCAGATATTGATAGCTGGCGGCATCCCGGGCGACGAGTTTGCCCATCAGCGGCAGCAGCTTGAATGAGTACAGGTCGTAGGCGGGCGCCAGCGGCTTCCAGATCCTGGAAAATTCCAGCACCAGCAGGCGGCCGCCGGGTTTCAGCACGCGGTTCATCTCGGCCAGTGCCTGATCCTTGTGCGTCATGTTGCGCAGGCCAAAGGCGACCGACACGCAATCGAAATAGTCGTCGGGAAAAGGCAGCCGCTCGCCATCGCACTGAATGGCCGGCGGCGTCCTGCCCTCGTTGAGCATGCGGTCGCGGCCTTCGCGCAGCATCGAAAAGTTGATGTCGGTGAGCAATACCTGGCCGGTATCGCCGACTTCCTTCAGGAACAACCGGGTCAGGTCGGCGGTACCACCGGCGACGTCAAGTACACGCATGCCCGGCCGCAAACCCGTCTGCGCCACGGTAAAGCGTTTCCACAGCCGGTGCAGGCCGGCCGACATGAGGTCGTTCATGACGTCGTACTGGGCGGCGACGGAATGGAAGACATCGGCGACCTTGGCGGCTTTTTCGGATTCGGCAACCTGCTGGTAGCCGAAATGGGTGGTTTTATCCATGGCAGAGACGGTGAGCGGAATTAGCCGGGGATTCTACCAGCGCAGGGGCTGGCGCGGATTCAGAGAAGGCCGGCGGCGTCATAAATCGGTCATACTGCCGTCATAGTATGGCCAGCATTGCATAAGGCCGGAGACTCCATGGCTGCCAATATTCTGCTGGTCGAAGACGAACCCGGGATTCAGGAACTGCTGAAGTTCAACCTGACGCAGGCCGGCCATCAGGTCACCGCCGCCGGCGACGCCGAGCATGCCCTGAAATTCCTCAAGAACACCTTGCCCGACGTCATCCTGCTCGACTGGATGCTGCCCGGCATGTCGGGCATCGACCTGTGCAAGCGGCTGCGCAGCGACGAGCGCTACCGGCCGATTCCCATCATCATGCTGACCGCGCGCGGCGAGGAGCGCGACAAGGTCGCCGGGCTCGACACCGGTGCCGACGATTACATCACCAAGCCGTTCTCGCCGCGCGAACTGGTGTCGCGCATCAAGGCCGTGCTACGCCGCCGCGCGCCGCAGATGATCGACGAGCCGGTGGAGATCAACGGCCTGAAGCTCGACCCTGTCAGTCATCGCGTGCAGGGCAAGGGACAGGCGCTGGAACTGGGGCCGACCGAATTCCGCCTGCTGCACTTCTTCATGACGCATCCCGAGCGTGTCTACTCGCGCACCCAGTTGCTCGACCAGGTGTGGGGCGACGACGTGTTCGTCGAGGAACGCACGGTCGATGTCCACATCCGCCGCCTGCGCCTGGCGCTGGAACCGTCCAGCCATGCCGGCCTGATCCAGACCGTGCGCGGCGCGGGTTACCGCTTTTCGGCTGACATGGGATAATCCGCGTACTACGGTTCTTGAGAGGCAGACATGGGTTTCTGGTGGCGCCCACTCAGCGTTCTGGCCAGCGTATTGCTGGTCGCTCTGATCTTGTGGGCAGGTTCCGGATGGGTCGCGGCGCTGGGATTTCTGGCGGGCATCCAGGCCTTCGTGATCCTGCGCCGCCTGTGGGAGGAGTTCCGCCTGGCCCGCTGGCTCGAAAACCCGGATGCCGTCGAGCCGCCCGATGCCACCGGCACCTGGGGCGACATCTTCTACCGCCTGCAAAAGCTCCAGCGCCGTCATAAAGCAAGCCGCGGCGAACTCACCACGGCACTCGAACAGTTTGAAAACGCCGCCATGGCCGTGCCCGATGGCATGGTCATTCTCAACCGCAGTGAACAGATCGAATGGTGCAATCCTGCTTCCCGCACCTACATGGGCCTGGACTGTGAACGCGACCGCGGTCAGTTCATCCGTTATCTATTGCGGCAGGCACATTTTCTGGATTTTCTCGATGCCGACGATTATTCACAGCGTCTGGTCTGCAAATCACCGGTGAATCGCGAACTTACCCTGTCCCTGCAACTGGTGCCGTTCGGCGAATCGAAAAAGCTGCTGGTCGCCCGTGACATCACCGACCTCGAGCGTGTCGACGCCATGCGTCGCGACTTCATCGCCAATGTCTCGCACGAACTGCGCACACCGCTGACCGTGGTCGGCGGCTTTGTCGAAACGCTGGCCGATACCCCGGATCTGCCTGCCGTCGAGAGCCGGCATTATTTCGATTTGATGCTGGATCACACCCGGCGCATGCAGCGCCTGCTGGACGACCTGTTGATCCTGTCCCGGCTGGAAAGCGCCGATCACACGCTCAAGGACGAACCCGTCAACGTGCCCGAACTGGCGCAGGCCCTGCAGGCCGAAGCGGAATCGCTGAGCCGCGGGCGGCATCGGGTCAGTCTGCGCTGCCACAGCCAGGCCTGGCTGAAAGGCAGCCTGCAGGAAATCCGCAGCGCGCTCGGCAACCTGGTGTCGAATGCCGTGCGCTACACGCCGGAGGGCGGCGAGATTACCCTGAGCTGGCGCGAGCAGGGCGGCGAGGGCATTTTTTCGGTCATCGACACCGGCGAAGGCATCGCCGCCGAACACATCCCCCGCCTGACCGAACGCTTCTATCGGGTCGACCGCAGCCGTTCGCGCGAGACCGGCGGCACCGGGCTGGGACTCGCCATCGTCAAGCATGTACTGACCCGCCACGACGCGCGGCTGGACATCCAGTCCGTGCCGGGCAAGGGCAGCAGCTTCTCGGCCATCTTTCCTGCCGAGCGCCTGCAACTGCCCGACGCGGAGAAAAACGGCGCAGTCATTCCATTTCCCGAGCGTGAACAAGCCTCCGGGTGAGCGTGGTTCCTGGCGCTTCTGCGTCTTTAGAATCACGGCCTGTCCCACGTGTGGAGCGGGAAACCAGGCTTAACGTTTAGGGAGGCGATCCCCACCACTCAGTGAGTGGAAGGCGGCAACAAGTTGCGTGTCGAGGTCGGCGGGTGCCGTGTGGGAAGTTTTCCGCAGTTTCTCCCCCCATACCGGATTCGGGAAATGCGGGTCGTCACCAAAGCGCGGAATCACGTGCCAGTGCAGATGCGGCACGACGTTGCCGAGTGAGGCGAGGTTAATCTTGTCGGGCCGCATCACCGTCACGGACGACCTGTTCGGTTTTGCACACCATCATCATCAAACGCGAGCGCGCTTCCGGCGCCAGATCGGTCATCTCCCGAACGTGGCGGTTGAGGATCACGCGCAGGAATCCCGGGTAATCCGGTTCGTCGGTCAGTACCACGCGACAGAAATCATCCTGCCACAACACACGTCCGCCTGGCGCATCGCACAAGAGACAATCAGACATATCGGTTCCCTGAAACGGAACGCCCCGCATCGTGCGGGGCGAGATCGGGCTTGGCAAGCAACAGGCTCAGTCGCGGCGACGCGCGCGCCATCCCACCAGGCCCAGTCCGGCCAGCAGCATGAGCCACTCGCCCGGCTCCGGCACAGCCGTGACATTGTAGGCGTTGCCGGAGGCAAAGCTGGCCGTTGCGCCTTCGGGCAGCGCGATGTTGATTAGATTGGCGCTGTTGGAGAAGTCGAGAGTGGTGGGGCCGCTGCCATCCTTGGGAGGAGGATTGCAGGAGTTGTCGATGGAGAATGCACAAAACGTCTGACTATCGCCGACACCCGTGCCCAATCCACCGATCAGATAAAACGTTTCGCCATAGGTAAAGGTCAACGTGCCATGCAGGGTGACATTGACGATCTGTCCGACTCCTGGCACCAAGACTTGATCGACCAGCGTCGTCGGAGGTTCCAAGGCTGGAACCCCTTCGATAACGTTAGGTAGGGGCTGTATTCCGGTGGTAAACAAAAGAGATGCGTCGTTGTACGGTGAAACACCAATTGTGTGGCTGGCAATAGAGGTTACTGCACTAGCGTCTAGGAACCATGGGTTGGTCGGTAGCTGTGCGTAGTCTATGATGTTGCCGTCTGCCAACAGGGTCGGATGCACACTGCTGGCATACAAACCATAGCCAGCGAGTCCATCGAACGCTCCTGCATCCACCGTGCCATTCAACTGTACTGTGAACTGCATAACTCCGGTGCCGCTTCCACCGTTGATCGTGACAGTGTCATACCAACCTGAATAACTGACGGTACCGAGTGTACCCAAGGGAAGCGTGTTAACACTGGCGTAAGCATGGTTGCTCCCCAAGGTAGTGCTGGCTGAGGCTGCATAGAGGGGGCTGCCAAAGAACGGATCAGACGCGCTGATATTTGCGGCGTCTCCTGGCAAGGTGGTTATATCGGCATGGGGCGTATAAATTCCACCAGTCAGGAAATCGTTCGCGACATCAATCGCAGCCGAATAGGTTTCATGCGTGGGCAGGTCGGTAGCGGCCGCCCAGATAGGGACAGCGCAGGCAACCAATCCGGCCGCAAACCGCAGTATTTGCGTATTCATTGTTTTCTCCCTCAAGAGTCCAATTTGTTGTTGTGTTGGCGTTGATATTGGCTCTCCGCGAGGTGAACGGTAGCACGAGGCGGGTGGCCGGGCAATCGCGTGGCGGTGGTTCGGAGAATATGCTACAGCAATACCCGCTCAATCCCGCCGTTGCCGACCCGTGCGAGATAGCTCGTCATCCAGTTCTCGCCCAGCAGTTTTTTCGCCAGCTCGATCACGATGTAGTCCGGTTCGGTATTCGTGTCCTCGCTGTAGCGTGACAGCCCTTGCAGGCATGACGGGCAGCTGGTCAGCAGTTTGACCGGCTGGTTGCCGGTGGACAGGGCAGCGACGCCGGCGCGGATTTCCTCTTCCTTGCGGAAGCGGACCTGGGTCGAGATGTCCGGCCGGCTGATGGCGAGCGTGCCGGATTCGCCGCAGCAACGGTCCGAGAGATGCACGCCGCCGCCGAGCAGCGCGTTGGCGACTTTCATCGGTGCGTAGGTCTTCATCGGCGTGTGGCAGGGATCGTGAAACAGGTATTTCTCGCCGCTTACGTTGTCGAGCTTGACGCCTTT
>CAYVOR010000073.1:0-11945 GCA_964452995.1 uncultured Thiobacillus sp.
ACCTGCCAACTGCCTGCCACGCCGATTTTAGGCGCCAGCACCGCCACCGGGTGCGCCGGCGTTTTCACCATCACCGGCATCGCCGGATAGATCACCCTGGTCGGCGTACCGGTCAGCGTCGCGGCCAGCGCACGTGCCTGCACCATCAGCGGCTGCACGTAAGGCAGATTGAGCCCCTCGACTTCGGCGCAGTCGCCCATTGCGTAAACGTTCGGTGCGCCGGTTTCGAGCAGATCGTTGGTCTGAATGCCGCGCCCGGCCGGAATGCCCGCTGCCTGCGCAAGCTGGATACGGGGCCGCAGCCCGATCGCCGACAGCACGACGTCAGCCGTGATCGCCTCGCCGTTGTCCAGTGTCAGGCGATAGCCGCCCGCCACCGGCTCGATGGATTTCGCGGTGCGCTCGAAATGCCACCGCACGCCCAGCGCAGCCAGCTTGTCGGCCAGACGCTGGCCCGCCTCGACCGGCAACAGACGCTCCAGTGGCCAGGCGCCGAGGTGCACGACGTCGACCGCAAATCCGGCGTGCGCGAGATCGTTGGCGAACTCGCAACCGATCAGCCCGCCGCCGAGTACCGCGACGCGCTTCCTGCCGTCGATGGCGCTGCGGAAAGCCGCGTAACCGGCCAGATCGTTCACGGCCATCACCCCGGCCGCGCCGCTGCCTGACAGGCCGTGCGGAATCGGATCGGCCCCCAGCGCAAGCACCAGTTTGCCGTAGTCGAGCGCGCCCTTGGCGGTTTGCACGCGCTGGTTCTGCGTGTCGATTGCGGTCACACGGGTATGCGTGAGCACCGTTGCATGCAGGTCGGCCGCCGTTTTCTCCGCGCTGGCGCCCGCCAGTGCGGCCGCGGATCGACCCGCCGCCAGCGCATTCGACAGATTGGGCTTGGAATAAAACGTGCCGTCGTCCGCCGTGACGAGCGTGACCGGCGTGCGCGCATCGCGCTTGCGGATTTCCTTCAACAGCGTGTAGCCGGCGAGGCCTGAGCCGACGATGACGATGGGATGCATGAGCAACTCCTGGATAAAAGGGGCCGCTTCGACGCGGCCCCGTGTGCTTCAACAAGATTCAGACGGCAGCAATTTCAACCATCTCGAAATCCGCCTTGGACACGCCGCAGTCCGGGCATTCCCAGTCTTCCGGCACATCCTCCCAGCGGGTTCCTGGCGCGATGCCGTGCTCCGGATCGCCCTTCGCTTCGTCGTAAACGTAACCGCAAACAATGCATTCCCAGCTTTTCATGGTATTTCCTTTCAGATAATCAATTAACCATCAATGACCGAATCCGGACTCAGGCCGTAATCGCATCCTTCTGCGCCTGATAGTGCTTCGCGTGCTTCTCTTCCACCTTTGCCAGGGCAGCGAAGCGCTTGGCGGCCTTCTCCAGCACGCCCTTGAACATCTCGGCGTGTTCCTTCGATTCGGCGATCTGCTCGTCGATCTCGGCGACCGCGGCAGTGTGGCCTTCCTGCATCGCCTCGTGACGGAACTTCGGGTACATCTCGGTGTATTCGTAGGTTTCACCTTCGATCGCATACTGCAGGCACTTCTCGGGCGTCATTGTCTCGTCGGCGAACAGCAGCTCGGCGTGACCGAAGGCATGCATCATCTCTTGCGCAGCGGTGTCCTCGAATACTTTCGCAGTGGCCTCGTCACCGGCCTTGCGGCAATGGCGTGCGAACCACAGATACTTGATGTGGGCCATCGACTCCCCGGCAAAGGCGGCTTCGAGGTTCTGGATGGTGGGGGACTGAGTGTTCTGCATGGTCGGCTCCTGTCTGGATAATGTTTAGTTGTCAATCAACACAGGAGCAATGTTAGAGGCTATCAATAGATTGATCCAACGGATAATATGGATACATTTGATTGATGATATCAATCGATGGCCTCCGGTGATGGGCTGTGCAACACTTCCGTATTCGCCAATCCGTGAGGAGTCCTCCATGCGCGTCCTGTTGTCGGCTACCCTGCTTGCTCTGACCATCCAGCCTGCCGCTGCTGCACCCCCCACCCTGCAACCCGGCCTGTACGAGATTTCCGTGCAAATGGAGATGAAAGGCATGCCGATGAAAATGCCCGTCTCATCCTTCCGGCATTGCATCACGCCCCAGGATATCGCTGACGGCAAAGCCTATGTCAGCAGCAAAGACAACAAGGACTGCAAAATCAGCAACCTCAAACAAAGCGGCAACGCGGTCAGCTATGACTTCACCTGCGCCATGCAGGGCCATGGCAGCATGGTCGGACGTACCAGCGGAACCAGCCATGCAACGGGCTATGACATGCAGATGAACGGACGCTTCGTTCCTGCGATGGAAGGCATGAGCGAATTCAGCCAGAAGATGCGTGCGAAGCGGCTTGGGGAATGCAAGCAATAAGCGGCACGCGATACCGCTCGGAACGACCGAGAGAGGTCTTCGTCACAAAACCGGGATCTTTTGGTTGAGTGCCGGCAGCATTTCCTGATGGCGGCATTAAGCAGCAGCGCGGCCGCCCGATTGATGGACAGGTTTGCGTCCGGCCCGACCAATAGCAAACATTCATGCCAATCGATTCTTGCCACCCTCCCCCACCGACTACAAGATCAGTACTGCACGACAACCGGGTCCAGGCTGCGCCATAGATACCAGGTGGCAACGGTGCGCCAGGGGGCATGACGCTCACCGTGCTGCCGCAGCGCCTTGGGGGTGGGCCGTTCATTGCCCAGGTAATGCTGTGCAACGGCTTTCTGCAGGCCGATGTCGTCGACCGGCCAGACATCGGGACGGCGCAGGCTGAAAATCAGGAACATCTCGGCGGTCCAGCGGCCAATGCCGCGCACGTCAATGAGCTCGGCGATCACCGTTTCATCGTCCATTTTTTTCCAGCGTGCCGGGTCGACGCGACCATCGGCGAAGTGCCCGGCGAGGTCGCGCAGGTACTCGGCCTTGCGGCGTGACAGTCCGCATGCCGCAAGATCGTCCAATTCGAGCGTGGCGACCTGTCCAGGCGTTATATGCCCGGCGAATCCGGCAAAGCGTGTCCATATGCTGTCGGCGGCCTTGACCGAAATCTGCTGGCCGACGATGGCGCGCGCCAGCGTCTGAAAAGGATCGCCGCGATCGGCGAGGATGGCATCCGGATAGCGCGCGATGAGCGCGGCCATGACCGGGTCGGCGGCGGCGAGTTCTGCGCAGGCGGCGGACCAGTAGTCAGGGGCGTGGAGTTTCATGTAAAACCCGTTATCCGCGAAGGACGCGAAGAGACGCGAAGAAAACCGAAAGAGATTCTGGCTTTTCCCCTTCGCGCTTCTTCGCGTCCTTCGCGGATAACGATTTCCTACTCACAATAAAATTATGTCGTACTGCTCCTGCGGGTAGGTCGTCTCGACCTGCATCGACACCGGCTTGCCGATGAAGTCGATCAGCTCGGCGAGGCTGCCGGATTCTTCGTCGAGGAACAGGTCGATCACGCTTTGCGCAGCGACGATGCGGTATTCGCGCGCGCCGAACTGGCGCGCCTCGCGCAGGATTTCGCGCAGCACGTCGTAACACACGGTCTGTGCGGTCTTGATTTCACCGCGTCCGGCGCAGGTGGGGCAGGTCTCGCACAACACATGCGCCAGCGATTCGCGCGTCCGCTTGCGCGTCATCTCGACCAAACCCAGCGTGGAGAATCCGCTGACGGTTGTGCGGGTGGGATCGCGCGCCAGGGTTTTCTTCAACTCGACGAGTACCGCCTCCTGGTGCTCGACATTATCCATGTCGATGAAGTCGATGATGATGATGCCGCCGAGGTTGCGCAGGCGCAGCTGGCGTGCAATGGCCTGCGCGGCTTCCAGGTTGGTCTTGAAGATGGTGTCGTCGAAGTTGCGCGCGCCGACGAAGCCGCCGGTGTTGACGTCGACCGTGGTCAGGGCCTCGGTCTGGTCGATGATCGCATAACCGCCTGATTTGAGGTCGACACGTCGCCCCAGCGCCTTGGCGATCTCGTCCTCGATGGCGTGCAGGTCGAATAACGGGCGGTCGGCGCCGTAGTGCTGCAGCTTGGCGTGCACCGCATGCGTATAGTTCTGCGCGAATTCCACCATGCGCTGATAGGTTTCGCGCGAGTCGACCAGAATGCGGGCGGTGTCGCGATCGACGAAATCACGCAGTACGCGCAGCGACAAATCGAGATCCTGATACAGCAGGCAGGGCGCCTCGCAATTTCCGCGCGACTGGATGCTGCTCCACAGCCGCCGCAGATAGTCGATGTCCGCCTGCATCTCGATATCTTCCGCGGTTTCGGCCATGGTGCGCACGATGAAGCCACCGGTGACGCCTTCCGGCATCAACTGGTGGAGCTTCTGACGCAACTGCTCGCGTTCCTCCTCGCCTTCGATCTTCTGCGAGATGCCGATGTGGGTTTCCTGCGGCAGATACACCAGGTAACGGCCGGCAAAGCTGATCTGGGTGGACAGCCGTGCGCCCTTGCTGCCGAGCGGATCCTTGATCACCTGCACCATCAGGCTCTGTCCTTCGTGCAGGATCTGTTCGATCGGGCGTTCCGGTTCGCCGTTGTGGCGCGCTTCCCAGATGTCGGCCACATGCAGGAAGGCAGCGCGCTCCAGGCCAATGTCGATGAACGCCGACTGCATGCCTGGCAGCACCCGAACTACCCTGCCAAGGTAGATATTGCTCACCAGGCCGCGACACTGGGCGCGTTCGATGTGCAGTTCCTGTACCGCACCCAGGTGCAGCACGGCGACGCGGATTTCCTGCGGCGTGACATTGACGAGGATTTCTTCGCTCATGACAGATACTTGTCCATTTCTAAATCAAAACTGACGCGAATCGCCGATGGCCTCCCCGTATAAGAGAGTCATCCTGGGAAACCGCGCTTCAGCTTTGATTTAGGAAAGGTGTCAGACAGTGAGACCGAAAGCCCTCAAGAGAACGGCTGTGTCATATAACGGCAAACCCATGATGCCACTGTAGCTGCCATCGATATGCTCGACAAACGCGCCGGCGCGCCCCTGGATGCCGTACGCACCCGCCTTGCCAAGGTATTCGCCGGTTTCCAGGTAGCGGACGATGGCCGCCGTGTCGAGTTCGGCCAGCCTGACCTGGCTGGAAGACAGGCGCACTTCCATCCGGCCTTCGTGCTGCACCGCCACGGCGGTATGTACCTGATGCGTGCGCCCGGACAAGCGCCTCAGCATGGCTTCGGCCGCGGCGCGATCGGCCGGCTTGCCCAGAATGACGCCGTCAAGCTCGACCACCGTGTCCGCGCCCAGCACGGGAAAACGCAGGAGATGACGCCCATTCACCGCGCGCCAGCCGCAGTCGGCCTTGGCGACCGCCATGCGTTGCGCAAAATCTGACGCCGCCTCATCCGCGTGGGGAACCTCGACGACATCCATGCGGTTCGCCACCACGCGCAGCGCCAGCACATCGAAGGCTACTCCGATCTGTTTCAGAAGCTCGCGCCGTCGTGGCGACTGGGACGCCAGATAGATTCGCTTGTCGACCAGCATATTCTTGTTGTCTCCTCAATCCCGATGGTAGGGGTGTCCCTTGATGATGCATACGGCACGGTAGAGCTGTTCGGCCAGCATGACCCGCGCCAGCGCATGCGGCAGGGTCAGCTTCGACAATCCCAGCAGCTTGCCGGCGCGGGCCTTGACGCTGGCGTCGAGGCCGTCCGCCCCGCCGATGATGAAGGCTGGGGACACGCCTTCCGCCATCCAGTTCTGTAACCATGCCGCGAGTTCACGCGTGGTCGCCTGCGTGCCGCGCTCGTCGAGCGCCACCGGTACGCAGCCGGCAGGCAGGGCGGCCAGAATGCGCTCGGCTTCCAGCTGGCGCGCACGCGTACCCTCCTCGCCGGCCACCCGATGCCCTGGCTTGATCGCGTTCAGGACCAGCGGCATGTCCGGCGGCATGCGCCGCGCATAATTATCGTAGCCCGCATCAATCCAGCCGGGCATCTTGTGTCCGACGGCGATCACGTGCAATTTCATCGGACCGTGTCAATCCTAGTGATCGGCCTGTATATGCCGCGCGCGCGCGGCTTCGCCCGCCCCCCACAGCTCTTCCAGATTGTAATACGCACGCGCGGCGGGCTGCATGACATGGACGATCACGTCGCCCAGGTCCAACAGCACCCAGTCGCCGCTGTCCTCGCCTTCCGTATTGCCCACGTACTCGTTCGCCGCCTTCATCTTCACGCGTACATTGTCGGCGAGCGCGCGCGTCTGGCGGTTGGACGAACCGGTGGCGATCACCATGCGTTCGAACAGCGAGGTGAGCTTGCCGGTATCAAGCACGGTGATGTCCTGACCCTTGGTGTCCTCAAGCGCCGCGACGATCAGTTTAATTTTGTCTTCAATCTTCATGTGTGTACGTACAGTTGGTGTTCGTCAATGTAATCCAGCACGGCGTCGGGCAGCAGATAACGCGCGCTGTCGTGCCGGGCAAGCATGTCGCGGATCGCGCTCGCCGAAATATCCAGCGGGGGGGTGGCGCGCAGCAGGATCGCACCAGCCGGTCGGCCGGACAGCGCGCCGCTGGCGACCTGGCGTTGCGTCAATTCGCGCTTCAAGGGCTCCATTATGGCGTCGGGATGCCACAATTGCGCGCCGGGCCGGGCCGCCACGGCAATATTTGCCAGTTCAAACAGTCGCCGCCAGTCGTGCCAGCCCGGCAGGCCGAGAAACGCATCCGCGCCCAGCAGCAGCCACAGCGGCTGCGCCTCGCCCAGTTCAGCACGCAAAGCGGTGAGGGTGTCGACCGTGTAGCTTGGCTGCGGGCGCTGCATCTCGCGCGCATCCACCACAAAGCGCGAATTGCCGCTAATCGCGCGGCGCACCATCTCCAGCCGGTGATGGGATGCCGTGCTCGGCGCATCGCGATGCGGCGGCTGCCCGGCAGGGATAAACAGGACGCGATCAAGATCCAGCGCAGCGGCCATGTCCTCGGCGAGCCGAAGATGGCCGAAGTGAATGGGATCGAAAGTGCCGCCAAAAACACCGACAGGGGCGCAAGCGGGAAGCGGGGATCGGAAAGCGGAGAGCGGCTCAGCGAAAGTTTTTCCGCTCACCGCTCACTGCTCCCCGTTCGCCCGTTTAACTGCGCACATCCCCATCGCCCAGCACCACCCACTTCTGGCTGGTGAGACCTTCCAGCCCGACCGGGCCGCGCGCGTGGATCTTGTCGGTGGAAATGCCGATCTCGGCGCCCAGGCCATACTCGAAGCCGTCAGCAAACCGGGTGGAGGCGTTGACCACCACGCTGGCCGAATCAACCTCGCGCAGAAACCGGCGCGCGCGGCCATAATCCTCGGTGAGGATGGCGTCGGTGTGCTGCGAGCCGTGGGTGTTGATGTGGATCATCGCGGCGTCGATGTCGTCGACCACTTTCACTGCGATGATCGGGCCGAGATATTCCTCATACCAGTCGGCTTCCACTGCAGCTTTCAGCTTGTCCGCCGCGATGCCGGCGCCCTTGAGGATCGCCAGCGCTTCCGGACAGCAGCGCATTTCCACGCCCTTTTCTGCCAGCATCGTGCCGATCTCGGGCAGCGCGGCCGCGGCAACACCACGCGCCACCAGCAGCGACTCGGTGGTATTGCAGGTGCCGTAGCGCTGGGTCTTGGCGTTCTCGACGATTTTTACCGCCTTGGCGAGGTCGGCGCGGTCGTCGACGTAAACGTGGCAATTGCCATGCAGGTGCTTGATCACCGGAACCCGCGCCTCGCTGGTGACGCGCTCGATGAGGCTCTTGCCGCCGCGCGGCACGATGACGTCGACGTAGTCTTTCATGGTGATGAGTTCGCCCACCGCGGCGCGGTCGGTGGTCTCGATCACCTGTACCACCGTGGCGGGCAGGCCCGCGACTTCGAGGCCTTCGCGCACGCAGGCGGCGATTGCCTGATTGGAATACAGCGCCTCGGAGCCACCGCGCAGGATCGCTGCGTTGCCGGATTTCAGGCACAGCCCGGCGGCATCCGCCGTGACGTTGGGGCGCGCCTCGTAGATGATGCCGATGACGCCGAGCGGCACGCGCATCTTGCCGACCTGGATGCCGGATGGTCGATATTTGAGACCGTCGATTTCACCAACCGGGTCGGGCAACGCGGCGATTTGTTCCAGTCCCCCAGCCATGCCGGCGATGGTCTGGTCGTTTAGCTGCAGACGGTCAAGCAGCGCCGCGTCGAGTCCGTTGGCGCGCGCCTGTTCCATATCGCGCCTGTTCGCGTCGAGCAATTTCACGGCATCGCGCCGGATCGCCGCCGCCATCGCCTGCAGGGCGCGGTTTTTCTGGTTGGTGTCGGCGCGGGCAATCGCGCGCGAGGCCTCGCGCGCCTGTTTGCCAATCGTCTGCATGTAGCTTTTCACGTCCATTATCTTGTCCTGTTCTCTGGTCGCCCTGAATCGGGCGCGGCCAGCGTCATGCCCATGCGCAGCAGCGTATCCCAGGGGTCGCCGACGCGTTCCAGCCCCTTGGCCTGGCGGTCGGTCAGCGCCAGGTCGGCCAGCGCGGTTTCGATCTGCGCCAGACCCAGGCGTTTCAGCGCCCTCTCGATCTGCGGCGCGCGCTGCTTGTCGCGTCCCCATAGCGCCCGCATCAGGCCGGGCAGGCTGTCGCCACGTGCCAGCGCCAATTTTAGCCTGAGCAGCAACTGCACGGCCGACGCCACCTGCCACAAAATGGCCGGTACCGCTTCGCCGGTGTCGCGCAGGTCGACCACGATCTGCGCGAAGCGCGCACTGTCGCCTGCGTACAAGGCATCCTGCAGCGCGTCGGCTTCCAGCCGGCTGACATCGACCACCGCATGCTCGACATCGGCCAGCGTCACCGTTCCCGGCGGCAGCAGCAGTGCGAGCTTGTCGATTTCCTGCTGGGCGGCAAGCAGGTTTCCCTCGACCTGATCGGCCAGAAAATCCAGCGCGGCACGGTCGGCGTGCAGGCCCTGCCGGGCCAGTCGCCGGTCGATCCAGCCTGGCAGCGCGGCGCGCTCGACCGGCCGCGCCTCGACCACCACAGCCTGTTTGGCGAGCGCCGCGAACCAGCGGCTCTGCATGGTCTTCCAGTCCAGTCCCGGCAGGCTGATCAGCGTCAGGGTATCAGCCGGCAGACGGCCCACATAGGTCTCCAGTGCCTTGGCGCCGTCGACGCCGGGCTTGCCGGAGGGAATACGGATTTCGGCCAGGCGGCGTTCGCCAAACAGCGAGAAGTTATCGCCGCTGGCAAAGATGCCCTGCCAGTTGGTGCGCCCTTGCGCCGTAAACACGCTGCGCTCGCTGTGTCCCGCCGCGCGGGCCGCGGCGCGAATGGCGTCAGCCGCCTCCTGCGCCGCCAGCGGTTCGTCGCCCACCACCACGTAAAGGGCAGCCAAGCCGCGCGCAAGCTGTTCGGGCAGACGCTCAGCCGGGATGTTCATCGGCGGCGGGGCCGGGCTTGATCGCCTGCAGACGACGCATGATCCGCTGCGCGGCGTTATCGTCCATATCGCGATACAGCAGTTGCTCTTCCGCACCCTTGGCCAGCACTTTCGTGTCGTCGTAGGTGATGTCGCGCGTGAGCTCAAGGGTCTCGGGTGCCGCCAGTTGGTGGCCCGTCTTGTCGTTCACCCAATATCTCAGCTTCAGGCCCAACTGGTATTCGGTGACGCGCCCTGCGCCGGACAGCGCGAGAATGATCTTGGTGCGCTCTTCCAGGCCGATCTTGATTACCGCCTCGGCTTCACCCGCACTGGCCGCCAGACGCGTTGTCCGGTTCGTGGCCAGGCTGGTCTGGATACGCTGCGCGACCAGGCTGCCAGGCGGGGCGTCGACATACAGGCTGGCAAATGAAATGCCGTCGTAGCGGCGCAACTGGAAACCGCAGCCGGCAGCGAGAAGCGCCGGGACGGCCGCAAGAAAAAGTCGTCGGTTCATGGCACGATATTAACCAAACGCCCGGGCACCACCACCACTTTTTTCGGCGGCCTGCCTTCCAGGTATTTCTGCGCCGCCTCACTCGCCACCGCGGCCGCCTCGACGGCCGCCTTGTCGGCTGCCGCCGCCACGCGGATCTGCCCGCGCAACTTGCCATTGACCTGCAGCATCAACTCAATCTCGTCCTGCACCAAAGCGGATTCGTCCACGGCCGGCCAGGTCATGACCGCCCCAGGCTTGAGCTCGGCATGCAGGGCTTCGCAGACATGCGGCACGATGGGCGCGAGCAGGGCGACGGCTGCTTCGAGCACTTCCTGACGTACGCTGCGGAGAGTGACGTCATCGCCTTCGAGCTTCGCCAGCGCATTCATCAGTTCCATCACCGCAGCAATGGCGGTGTTGAACTGCTTGCGCCGTTCGATATCGTCGCTGACCTTCTGGATGGTCTGGTGCAACTGGCGACGTAGCGCCTTGGCCGGATCGGACAGCTCGCCGCCGGCAAACGCCGCCACCACGCCGTGCTGCACGTGCTCGTGCGCGGTCTTCCACAGGCGCTTGAGAAAGCGGTGCGCGCCTTCCACGCCGGCGTCCGACCATTCCAGGCTCTGCTCCGGCGGCGCGGCGAACATGGTGAACAGGCGCGCGGTATCGGCGCCGTACTGGTCGATCAGCGCCTGCGGGTCGACGCCGTTGTTTTTTGATTTCGACATTTTCTCGGTGCCGCCGACGATCACCGGCGCACCGTCGGACGCGAGCACCGCAACACCGTCGTGCACGTCGACATCGGCTGGATTGAACCAGGTTTTCTTGCCGTCCGCCGTCTCGCGGTAGAACGTGTCGGCGACGACCATGCCCTGCGTCAGCAAATTGGCGAAAGGCTCGTCGCTTGTGAGCAGGCCCTCGTCGCGCATCAGCTTGTGGAAGAAGCGCGCATACAGCAGATGCAGGATTGCGTGCTCGATGCCGCCGATGTACTGATCGACCGGCAGCCAGCGGTCGGCGCGGCCGTCGAGCATGCCGCCGTCGAAATCGGGGCAGGCGTAGCGCGCGTAGTACCACGACGACTCGACGAAAGTATCCATGGTGTCGGTCTCACGCCGCGCCGCGCCGCCGCACTTGGGACAGGTGCAGTTGACGAAGTCGGCGCGCTTGTTGAGAGGGTTGCCGGAGCCGTCCGGCACCACGTCTTCCGGCAGCACCACCGGCAATTGATCGGCCGGCACCGGCACATCGCCGCAGGCGTCGCAGTGGACGATCGGGATCGGGCAGCCCCAGTAGCGCTGGCGGGAGATGCCCCAGTCACGCAGACGGAACTGGGTTTTCTTTTCGCCGAGCCCTTTGGCTGAAAGGTCGGCGGCGATGGCGTCCACGGCAGCCGTGTAACGCAGGCCATCGTATTTCCCTGAGTTGATGCAGATGCCCGCTTTGCTGCCATACCATTCCTGCCAGTTGCGATCCGTGAATTCAGTCGCGTGCTCAGCAAATTCCTCGGCGTATTCGGCTTCTTCGGCGCTCAGCGCCCGGTTTGACCGGGTATCCGCAATCGCCTGCTGAAGCTTGCTTGCACTTTCCCGTGCATCGATGACCTGCCTGATCGGCAAGCCATATTTCTGCGCGAAGCCAAAATCCCGCTCGTCGTGCGCCGGCACCGCCATCACCGCGCCTTCGCCGTAGCTCATCAGCACATAGTTGCCGACCCACACCGGGATCGACTCGCCGGTCAGCGGATGGGTGACGCTGAGGCCGGTATCCATGCCCTTCTTTTCCATCGTCGCCATGTCGGCCTCGGCGACGCTGCCCTGCTTGCATTCAGCAATGAAGGCAGCGAGTTCGGGTATGTCCTGCGCGGCACGGGTGGCGAGCGGATGCTCGGCGGCGACGGCGCAGAAGGTTACGCCCATGATGGTGTCGGCGCGGGTGGTGAATACCCACAACTGGTCGTCCTTGCCGTCGAGCGTGTAGGGAAAAGCGAAACGCACGCCGACGCTCTTGCCGATCCAGTTGGCCTGCATGGTCTTCACCCGCTCCGGCCAGCCGGGCA
>CAYVOR010000074.1:0-11926 GCA_964452995.1 uncultured Thiobacillus sp.
CACGCTACGTCAGCGTGGCCTGGGAAATGTGGCTGCGCGGCGACTTTCTGGTGCCGTTCAGAAATGGCGCGCCCTACAGCGACAAGCCGCCTTTCATGTTCTGGATGTTCCAGGCCGGCTGGGCGCTGTTCGGCGTCAGCGACGGGTGGCCGCGCCTGGTGCTGCCCCTGTTTTCCGCCGGCGGGCTGTTGCTGACCTATGGTCTCGCCCGGCGTCTGTGGCCGCAGCATGCGGGCCTTGGCGGGCAGGCTGCGCTGGTGTTGGTGAGCACACTGTTTTGGATCGTTTTTTCCACGGCGGTCATGTTCGACGTGCTGCTGAGCTTCTGGGTGCTGGCCGGCCTCCATGGCGTGCTTGCGGCCGCCGACGGCAGGCGCCGTGGCTTCGTCCTGCTGGGGATCGCGATCGGCCTGGGCATGCTGAGCAAGGGGCCGGTCATTCTGCTGCATCTGCTGCCTGTCGTCGTGCTGGCACCGTGGTGGAACCCGGGTCTGAAATGGGGCCGCTGGTACGGCGGCACGCTATTGGCCGTGTTGCTGGGTGCGGTCATCACGCTGTCGTGGGCGCTGCCGGCCGGCTTTTCCGGGGGCGAGGCGTATCGCAACGCGATTTTCTGGGGTCAGACGGCCAACCGCATGGTCGAGTCCTTCGCGCATCGGCGGCCGTTCTGGTGGTATGTGCCCTTGCTGCCCTTGCTGCTGTTTCCCTGGTTCGTCTGGCCGGCCTGGTGGAAGGCGCTGAACCGGCATCGCCGCGAAGGTCTCGATCGCGGTTCGCGTTTTTGTCTGGCGTGGATGCTGCCGGTGTTCGTGGCTTTTTGTTTCATCAGCGGCAAGCAGCCGCATTATATCGTCCCCCTGTTTCCCGCTTTTGCCTTGCTGACGGCGCGTCTGCAGACAGGGCGCACGGATGCGCGCGTCGGCCTGCCCGCCTTGCTGGCGGCAGTGCTGGGCAGCATGCTGATCCTGGCCGCCATGGGACATATTCCGGCGTTGCAGCAGGTGGTTGTCGCCTTGCCACCAGTCTGGCCGGGTGTGGTCCTGGTTGTGCTGGCCTTCGCGGTATGGATGGCGGGTCGACGCGGCGCGTCACCGGTACTGAATCTGGCGCTACTGGGCGCGGGCCTGGTGGCGCTGGTACAAATCGCCGCGATGCATTCAGTTGAGCCCATGTATGACATCAAGTCGATGGCGCGGGCGATTAAACAGGTGCAGGATGAAGGGCGACCGGTTGCGAATATCGCGGTCTACCATGCGCAATATCAGTTTCTTGGCAGGCTGGAAAAACCCTTGACCGCGGTGACCGGGACGCACGCAATGCAGTGGCTGGCAGCCCATCCGGATGGCTATGCCGTGGTGTACCTGGACAAGCGCAGCCAGCTGGCCGGCGTTTCTGCACGCCATAAGCAGGCCTATCGCGGTGGCGGCGTTGCCCTGGTGAATGCGCAGACGGCGGCGACCCTGCTGGCCGCCCCGACTGAATAACGCGATTCAGGCCTCGGCGTCGCGCTGTGGCAGGACGACTTCGCGCGAAGGTGAAATGGTCGAGATGGCGTGCTTGAAGATCATCTGCGCAGCCTGGTCCTGACCCTTCAGCAACACCACGAACTGGTCGAACGATTCGATTCGCCCCATGAGTTTGATTCCGTTGACGAGAAACACCGAAACCGGGATGCGTTCCTTGCGCAGGGTGTTGAGGAAAACGTCTTGCAGGTGGTTGTATTCTTTGCTGGCCATGATCGGCTCCCTTATCAGTGAAGACGGGACGACGCCCCGTCTAATATTATTAGCGGATTACTCGATTTTTGCACCGGTACGTACTGCCGTGATGGCGTCACGGATGCGCTGCTGCTGAATCTGCTTGACGATTTCAACCCTCACGGTGTCCAGCGGCGGCAGCTTGGGGGTACGTGTATCGTCGAGACGGATGATGTGGTAACCGAATTGCGTCTTCACCGGGGTCTTGGTGATTTCACCTTTCTTCAGGCCGGCCAGCGCGTCGGAAAATTCGGGCACAAAGGCGCGCCGATCGGACCAGTCCAGCGCGCCGCCCTTCTTGGCCGAGCCGGGGTCCTGGGAGTATTTCTTCGCCAGATCTTCGAATTTGGCCTTTTTGCCATTCAGTTCGCCGATCAGTTTCTTGGCTTCGGCTTCGGTTTTCACCAGGATATGGTCAGCCTTGTATTCCGGTTCCATCGGCTCCGTTTTGGCCTTGTCGTACATGGCCTGGACTTCGGCATCGGTGACCGGGTGGGCCTTGACGTAGTCTTCGAGGTAAGCCTTGGCAAGCTGATCCTTGCGGCGGATGTCGAGCGCGGCGGCCAGTTGAGGGTCCTTGTCCAGCCCCTTGTCGAGCGCAGCGTGGGACAGCAGTTCAAGATTGATCAGCGAATCGCGCACACGTTCTTCAAGCTGGGGGGAATCGGGCTGCCCTTGGGCCATTTCGCGCTTGACCAGGTCGCCATAGAGCGCGGGAATTTTCTTGCCGTTGACGACGGCCAGCGGCTTGTTGCTGGCGGCGACCGGCATGGCGGGAGCCGCAGGTGCAGCCGTTTGTGCCTGGGCCAGCGGGTTGAACGCCAGCATGATCAGAGCGGGGATAAGGGCAAGACGCATTCGGATTCCTTTCAGAGTTCTTCCGGAGTTAAGGCAGTGATCGACAACGCATGAATCTCGCGCTGCATGAGTTCGCCCATGGCTTCAAAGACCAGCCGGTGGCGGGCGAGGGTGGAAAGATTACGGAATTTGGGTGACACCAGCGTGAGACGGTAATGCCCGCCGCCCGAGGCCGCGCCGGCGTGGCCCTTGTGCTGGGCGCTTTCGTCTTCCAGCGTGTAGGTTTCGGGTTCCAGCGCGGCAAGGCGCTGGCGAATCTGGTCGGGTGTGTTCATGCAGGGAAAGTTTTCCTGAAGGGTTTGACGCTGACGCTGGCGTAGACGCCTGCCGCCACATAGGGATCGGCTTCGGCCCAGGCCTGGGCATCGACGAGTGTATCGAATTCGGCGACGATCAGGCTGCCGGTAAACCCCGCAGTACCCGGGTCATGGCTGTCGATGGCAGGAAACGGGCCGGCCAGCAACAGCCGTCCCGCCTGCTGCAAGGCATGCAGACGTTCCACATGGGCGGAACGAGCGGCAAGTCGCCGCTCGAGGCTGTCGGCCGTATCCTGGCCGACGATGGCATAGAACATTATTGCTTTTCTTCCTTGTCGAGATAGCGAGTCAGCATCATGCTCTGACCGATGACAAACACCAGCATCAGTCCCAGGCTGCCGAACAGCTTGAAATTCACCCACGTATCGGTCGAGAAGTTGAAGGCGACAAACAGGTTTGCAACCCCCATGAAGGCGAAAAATCCGCCCCAACTCGCATTCAACCGACCCCAGGCGGCGTCAGGAAGTTCCATTTGTTCCTTCATCAGGCTTTTGATGACGTTGCGACCGGCGATGGCAGCACCGAAAATGATGGCAGCAAAAATCCAGTACAGCACGGTCGGCTTCCACTTGATGAAGCTCTCGTCGTGCAGCCATAAGGTCGCGCCGCCGAACAGCACGATGATGCCGAGGCTGACCCACATCATGGTATCGGCTTTGCGGCCGCGCAGTTTGACCCAGGCGATCTGCCCAAAGCTGGCCACGATGGCGATCAGGGTGGCGAGATAGATGCCGGGCTTCTCGCCCGCACTTCCAAGCAGGGGCAGACCGAGATTGGCCATGAAGGTGCGCGTGGCCTCGGCGTTGGCATCGCCCAACTTGTAGGCGATGAAAAAGACGATGATGGGGAAGAGATCGAACAGCAGTTTTTTCATTATGGTTGAGCCTTGCAGACGGCCGTAACTCGGACGATTGCGTATTTTGCTATGATTCCCCCTCCTGACCAAGCGCTTTTGGCGATGGTCGCCCGACCCGATCATCGATGATCAATATCGATCTGCATTGCCATTCCAGCGTATCAGACGGCGTATTATCCCCCACCGATGTGGTCGCACGTGCGGCCGCCAACGGCGTTCAGGTACTCGCGCTGACCGACCACGACGACGTGGCGGGGCTTGCCGTCGCGCAGGCGGCCGCGAACGAAGCCGGATTGACACTGATCCCCGGCGTCGAGATTTCGGTGAGTTGGGGCGGCCACACAGTGCATATCGTTGGCCTGCGCATCGATCCCGCCCATCCGGGGCTGGCCGACGGGTTGCACGAAATTCGCGCAGGCCGCATCGAGCGTGCACAACGCATGGGAGACGATCTGGCGCGATCGGGCATTGCCGGGGCGTATCAAGGCGCGTACGACTACGCCGCCAACAAGCAGATGGTGGGCCGTACGCACTTCGCACGCTGGCTGGTGGCACAGGGCTATGCACCCGATATGCGCAGAGCCTTCCGTCGCTTTCTGACGCGCGGCAATCCGGGTTACGTCGAGCACGAATGGACCACGCTGGAAAACGCCGTCGGCTGGATCCGTGCCAGCGGCGGCATGGCCGTGGTTGCACATCCGGGTCGCTATGACCTCACGGCACGCGAACTGCATCGACTGCTGGACGCCTTCCGCACGCTGGGCGGCGAGGGTATCGAGGTCATCACCGGCAGCCACCATCCTTCCGAATACGGCAAGTTTGCCGACCTCGCCCGTGCGTTCGGCCTCAAGGCTTCGCGCGGGGCGGATTTTCACGCGCCAGGCGAGGGCATCGACCTCGGCCGGCTACCGGCGCTACCCCATTACTGCCAACCGGTCTGGCAAGGCTGGTCCGAAATTGAACCCTTTTTTCCCCTTTCCTCAAACTGACGATTTATGGCGCAATTCTTCAACATTCACGCAGAAAACCCGCAACCTCGCCTGATCCAGCAGACGGTTGACATTCTCAAGCGCGGCGGCGTGATCGTTTATCCCACCGATTCCTGCTATGCACTAGGCTGTCAAATCGGCGACAAGGAAGCGGCGATGCGGCTGCTGTCGGTGCGCGGGCTCGATACCGAGCACGATCTCACGCTGATCTGCCGCGACCTGTCCGAACTCGGGCGCTACGCCCAGGTCAACAACGCCCAGTTCCGTTTCCTCAAGCTGCACACGCCGGGCGCCTACACCTTCATCCTGCGCGGCACCCGTGAAGTACCGAAGCGCCTGCTGCACAAGAAGCACGACACCATCGGTCTAAGGGTGCCGGCGCATCCGATCGTGCAGGCGCTGCTGGCCGAGCTCGGCGAGCCCATCCTGTCGTCCACGCTGTTGTTGTACGGCGAAGATGTGCCGCTGACCGAGCCGTGGGAAATCCGCGAACGGCTGGAGCACCTCGTCGATCTGGTCATCGACGGCGGCGCCTGCGGCCTCACCCCGACCACCGTCGTCGATCTCACGACCGACACGCCGTCCGTGGTGCGTTTCGGCAAGGGCGACACGGCGAATTTCGAGGGCTGATCGCGCATGGAGCTCACGCTGATCCAGAAAATCGTGGTGTTCGCCCTGCCGGTGATTTTTGCGATCACCCTGCATGAAGCCGCGCACGGCTATGTGGCGCGTTTCTTCGGCGATATGACCGCGGCGGCGGCAGGCCGTATCACGCTCAATCCGATCAGGCATATCGACCCGGTTGGAACCATTCTGGTGCCGCTGGTGATCCTGCTCACCAGCAAACTGCTGGGTGGCGGCATGATCCTGTTCGGCTGGGCCAAGCCGGTGCCGGTCAATTTCTCCCAGCTGCGCCGGCCCAAGCAGGACATGCTGTGGGTTGCGGCCGCCGGTCCCGGCATCAACTTCGTCATGGCCGTGTTCTGGGCGCTGATGATCCAGCTCGGCCATGCGCTGGGAAGCAGCTTTGCCAGCGCGCCGCTGATGCTGATGGGCGCGGCGGGCGTGTTCATCAACGTCATCCTGATGGCGCTGAACCTGATTCCGCTGCCGCCGCTCGACGGCGGACGTATCGCCGTCAGCCTGCTGCCGGTGAAGCAGGCGATGCAGTTCGCGCGACTTGAGCCATATGGCTTGTTCATCCTGCTCGGCCTGTTGTTCACGGGCATACTGGGCTTCATTCTGTGGCCGCTCATCAGCGTTTTAATCGGCCTGACCGCGCTGGTCACGGGCCTTGACTCCGTCCAGCTGCTCGGCCTGATCCAGCTTGTGCTGTCCTGACACCCCATCACTCACCCTTTATCGCTTACTACTCATCTGCCATGTACTCTGATCGCGTTCTCTCCGGCATGCGCCCCACCGGGCGCCTGCACCTTGGCCACTACCACGGCGTGCTGAAAAACTGGCTGCGCCTGCAGAACGAATATCAGTGCCTGTTCTTCGTCGCCGACTGGCACGCGTTGACTACCCACTACGACGCGCCGCTTGGAATCGAAGAGAACGCGCGTGAGATGGTAGTGGACTGGCTCGCGGCGGGTGTCGATCCGGCGCAGGCGACGCTGTTCGTGCAGTCGCGCGTGATCGAACACGCCGAACTGCATCTCCTGCTGTCGATGATGACGCCGCTCGGCTGGCTGGAGCGCGTGCCCACCTACAAGGACCAGCAGGAAAAGCTTGCCAACAAGGATCTCTCGACCTACGGTTTTCTTGGCTACCCGCTGCTGATGAGCGCCGATATCCTGATCTATCGCGCCAACCGGGTGCCGGTCGGCGAAGACCAGGTTCCGCACATCGAATTTACCCGCGAGCTGGCGCGCCGCTTTAATCACATGTACGGGCGCGAGACGGGTTTCGAGGACAAGGCGCGCGCGGCCGTCAAGAAACTCGGCTCGAAGAAGGCGCGACTGTACGAGGAATGCCGCACCGCCTACCAGGAAAAGGGCGACAACGAGGCGCTGCAATCGGCCAGGGCTTTGCTGAATGATGCGCAGAACCTGTCGCTGAGCGATCGCGAACGCCTGTTCGGCTATCTCGAAGGTTCCGGCAAGATGATTCTCGTCGAGCCCGATGCCCTGCTGACTGCGGCCTCGAAAATGCCGGGGCTGGATGGGCAGAAAATGTCCAAATCCTACGGCAACACCATCGCCCTGCGCGAAGACCCGGAGTCGGTCACCAGGAAAATCCGTACCATGCCGACCGATCCTGCGCGGGTGCGCCGCACCGATCCCGGCAATCCGCTCGTTTGCCCGGTATGGCAGTTCCATCTGGTGTATTCCGACGATGCCACCCGGCAGTGGGTTACCGAGGGCTGCACCCATGCGGGAATCGGCTGTCTCGAATGCAAGCAGCCGGTGATCGACGCCGTGCTGGCCGAACTCGCACCGATCCGCGAGCGTGCCCACTATTACGAAGACCATCCCGACCAGGTACGCAACATCCTTGCCGATGGCTGTGAAAAGGCACAGGAACTGGCGCACGAAACGATGCGGGACGTGCGCGAGGCGATGGGACTGACATTCGGCTAGAGGGAGCCGGGCCAGGCCCGGTACGGCCGCCGGCAAACCGATACATTGCTTGTCGTTCGGAGCTTTTACGGTTGATCCGTCTCACGCGTGCCGGCCTTGCGCCGTTCGATTCCTTTCACGCGTTTTTGATGAGAGCCAGAGCGGCCCTCAGTACGTCTCCTGTCGCCAGTGTTTTCCTGCACGGCCGCCAGATCAGGCATATCAGCCGTAACAGCCGTGTCAGGCTGCATAGCCGAACACGGCGACATAATGGCATGCGGTGCCCGTCATGACTAACAGGTGCCAGATCAGGTGGCCATACTTCAGCCGCGAATCGAAGGCGAAGAAGACTACGCCCAGCGAGTAGGCCAGACCACCCGCAACCAGCCAGAGCAGCCCTGCTGCTGGCACGGTGGCAACCAGAGGGTTGACGGCAATGACGATCAGCCATCCCATCAGCACATACAGGCTGGTGGAGAGAACGGGATGTTGGCCCGTGCTGGAGACTTTTAGCGCCACCCCTATCGCGGCAAGACTCCAGATCAGTCCCATCAGCGTCCAGCCCCATGCGCCGCGCAGAACCCCAAGCGTGAACGGCGTGTAGGTACCCGCGATCAACAGGAAAATAGCGGAATGTTCGATGAACCGAAACACGCGTTTGGCCTTGCCGACGGGTAGCGCATGGTAGAGGGTGGAGGACAGGTAAAGAAAAATCATGGTTGCTGCGAAGATGCTTGCGCCGATGACGAAACGATCGTCTTCGTGGTGTACGGCATGAACCAGTAGATACGGCGTTCCGACGAGCGCGGCGACGAGCGCCAAACCGTGGCTGATGCTGTTTGCGATCTCTTCCCCTCGTGACTGCTGGCGCACGGAAGAAACAGACAATACCTGCACGATGGTTCCTTTCGATCTCACACACGACCTTGTGCGATGTGTCCATGCTCGCACGGGCCATATGCTGAAGCAAAATTCCCGGTGTTCACCACGCTTCCCGCAAGCCGTTCAGGCTTGATCGACGGCTGACGTGATGTTCCTTGCGCTTCATCTGCATGCATTACGGGCGCGGTTGTTGAAAATGCTTTGAAAAAAATGCAGCAGAGATAAGGTATGCCATGAATGCTATAAAAAAATCATACTATTTGATCGCGTACAGACGGTATTCGGGTTTTATCCTATAAATGGAGTATGTTTTTGATAGGGTTTGTCGAAAGGCTTCAGGCGGACAGTTAGCCGTTGCCTTGCAATCCGCATCGTGTTTTTCTGCCTTGCATCTCTATGGAGAATCGATAATGAGTACTAAAAATCTACCTGACGAACCGGATTTCTCGGACGTGACCAAGGAGCAGTTGATTGCTGACTTCAAGGTGGTGGTGTCGGATGCTGAGGCCCTGATCAAGGCTACGGCCAATCAGGGAGGCGAGGCGCTGGCCGCAGTGCGTGCCAAGGCCGAAGCGTCGCTTGCCAAGGCGAAGAACCAGATGGCCGATGCCGAAGCCGCACTGTTGGTTCGGGCCAGGGCAGCCGCCAAGGCGACCGACGTCTACGTTCACGAGAATCCGTGGAAAGCGATTGGCATTTCCGCCGGACTCGCGCTGCTTGTCGGTTTCATCATGGGTCGCCGTTAGCCAACCGCCCATGAGCATGGAATCACCAGGAGGGGGATCGCGATTATTTGACTCCCTGAAAGGATTCGCAGCCACGCTGCTCACCATCGTGCATACCCGGCTCGATCTGTTATCGACCGATCTGGAGGAAGAGCGGGAACGGCTGGTGTCGGTGCTGGCACTGCTGTTCGTTGCCTTGTTCTGTCTTGGCGTTGGTGTGGTGCTGCTGGCGATCCTCGTCGCTGTCATTTTTTGGGATAGCCACCGGCTTGTCGCGCTGGCTGGGCTGACTGGAACGTTCCTGGCAGGAGGGGGGACGGCATTCTGGATTGCACGATACAAGTTCAGGACCAAGCCGAAGTTATTTGCCGCGAGTCTCGCCGAATTATCCAAAGACCGGCAGCACCTGATGGACCGATCATGAACGGCAAACTCACCGAACTGGCCGAACGTCGTGCACATCTGGTAGCGAAGGTTGCCGCACAGCGCGTGACGTTGGCGCAAAACGTGACGCCCTGGCGCGTACCGTTGGCACTGGCGGACCGGGGCGTGGACACGGTTCGCAGCATCCGGCGTCATCCTGGCTGGCTGCTGGGCGCCGTATTGGTGATCGTGGCCTTGCGGCCGGGGCGCGCCGGCAAATTCGCACGACTCGCGTGGGCCGGGTGGCGGGTGGGAAGCAGGTGGTTCAGAAGCTGAAAGATAAAATTGCAGACGCCCTGAACCTGCTGCTAGGGTGCGCGGGAAAATTGGCCACACTGCGATGGTCATCAAATTTCTGAGACAGTGAGACACAAAATGCGTTATTTGTTAATTGTATTGTCGATGCTGCTTGTCCCGTTGGCCCAAGCCCGCGCCGAGGTGAGTGTCGGTGTCGGTATTCACGTACCCGGCGTCAGCATCGGGATCAACCTGCCGGCGTATCCGCGACTTGTTCGGATACCAGGCTATCCCGTCTACTACGATCCTCGAGTGGATTCAAATTACTTCTTTTATGATGGTTTGTACTGGGTATTCCAGGGCGATGACTGGTATGTGAGCAGTTGGTACAACGGCCCATGGGACTGGGTGGATCGTTACGACGTGCCCCTGTATGTGCTACGCGTGCCGGTACGCTACTATCGCCGGCCTCCACCGTATTTTCACGGCTGGCGCCCTGACGCCCCACCACGCTGGGGCGAACACTGGGGCCAGGACTGGAAACAGCGCCGCGACGGATGGAACCAATGGAATCGCCATACCTCCCCACGTCCTGCCCCCTTGCCGACCTACCAGCGGAAATATTCGGGGGACCGTTATCCACACAAGCCGGAACGGCAGCAAATGATTCGATCCGAGCATTACCGCTACCAGCCGCGCGAGCCTGTGACGCAGCAGTATTATCAGCGGCAGCGTGGCCCGTCCGGACCGCAGGGGCAGGGTAAACGCAATGAAGGACGCGGCCCGGATCATCGGTAATCCAGAAAAAGTGTTGACGCATGAGCGCGGGAGGTCAGGGTGCTGGTGACGTTTACCTGTAAAGCCTATGCCGACATCACCATGTTCGGTGATGTCGCATTGAGCATGCTGAGGATGATGGGACATAGCGACACGGTTCCTGGTGCAATCCTGGCCGAGGATGTGCCTGCGGCACTAGACCGTTTGACGCGTGCGATCGACGCAACCAGGGCTGCGCCGGCTCCGAACGGCACCAGAATTGCTGGAGACGACGATACGGATGAGCCCCCCGTCAGCCTGGCCAGGCGGGCATTGCCTTTGATCGGTCTGCTTACTGCGGCGGCAAGAGAAAACTGTGATGTGATGTGGAAGTGATCCGGCATGCGGCCGTGTCAGGCGCACCTGGTCAATGATCCATTCCAGGCTTCATTCCACGCAGCTTCTTGGTCTCACCGCGCCGCTGCTTGCTGTCCAGACGCCGCTTCCTGGATGCGAGTGTCGGACGAGTGGGGCGGCGCGGCGTGTCCGTTTCGCAGGCTTCACGTATCAACGCGAGCAACCGCTCCAGTGCGTCGTCACGGTTGCGCCGCTGGCTGCGATAACGTTCGGCTTCGATGATCAGGATGCCGTCCTGGGTGAGCCGGCGTCCCGCCAGGGTGATGAGGCGCGCGCGTACCGGTTCGGGTAGCGAAGGCGAGCGGACGACGTCGAAGCGCAGTTGCACGGCAGTCGACACCTTGTTGACGTTTTGTCCGCCCGGCCCCGAGGCGCGCACAAAATCCTCCTGTATTTCGCGCTCGTCGAGTTCGATCTGGGCGTTGACCCGGATCATGCCCGCGGTGTTGCGATCACCACTTCACCACGTGCACGTTGTTGAGCGTGCGGCCGAGAAAGCGCTCGCCGATGGTCTGGAAGCGCAGTGGCACGTCGGTGACATGGAAGTCGTAGCGCGGCTGGGCGGGGCCGGGATTGGCGAGGTGCTTCTCCGCCAGGACCGCCGCGACCTGCTCGGCCATGGCTTCGGCGGAATCGACCAGCGCGACGCCGTCGCCGACCACCTGGCGCAGCAGCGGCTTCAAGAGCGGGTAATGCGTGCAGCCGAGCACCAGGGTGTCGATGTGTTCGGCCATGAGCGGCTTCAGGTAATCCTGCGCGGTGAGGCGGGTGACTTCGTGATCGAGCCAGCCTTCTTCCACCAGCGGCACGAACAGCGCGCAGGCCTGCGAATGGATGCGCGAGTCCGGCGCATAGTCGTGGATGGCGCGCGCGTAGGCATTGCTGTTGATGGTGGTCGGGGTGCCGATGACGCCGATTTTTTTGCCGCCGCGCGCCGACACCGCACCGGCATCGATCACGTCGAGCACCGGCACCGGCGACAGATCCTTGACCACCTGCGCCGCCACCGCGGCCATGGTGTTGCAGGCAATGACCAGCAGCTTGACGTCCTTTTCCAGCAGGAACTGCGCGATCTGGGTGGTGAAATGGACGATGGTCTCGACCGACTTGACGCCGTAGGGTACGCGCGCGGTGTCGCCGAAATA
>CAYVOR010000075.1:0-11513 GCA_964452995.1 uncultured Thiobacillus sp.
CCGGTGCGGTGCATGTAGAAGCGGTTGTAGGCGTTCGATTCGATCAGGCCGTCGACCTCGCCCTGGAGCAGGCCGAGGTCGACCATGCCCTGCGTCAGCACGCGCACCGCCGCGTCGTGCGGATCGTTCCAGTGGTTGCCCGGCCGCACCGCGGCGATGGCCGCCGTCTGCGCGGCCAGCACCAGTTCGTAGACATCCTTCTGCGCCGCCGAGAAACGGCCGTTCACCGGGAAGGTTCGCGTGATGTCGGCCGCATAGCTGCCGAATTCCGCCGCCGCGTCGATCAGCAGCAGGTCGCCGTCGCGCAATGGCTTGTTGTTGAAAACATAGTGCAGCACGCAGGCATTGGCGCCGCTGGCGACGATGGACGTGTAGGCCGGCGCCTCGGCGCCGCCACGACGGAAGGCGGACAGCAGTTCCGCCTCGATCTCGTATTCGTGGCCGCCCGGCCGGGTCGCACGCATGGCGGCACGGTGCGCGCCGGTGGAGATCTCGGCGGCGCGGCGCATCAGCGCGAGTTCGTGGCCATCCTTGACGAGGCGCATCTCGTCGAGCCAGATGCGGGCGTCGATCATTCTGTTCGGTGCACGCACGCCGCTGCGCGACTTGCTGCGCACCGTATTGAGCCAGCCCATCACCTGCGTGTCCCACGCCATGTCGCGACCGATGAGATAGGCCAGCATCGGCTGGTTTTCCAGCAGCCTGGGCAATTCCTCATCCAGCACGTCGCAGGAAAAGCTGTCGTCGAAAGCGAAGACCTCGCGCGCGGCGGCGGGTCCATAACGAAAGCCGTCCCAGATTTCCCGGTCCTCGTTCTTCTCGCGGCAGAACAGGATATGACGCGGTTCCTTGCCGCCAATCAGCACCACTACCGCCTCCGGCTCGCTGAAGCCGGTCAGCCAGTAGAAATAGCTGTCGTGCCGGTAGGGATAGTGGGTGTCGCGATTGCGCGCCACTTCCGGTGCGGTGGCGACGACCATCACGCCGTCGCCCATCTCGTCCAGCACCCGCTCGCGGCGGGTGCGGTAAATTGCGGAATCAGGCTGCATGATGCTGTCTCAGTGTCTCGTCCAGTGCGTTCAGGCGGGCCGGCGTGCCGACGTCGACCCAGCGTCCGTTGAAGTGTTCGCCGGAGATGCGTCCGGCGTCGATCGCCCGCCGCAGCAGCGGCGCCAGCGGCGCTTTCTCGCCCGCCGGCGTGTGAGCGAACAGCGCGCGGTGGTAGACGCCGATGCCGGAGAAGGTGAGCGGTGAGCGGTGAGCGGTGAGCGGTGAGGCAACGACACGGCCGCCGTCGAGCACGAAATCCCCGTTCGGATGATGCGGCGGATTGTCGACCAGCACCAGATGCGCCTGGTCGTGGCCGGCCGCAAGCCGCGCCAGCGGTTCGGCAAGGCGGCTGAAGTCGTATTCGCAGTAGATGTCGCCGTTCACCACGGGAAACACGTCCTCTTCGATCAATGGCAATGCGGTCGCGATGCCGCCCGCAGTCTCGAGCGCGCTGACCTCGCGCGAATACTCAATCGACACCCCGAACGCCGCGCCGTTCCCCAGCGCGGATTCGATCTGCTCGCCGAGGTGGGCGTGGTTGATGACGATATGCACGAAGCCCGCCGCATGCAGGCGTTCGATATGCCAGACGATCAGCGGCTTGCCGCCGGCCACCAGCAAGGGCTTGGGCGCGTGGTCGGTCAGCGGGCGCATGCGCTCGCCGCGGCCGGCGGCGAGGATCATTGCGGTTCGGGTTTCTGAAGTGTTCAAAATCTTGCGCCGATACAAAGCTCAAATAGTAATCGCAAACCCCCAGTCATCACCGCCCTGGTTTTGACTTTCCCCCCTCTCAGTCCCGCCGAAGATCAAGTGCGTCGGGTGGATCAGCGGCAAAGGTGTTTGAGCCCCACCCACAAAAACCAATTAAAAACAGCAAGGCGGGGCGAGTTCTTTGCCGCCCACCCGGCGCGCTTGATCTTCGGGAATTCGGGGCTGTCGGGGTCGCCTTTTTTGGTTACTTCGATGAACATGCCTTGGCACGTTCATCCATCAAAACATCGCTAGACAAGCGAGGGAACCGAGCAACTTGCCGCCGGGCAACCCCCGGCCAAGGGTCTTCAGTCCTGCGAACTTCTCAGCTACAACGAACAGGCCTCCTTCGCCACGCTCAGGACAGGCTTCGACAGCACCCGCAAGGGGTACGCCGGTGGGTCCCCGCCGCTACGCAGCGACCCTTCGACAGGCTCAGGGCGAACGGTGCTGAGGTCAGCGCGCACGGACTGGATTGCTCGACCTCGCTCACAATATCGACAAAGGGAAATGCCCTAGAACGTATACCCCACCTGCGGCCGCTTACCCTCCAGCTCATCCAGTAACAACAGCAGCGGCTTCAACTCGATATACCGCTCGCATGCCCTGCGCAAATACCCCATCACCCGCGGCATGTCCTTCAGATAACCATCCTTGCCGTCGCGGTGATACAGCCGTGCAAAGATGCCGAGCACCTTGATCTGGCGCTGCGCGCCCATCCATTCGAAGTCACGCCAGAATTCGCCGAAATCCTCACGCACCGGCAGGCGGGCGGCGCGCGCCTTTTCCCAGTAGCGGATCACCCAGTCGAGTTGCTGTTCCTCGTCCCACTGGATGTAGGCGTCGCGGTAGATCGACGCGAGGTCGTAGGTGATGGGGCCGTAGACCGCGTCCTGGAAATCGAGGATGCCGGGATTCGGCTCGCACACCATCAGGTTGCGCGAATGCCAGTCGCGATGCACGTAGACCTGCGGCTGGGCGAGGTTGTTGGCCAGCAGCCGCTCGAATACGCTCTCGAGGATCGCTTTCTGCTCGTCCTCCAAGGCAACGCCCAGATGCCTGGCCACATACCACTCGGGAAACAGCATCAGCTCGCGGGTCAGCAATGTGCGGTCGTATTCAGGCAGCACGCCGGGGCGGCTCGCCTGCTGGATGCGGATCAGCGCGTCGTTCGACGCCAGATACAGTTCGCGCGCCAGGACTGGGCTGGATGCGGCATCGTCGAGTGCCGCCAAATAGGTGGTGTGGCCCAGATCGGTCAGCAGCAGGAAACCCCGGTCGAGGTCCTGCGCCAGAACCTGCGGGACATTGACGCCCGCATCGGCGAACAGCCGGGCGACCGCAATGAACGGCCGGCAATCCTCGTGTGCCGGCGGGGCGTCCATCACGATATAATCGCGGCCTTTGGCAGTGACGCGAAAATAGCGGCGAAAGCTGGCGTCCGCCGACGCCGGGGCGATGTCCAGCGACTCGTCTCCCAGTTGTCGGGCGGCCCAGCCTTGTAAAGCCTGCAAACGTTCCACTGCCATACTGCTCCGAATAACGCTGTTCCTGATAACCCTGGCCCGGATTTTACATCGCTTGTCCACCTTGCCCGGCTTTATGCTCGCTGCCTTGTTGCTGACCGCCGGTTCCGCGGTTGCGGACGGGCTCGTACTGAAAAAGGATGTCGAACTGAAAGGCTCGGCGGCGGCGGGCAAGGAAGGACCGCTGTTCGTCACGGCGAACAAGATCGAATCGGACGCCCCCGACATCGTCGTCGCCCGCGGCGAGGTGGAAGCCCGCCAGGCCGGGCTGAATTTCTTTGCCGACTGGCTGCGCTACGACATGGCGCAAAGCCAGGTGCAGGCTCGCGGTGACGTGCGGCTGGAGCAGACCACCATGGTGGTGACAGGCGACTCGCTGCTGTTCAATCTCGATGATTACAGCGGTGAGCTTACGCAGCCGGTGTACCGGTTCACCACACAACTGGAACGCGAAGAAGCCCCCTTCAACGACGTGGCCGGCCAAAGTCGCGAATCGGCAACCACCGTGACGTCGGGACGCGGCAACGCCAGCCATATCGACTTCATCGACGAAAACCAGTGCATGCTGCAGGATGCCATCTATACCACCTGCCCGCTGGGCAACGATGACTGGTTTCTCAAGGTAGGCGATCTCGATCTCGACCGGGGCCGCAACCTGGGAACGGCGCGCAACGTCTCGCTCCACTTCCTGGGTGTGCCGATCCTGTATACGCCATGGATGAATTTCCCGCTCAACAACGTACGCAAGACCGGCGTCCTCGCGCCGACTTTCGGCACCACGGAGCGCAGCGGCGTCGACCTCTTGGTGCCCTATTACCTCAATCTGGCTCCCAACTACGATGCCACCTTGTATCCACGTCTGTTGTCCAAGCGCGGTGTGCAGCTGGGCGGCGAATTCCGCTATTTGCTGAATGAGGTCCATGGCGTGAACCGGCTGGAATACCTGCCCAACGACAATGTCACAGAGCGTTCGCGCTGGAGCGCCGCACTGAACAACCTCTACCGTCTGAACGACACCACCGAGCTCGGCATGCTGTACAACCGCGTGTCCGACGATGATTATTTCCGCGACCTGTCCAACCTGCTGGCCGTCACCTCGCTGACCCAGCTCGATCGCCAGGTCTGGCTGAGCACCCAGCACGCCAACTGGACCGCGAGCATTCGTGCGCAAAGCTACCAGACCCTGCAGGATTCCACATCCGCCACGCCCATTGCCGAGCCTTATGCACTGATGCCACAGGCTCACCTGGGTCTCTCGAAAACATTCGGCAACGGGCTGGAATTCAAGATGGACAATCAAGCCACCCGTTTTAGCCATTCCACCCTGGTCGACGGCACGCGGGTGCTGGCCTATCCGCGGCTGCGGATGCCGCTCACCAACTCATTCGGCTTCCTCACCCCGCAGATTGGCTGGCACAGCACCTATTACGCGCTGGACAATACGACAAGCTACCCGCAGCACATCAGCCGCAGCCTGCCCATATTGAGTCTCGACAGCGGCGTGACCTTCGAGCGTCCCTTCCATTTCTCGGGACAGGACTACACGCAAACGCTGGAACCGCGCGCCTACTACGTCTATGCACCGTACCGCAATCAGGACGATATTCCGGTATTCGACACCGCGCTGCTGGATTTCAGCTATGCGCAGATGTTCACCGAGAACCAGTATATCGGCGGCGACCGCGTCAACGATGCCAACCAGTTGACGGTGGCCGTTACCAGCCGCTTCGTCGAAGCATCCAGCGGACTCGAACGGCTGCAGGTCACGCTCGGCCAGCGTTTTTACTTCAGCGACCAGCGGGTCACCCTGAATCCGGGCGATCCCGTCCGCACCAGCAGCAGCACCGACCTGCTTGCCGCCATCAGCGGCCAGGTCACGCGCAACTGGCGTATCAATACCGCCTGGCAGCTTGACACCCAGAACGGCACCACCGTCCGCCAGAATCTCGGCGCCTCCTATCGTCCCGGCCCGGGTCGCGTGATGAACCTGGGTTACCGCTTCATCGATCAGACCACGGAACAGGTCGACCTGTCCGCGCAGTGGCCGCTCACCCGGCGCCTGTACGGCATGTTCCGCTACAACTATTCGTTCAAGGACGACAAACTGGTCGAAGGCCTGGCCGGGTTTGAATACAATGCCGGATGCTGGGCGCTACGCGCGGTGGTGCAGCGCCTGGCCACCAAAGAAGATCAGTCCACCGATTCCTTGTACTTTCAGCTGGAGTTGAACGGAATGGGGCGCATCGGCTCCAATCCGCTCGACGTTTTGAAACATAGTGTTCCCGGATACAGACCTAGCAATGAAATTATTCAAACGCCCTGAATGGCGCCGCCCACACTGGTTCCCGGCGCTGCTGATCGCCTTGTCGATCCTGTCGCCGGTCGCGCATGCCGCCGTACAGGAGCTCGATCACATCGTCGCCGTGGTCAACGACGAGGTGATTACACAACAGGAACTCACCCGGCGCTACGACGAAGTCGTGCGAAACCTGGTACGCAAGAACACCCCGCTGCCGCCGCGCAACGTGCTGGAAAAACAGCTGCTTGAGCGCATGGTCACCGAGATTGCGCTGCAGCAGCACGCCCGCGCCACCGGCATTCGCGTCGATCCTACACTGGTCGAACGCGCCCTGCAGCGCATCGCCGCGCAGAACAAGCTGGACCTGGCCGGGCTGAAGGCTGCGCTGGAGAAGGATGGGCAAAGCCTCGACAGCATGCGCACCACCATCCGCAACGAACTGCTCATCGCACGCGCGCGCGAACGCGATGTCGACAATCGCATCTCCGTCAGCGACGCCGAAATAGAAGGCTACCTGCAGACGCAGGCCCAGCAGGGCGTGGAGACGGAATACAACTTTGCTCACATCCTGGTGACCGTGCCGGAAAATGCCTCGCCCGAGCAGATCCAGGCGCGCCATGCGCGGGCCGAGGACATCGTCGCCCAGCTTGCCGGGGGTGCCGATTTCGGCCAGATGTCGGCCAGCTACTCCGATGCATCCAACGCGCTGCAGGGCGGCGAATTCGGCTGGCGCGCCAGCGGCAAGATCCCGGCCCTGTTTACCGATGCGCTGAAATCGATGCAGCCGGGCCAGGTCAGCCCTATCCTGCGGAGCAGCAACGGTTTTCACATCCTCAAGCTCCATGACACGCGCGGGCTCGATGCCACGCTCACCGTCACCCAGACGCATGCGCGCCACATCCTCATCAAGACCAACGAACTGACCTCGGAAACCGATGCGCGCAACCGCCTGCTGCAACTCAAGGAACGTATCGAAAATGGCGAAAAATTCGAAGACCTGGCACGCCTGCAATCCGAAGACGCCAGTGCCTCCAAGGGCGGCGACCTCGGCTGGATCAATCCGGGCGATACCGTCCCCGAATTCGAGAAAGCAATGAACGCACTGAAGCCCGGCCAGATCAGCGACCCCGTGCAGACGCCTTTCGGCTGGCACCTGATCGAAGTGCTGGGGCACCGCAGCCAGGACGTCACGCAGGAACGCCAGAAATTGCTGGCGCGTCAGGCCATACGCGAGCGCAAGGGCGACGAGGCCTTCCAGGACTGGGTGCGCCAGATCCGCGATGCGGCCTATGTCGAAATCCGGCCCCTCGACTGAGCACGCCGGATCGGGCGAAACCGTGGATTTGCCTCACCTTGTCCTGACGGCAGGCGAGCCTGCGGGAATCGGGCCGGATCTGTGCATCGCCCTGTCGCAGCATGCCCTGCCGTGCCGGCTGTCGGTCCTGGGTGACGTTGAGGTGCTGCGCGCCCGGGCGGCCCGGCTCGGCACCGCTGTCGACTTCGCCAGCGACGACACCGTGCCAGTGCACCAGGCCGGTCGGCTTCATGTGCGCCACATTCCCGTTGCCGCGCCCGTCACGCCGGGCACGCTCGATACCCGCAACAGCGCCCACGTGCTGGCCCTGCTCGATGCCGCCCTCGCCGGCTGCATGAGCGGGCTGTATCGCGCCGTCGTCACCGCGCCGGTGCACAAGGGCATCATCAACGATGCCGGCTTCGCCTTCACCGGCCACACCGAATACCTGGCCGATCACAGCGGTACGCAGCGGGTCGTCATGATGCTTGCCGGCGGCGGTCTGCGCGTCGCGCTTGCCACCACCCACCTGCCCCTGCGCGACGTGGCCGATGCCATCACGCCCGCCCTGCTCGATGAAGTGATCCGCATCCTGCACGCCGACCTGCAGCGCAAATTCGGCATTGTTCGACCGCGCATCGCCATTGCCGGGCTCAATCCGCACGCCGGCGAATCCGGCCACCTGGGACGCGAGGAGATCGACATCATCGAACCCGTGCTCGAACGCCTGCGCGGCGAAGGCCTCGATCTCGTCGGCCCGCAGCCCGCCGACACGCTGTTCTCGCGCATCCGCCACCAGCCCTGCGACGCCGTGCTGGCGATGTATCACGATCAGGGCCTGCCGGTACTCAAGTACGCCAGCTTCGGCGCCGGCGTAAACGTGACGCTCGGACTGCCGTTCATCCGCACGTCGGTCGACCACGGTACCGCGCTCGATCTCGCGGGAACCGGCCAGGCGGAAGTGGGCAGCCTGATTGCCGCGATTGAAATGGCCCTGGAGATGGCAAACGGCAAGCGCTGAACAGAAACTGCTTACCGCTCCCCGCTCACTGCTTCCCCCATGCACACCCCTCGCAAGCGTTTCGGCCAGAACTTCCTCATCGACGACGCCATCATCCATGCCATCGTCAACACGATCCATCCGCAGCCGACCGACATCGTCGTCGAGATCGGCCCCGGCCTCGGCGCGCTCACCCAGCCGCTGCTCGAGCGCCTGCCGCACCTGCACGCCGTCGAACTCGATCGTGACATCATTGCGCGCCTGCAGCGGCGATGGCCAGCCGATCGGCTCACCGTGCACAGCTGCGACGCCCTGAAGTTTGACTTTGCACAACTGGGCAGCGACCTGCGCATCGTCGGCAACCTGCCGTACAACATTTCCACGCCGCTGCTGTTCCACCTGGTAACGTTTTCGGCGCACATCCGCGACATGACCTTCATGCTGCAGAAGGAAGTCGTCGAACGCATGGTCGCCGCGCCGTCCACGTCCGATTACGGGCGGCTATCCATCATGCTGCAGCGGCGCTTCCATCTGGAATGGCTGCTCGACGTACCACCCACCGCGTTCGATCCGCCGCCCAGAGTCGATTCCGCCGTGGTGCGGCTGATTCCCAAGTCGCCATCCGACATCGCAGCGCTCGATGAGGTGCTGTTCGCACGGGTGGTCGCGGCGGCATTTGCGCAGCGACGCAAAACGCTGCGCAATACGCTTGGGGCTTTTCTGAAACCCGACGATTTTGCAGCGTTGCGCGTCGACGCGGGCTTGCGTGCAGAAGCGCTTCCACTTTCCGATTACGTCGCCATTACCCAATATCTGACCGCCCACCCTCGCGAGTCCCGACCATCATGACATCCCGCGCTGTGCAGCCCCTGCCCATTCCATTCGTCCCGCTCGCCATTCTGTTTCTAGCCATCGCGAGTCTGACCCGCCTGGTGCTGACCCTGTACACCGGCGTGGCCGCCGTCCCTCCAGGCCTGTGGCCGGAACTGTTCCTGCGCGGTATCGGTTTCGATCTTGTCGTGCTGGCGTGGATACTCGCGCCCATGCTGCTCTGGGCGGCTCTCTGGCCCGCACGCTGGCGTGACACCCGCTGGCGCGGCGGGATTCGCCTGGTCGTCTTTTTCGGGGCAGCCGCGCTGCTGATCTTTGGTGCCGTAGCCGAGTGGACATTCTGGGAAGAATTTGCCACCCGCTTCAATTTCATTGCAGTCGACTATCTGGTCTATACCAACGAAGTCATCGGCAATATTGTCGAATCCTATCCCGTCACGGCCCTGCTCGCCGGCGTGTTCGTGCTGGCATTGGGGCTGACCTGGCTCTTCCGTTCCGCCATACGCCGCGCACCCGCTCCCGCACCCCGGGCGCGGTGGCGACTGGCGTATGCCGTGGCCGCGTTTGTATTGCCCTGGACCGCCTGGCACCTGGGCGACATCGATCAGATGGAATTCTCCGGCAACGCCTACGCCAATGAGCTGTCCGGTGATGGCCTGATGACGTTCTTTGCCGCCTATCAACGCAACGGGCTGGATTACGATCGCTTCTATTACACCCTCCCGGCGTCGCAGGAAAACCATATTCTGGCCGGACTGGGCGTACACATCGGACCTGACTCAGCCCGGCGCCCGATCACGCCCAGCGTGTTCAACACACCGGCCATGCCGTTCAAGCGCCCGCCGCGTAACGTCGTGCTGATCACGGTCGAAAGCCTCTCGGCCAGATACCTTGGCAGCTACGGCAATCAGCAAGGGCTGACGCCGCGACTCGATGCTCTCGCCCGGAAAAGCCTGGTATTCACGAACCTTTACGCTGCCGGCACCCGAACCGTGCGCGGACTGGACGCCACGACGCTGGGCACCCCGCCCATCCCGGGCGAGGCCATTGCGCGGCGTCCCGGCAACGATCATCTCGCGACGCTCGGTGAAATTCTCCACCATCAAGGTTACGAAAGCCTGTTCATCTATGGGGGATATGGATATTTCGACAACATGAACGCCTACTACGCCAGCAACGATTATCGCGTCGTCGACCGCACCGACTTTCCCAAGGCTTCGGTTGGATTTGGCAATATCTGGGGCGTGGCCGACGAATACCTGTTCGATAACAGCCTGACGCAACTGGACCAGGTTTATGCCAGCGGCAAGCCGTTCCTGGCGCAGATCATGACCACCTCGAACCACCGGCCTTATACCTATCCGAACGGCCGTATCGATATCCCCTCGCCCGGCAACCGGGAGGGTACCGTCAAGTACACCGACTATGCGATCGGCCGGTTTATCGAACAGGCGAGCACGAAGCCCTGGTTTAAAGACACCCTGTTCGTCATCGTGGCCGACCATTGCGCCTCCGCCGCAGGCAAAACCAGACTGCCCGTCGCCGGCTACCGTATTCCGCTGATTTTTTATGCGCCCGCGCTATTGGCGCCTGGTCGGGACAATCGTCTGGCCAGCCAGATCGATATCCCGCCGACCCTGCTCGACGTGCTGAACCAGGCCGGCGCTCAACGTTTCTTTGGCCAGTCGTTATTTAAAGGCGGGCCCGGCGACCGGCGTGCCTTCATCAGCAATTATGTGGAACTGGGCTATCTGAAGGACGGCAAATTGACGGTCCTCGGCCCCAGGAAAAAGGTCGAGACCTTTTCGATCTCGGCCGATGACGAGGCCACCCCGATCCCGGTCGACACAACCCTGCGCGATGAAGCTGTTTCTTTCTATCAGACCACGTTCCGCGACTACAGGAATGGCGCGCTGAAAATGTATCCCGCCACCGTGCCAGGCACCTGAATGTGGAAAAAACCCGGTGCCATGAGGACGAATTAGAATAGGCCGCATAGCGTGCATCCCGGAAGGGATGTCTTGCGGAGGCGATCGAACAGGAGGCGATCCCGGTGCAACGGCTGCCGGTTGCCGAGGGTCCACCGGATGGCGGACATTCAGAATCCGCCTGGCTTCGAATCCTTGTCGAAAACCCCGCACTTTTCTTTTCACCTGTAACTTATTCGGAAGAAGCCACCATGATCGAGAACCCTGCATGCTTCAATCAGGCCATGGCCTTGTTCGATGCGGCCAATTCGGCCGACCCCAATCGGGACGAAGGTCAGCCGAAGGAACTGCTCTATTCCCAGCGTATGTCCGACATGATCGGCCGCTTCGCGCCGCAGGCGTCCGAGGCGGCACAACTGGCGGTACGCGCCCAGCACATTCGGCGCTGGACCGTGCCGCGCAGCAGCTACCCGATGACCAAAGAGGGCTATCACGCCTGGCGCAGCGGGCTCTACACGTTTCACGCCGATACGGCCGGCGAGTTGATGCGCCAGGCCGGCTACGACGATGCGATGATCGAGCGCGTGAAGAAGGCGGTGGGCAAGCGCGGCATCAAGGTCAACCCCGACTCGCAATTGCTGGAAGATATCGCCAACCTCGTTTTCATCGAGCATTACCTGCTCGCCTTCGCCCGGAGCAAGCCCGATTACGACGAGGAGAAATGGCTGGTCATCATCCGGAGGACTTGGGGCAAGATGTCGAAAGAGGCCCAGGCCTTTGCACTGGCTGGAAAAATCAGGCTGCCGGAACCCCTTGTACCGCTGATCACCAAGGC
>CAYVOR010000076.1:0-11320 GCA_964452995.1 uncultured Thiobacillus sp.
ACGCCTGGACTGGCCGGTCTGTACCCCTAGCATTGCTTTCAAATACCGCTTATTGTCTTGTCCTTCAGAGCAGGTGTGGTGGGAATCTGACCCCTTGTGCGGCTGATGAGGGGGAAGTTATTTGCAGATAAGCCAAGGAAGCCTGAATGCTTGTAGTATTCAGTTCTCATAACCAACGAAGGGATATTCATGAACAAATCCGAATTGATCGAAGTCGCTGCCACCGAGGCAGACATCAGCAAAGCCGCCGCAGGCAGGGCACTCGACGCAATCCTTGACGCCGTCGTCAAGGCCGTATCGAAAGGCGACACCGTGACGCTCGTCGGCTTCGGCACATTCAAGTCGTCCAAGCGTGCTGCGCGTACGGGTCGCAATCCGCAGACCGGCGCCGAGATCAAAATCGCCGCGTCGACCGTGCCGCGCTTTACCGCAGGCGCCGGCTTCAAAAGCGCTGTCGCAGGCAAGAAAGCCGCAAAAAAGAAGTGATGTAACCAGGCAGGGAGGGCGCCGCCATCGTGGCGCCGCTCCCGCTATCGATACGAGCCGGTTTCTCCAGCCACCGGCTCGCGCTCATTTGCCCGTCTTGTCGCTTTCATCGGTGACTGCAGCGCAAGGCTTTCATCGATAGCGCGTACATCACCCGGTCGGTCCCTTCGGATGAAGGCGCTTGAGCAGTGCGCGAGCAATTTCCTCCAGCTCCGGTTTTAACGCCGCACCGATACGTTCATGGGTGCAATCCGCATCACGAAGCGTCCAGATCTTTGCCAGCGGCACTTTTCTGTCAGACACGGCCTGGGTCACGGCCTCAAGCCAGAAAGCCGGGTATTCGCTTTCCCGCCATGCTCCGCGTCCACGACCAAAATGCGCGACGGCCAGGTAGCGCATCAGTGCGGATATCACCAGCGCATCCAGAAACGCATCGTCCCATCTCAGAACGGGCGCTTTCGCCCCGCGCACGACGTTGACGCCTTTTGCCACACCCGCGCCTCCCAGCGCACCCAGGACCGCGCCAACCAGCATTCCGCCGCCCAAAGACAGGCCGCCCGTCATGATGTCGGTTCCCAGCCCGGTGAGCGCGCCCGACACGAGACCCGTTACGCCCGCGGCCTTGCGCGCATCGACTGGCGCCTTCGTCGCGGACACGTCGTCAAGCTTCGAGCGCAGTTCCTGGACCGCGTTTCCCGTGAGGTCATGGATGGCGATCAGGCGTTCCGCGCTTTGCAGAAGGTCCTTCTTGAGTCGCTCTCCCATGGTGCGCACCGCCGCTGACACCGCCTCCCTGTCTTCCTTTTGAGAGAGTCCGATCAACTGCCCCAGCTGGTTGAGCACTGACTTGTCCGGTATCGGCGCGCTGTCGCACGCTGCCCGTGCAATGGGCTGGGCGAGCGCAACCATGGCTTCGCTGAACTGCTGCTGACGGCGTGCTTTCCAGCTAGCGGTCAGGCGATCAAAGACGGGCGTGCGTGCGCCTGGAAGAACCTTTGCAATCGCAGAAAAAAGCGTGAGTTCTTGCACCCAGCATCGCGCGAAGGCGTCCAGGGGCAGCACGTCCCGTATGTTGGCCCATTGCTTCAGTGCATTGCGCCAGCGGGTTTCGTCTTTCTGCTCTTCCGCCAGCGGACGTGGTTTGCCTGTCTGGTTGAGCAGAACGATCACCGGCTTGCCGATCCATTCCAGAACCGCGAGTTCGGGCGCCAGATAGCCCGCATCCTCGGGAGTCTCTGACGCATTCACGAGATAGAGAATCACGTCCGCCTGATCCCGAATATTGCGCACCGCCACCTGCGTCAACCAGAACGCCCGATCGCTGTAGCGATCCCATACCGAAGACAGGAACCATCCGATCGGATTGCCCTGCTGCCTGAGCCGATTCACCAGGCGGGCGCTGTCCCCGAATCCCGGCGTATCCCATAGCAGCAGCAAATCGCCTGCGTCCGTGTCGATCAGCCGATACGCGTTCGCCTCGGAAGTCGTGTGCGCCTCGTCGCGGACCTCGCCCACGTCATGGCCCAGTAATGTACGGGCCAACGTGGTCTTGCCGACGTTGGTATGGGCAATCAGGGAGAGGTTGATCGGAGGGGTGACGTTCATGCACGTTCCCGGCCATGCGCTTCGGGGGCACAAAGCATGTCATTGAGCGCCGCCTCGACCGATTCAAGATCGGGGTCGGCAAGGTTTGCATGGACCACTCTGATGTGCTGAGCGTTCAGCCAGTCACTCCAGGCCCTGCGACGCTTGTTCAGGCGAATTTCGTCATCAGGCCAGCGGGTATGAAATGCCGATTCATCAACAACCGCAATCAGGTTGTGCCCGGCCTCAAAATGCTCCTTGAGTGACGTGATGAAAGCGCCATGCACCTCATCTTCCGGGGTCGCCGCGAGGTTGAAAAGAGCAATGACCGGCCCCCGGCCTTCCTGTGCCATGTTTTTTACGAGGTCGCCCTCGTCATCCCAGCGCACCGAAGGTTCGAAAATCAATGACGAGCTGCCCCCGAATGTCCGGGTGACGATCGACTCAAGCCCGGCTTGTACCGGCTCGGGCAGCGTATAACTGAACGGGATCACGCGCACACGCTCGGGTTCGGCATGAAAGTTTCGCAGCAGATGCCGGAAATAGGGGGCATCAAGTGATAGCGGAAATTTTCTTGAAAGCTTCCATTCCTGATAGCCCGCCCAGGATGCTAAAACAATGCGCGGCACCAGCACGATCAGGAAGACACTTGCCGCATAGAGATGTAGCCAGGTTGCGGCATTCTCGCTGGATGGCGCCTGAATCGATTGAATGTGTGCGGTTCCCGGAATCGCAATGCCGGTCAGCCATGCCCCTGGCGCCAACATGACAGACAACAGCCCGTGCACCGCGGCGACGTCAAGAAATGTACTTTCCCACGTGGCTTTGTATTCAAAAGCGAGGCCGCGAAGATAGAAGCCGGCAATCACGCCCACAGCCAGCGCAGCGGCGGCCAAATGAAGGATTCGTCCGATTCGGGCCGCATACAGCGACTTCGCCGCAGCGAACCAGGTATCGGCGAGATTCACAAGGCTGGCGACCGTCACGCGGTCGCCAGCCTTGTGAAGTTTGGCGCGTGACAAACTGGGGCCGGTAGTGAACGCCACGGCTCGCATCACGCCGCTTCGCAAGAAACCCGGGGGAGCGGGCCGTCTCAGGCGAACGAGCCGCGTGGCCAGCAGCGTGAAATAAATGACCAGGTTCCACGCAATCAAGGCCAGTACCGGCGGAGCCAATAAATCGATCTGGTGACTATTCCCGATCTGATAGCTTGCGAAACCCAGAACGAATGCGATGGCGATGACTGCCCCTCCGCACCAGGGCCGCCAGCGCATCCTGTTTACCGAGGCCAAAAGCAGGCGGTTACGTTCACCAGGACGCTCCAGTGCCAGACGTGCACGTCTGGCCAGAAAAGTTTCTGCATCGGCTTTTTCTCCGACCGCCTCGGCCGCGGCCCGGCTGGCCCAGGCGCGGTCCACGTCGGTCCAGACGGCGCGCTCGCGGTCCCGGGTTTCTATTGAACGGACTGCAATGACGTCCAGGGCCGAATGTTCATTCATCGTGGGTGCACACTTACGGTCAGCACGTTTATGGCGAGCGCAGTAATTGCCATACGCTTCGGTTGCACTTGTTTGTCTCCCCCTGGATTCTTATTTTCTCTCTTCACCCGGTTCGGCTGATACGTGATGGGATTTGCAGTGGGTCGATTATGCCTTCATCCAGCCCTTACCTTGCAGTTCGGGACGCGTAGCCGTCAGGCTGGGGAACGGTGCGGTAAAGCATCGTGAACTCCTTGAGAGCACACGTATAGCTACCTGTCGTTCAATCCGGGCCAAGCCCGCTGGATACCGCAATCAAGCGCACTGGACGCCGGGTGACACTGACAGAGAAAGTGTCAGAAATCGTCCCGGCGGGTGCGGCAAGCACTGCGTAAGTGCTTGTTTGTATGTGGTGGCCAGTCTCGGAATCGAACCAAGGACACGCGGATTTTCAATCCGCTGCTCTACCAACTGAGCTAACTGGCCAGTCCGTGATAATAGGCAACCACGGTGGGGTCAAATGCCTGGCCGCAGCCGGATGCACTTGTTTTGCGATGCAAATGCAAACACCAGAGGCGTTCAGATATTCACATGCGGGGCGCAGTATAAGCGCCCCGCCCGTTTTTGTGAAGCCGAGGACGTCGCGGCCTCGATCCGTGCTGTCACAAGCCTGGCTCGCCAGCACCCGGCTTTTTTTTCTCGCCTTGCGCGGCGCGGACGACGGATTCATCATCTTCGTCGTGTCGGGCTTGCACGCCGCAAGGCGATGAGTGAGCATGCGGCTTTGAACCCGTTGCAGAACTGGAGCACACATGGATGACTGGTTTGTCTGGCTCGCCCGCTTGATGTTCGTTGGCATTTTCCTGTTGGGGATTGGCATGCTTTTCCGCGCATGGGCCATCGCCGTGCGCCGGGATCATCGCTATGTAGCGGATTGGCGTGGTCGCTCTATCCGGGATGGGAAGCGCTGGGCCACTGTCGTCACGGGCATCAATGGACTGGGCGGCGCTGCGCTGCTTGCGGTGGGGATTCTGGTCCTGCTGATCGGCCTGCCGTTTGCAATCTGGTCGGGGTTGACGGCGTTTATTGTCTGGAGTTATTACTTTGCCTTGCGGCTGGTCGTGCAGTGGGACAAGCGTTCGCGCGCGACTACTTTATTTTATCCCGGACATAATGCGGATGCGGCGGATTGGTCCAGCCATATTGCCGCTGACTGGACCGGCCGATAGTTCAAATTAACCATCGCCGGACCGGCAAAGACAGATGCGTTATGTCGCAACAAAAGAGTAGAGTGCATGAAAATAAAATCAAGGCTGGTTCCAGCAGGTTCATAAACGCCAACACAAGGGAGTGCTGTCGATGTCCAAACCACAAGACTTTGATTCAAAGGCGTACTGGAGTGCAACGCTCCGGCTACTGATCACCACCCTCATTATCTGGTTCATTGTTTCATTTGGCGCCGGCATCCTGTTCCGCGATGCGCTCGACGGCATTCACCTCGGCGGTTATCCCCTGGGCTTCTGGTTCGCCCAGCAGGGTTCGATCTTCATCTTCGTCGGCCTGATTTTCTGGTACGCGCGCCGCATGGACAGGATCGACCGTAAACATGACGTCCACGAAGACTAAACAGAACAATCGGGAGAAGACCAAATGGATTTGAAAACACTGACGTACGTCGTCGTGGGGCTGTCGTTCGCTCTCTACATTGCCGTGGCCATCTGGGCGCGCGCAGGCAGCACCAGGGAGTTCTACATCGCGGGCGGCGGCGTGCACCCGATCATCAACGGCATGGCGACCGGCGCCGACTGGATGTCCGCCGCCTCCTTCATCTCGATGGCGGGCCTGATCGCCTTCCTCGGTTATGGCGGCTCGGTCTATCTGATGGGCTGGACCGGCGGCTACGTGCTGCTGGCCGTGCTGCTCGCTCCCTACCTGCGCAAGTTCGGCAAGTTCACCGTGCCCGAGTTCATCGGTGACCGCTATTACTCGCAGACGGCGAGGATCGTCGCGGTGATCTGCCTGATCTTCATCTCGTTTACCTATGTCGCCGGCCAGATGCGCGGTGTCGGCATCGTGTTCTCGCGCTTCCTCGAAGTGGAAATCACGACCGGCCTGATCATCGGCATGGGCCTGGTGTTCTTCTACGCGGTGCTCGGCGGCATGAAGGGCATCACCTACACGCAGGTCGCGCAATACGTGGTGCTGATCTTCGCCTACACCATTCCGGCCGTGTTCATCTCGCTGCAGATCTCGGGCAACGTGTTCCCGCAACTGGGGTTGGGTGGCCACATGGGCGACATGTACTTCCTCGACAAGCTCAACAAGACCGTGACCGATCTGGGATTCGCCGCCTATACCACCGGCAACAAGACCATGATCGACGTGTTCTGCATCACCCTGGCGCTGATGGCCGGCACGGCGGGGCTGCCCCATGTGATCGTGCGTTTCTTCACCGTGCCGAAGGTGCATGATGCCCGTCTGTCCGCCGGCTGGGCGCTGGTGTTCATCGCCCTCCTCTACACCGCCGCGCCCGCCGTGGGCGCCATGGCACGCTACAACCTGCATGCCACGGTGAACACCGCGGTGGTTGGCGGCGGCGACAAGTTCGCCCCCGATGCCAGCATCGTCGGCGAGTCGCGCCCCGATTGGATGAAGCGCTGGGAGAAGACCGGCCTGATCAAGTGGGAAGACAAGAACGGCGACGGCCGCATCCAGTACTACAACGACACGAGCAAGGACGAGGCTTTCCTGGCCAAGGCCGCTGCTGCTGGCTGGAAGGGCAACGAGCTAGGTTCCGAGGCCAAGGGTAAATTCACCGGCAAGGTCGACAATGACATCATGGTGCTGGCCAACCCCGAGATCGCGGGTCTGCCCAACTGGGTGATCGCGCTGATTGCCGCCGGCGGTATCGCCGCCGCGCTGTCCACTGCCGCCGGCCTGCTGCTGGTGATCTCCTCCGCCGTCTCGCATGACCTGATGAAGGGGGTGTTTGCCAAGAATATTAGCGAGAAGGGCGAGCTGATGGCGGGCCGTGTCGCCGCCGCTGTCGCGGTGCTGATCGCCGGCTACCTGGGCTACAATCCGCCGGGCTTCGTCGCGCAGGTGGTGGCATTCGCCTTCGGCCTCGCCTGCGCGTCGCTGTTTCCCACCATTGTTATGGGCATCTTCAGCAAGAAGATGAACAGGGGCGGCGCCATCGCCGGCATGCTGACCGGCCTGGTCTTCACCCTGGCCTACATCATCTACTTCAAGCGCGACGTGCTGCTGGGCATGGACAAGGTACCCGATTCCGAGTGGCTGTTCGGCATTTCGCCGGAAGGCATCGGCGTCATCGGCATGATCCTGAACTTCATCGTGTCCTACGTGGTGATGAAGCTGACCCCGGCGTGCCCCGAGCATATCCAGCATCTGGTCGAAGGCATCCGTTACCCGAGAGGCGCCGGGACGGCCCAGGCGCACTGATCGGCAACCAGCGAAACAGCAAGGCCCCCGCCGCGGCGGGGGCCTTTGTTTTTGCAGGAGCGGTCAGGCGGGATGGATTTGTCGCCGGTGTTCGCGTTCCAGTCGTTTCAGGCCTCCGAAGTCGGCCAGCGCGCGCGGTTCCAGCCCGGGCCGCAGCGCCAGCAACAGCTCGGCCGTGGACAGGGCATCGGCCAGCGCATTGTGGCGGGCGTAGTTGCTGATTCCGAAGCGGCTCATCCAGTCGTCCAGGGTGCGATGGCGCCGGGCGAGCTGCGGGTGCAGCGCGGGCGCCACATAGGCCAGGTCGACCCAGGCATGCCGGAAATTGAGGCCGAGGAAGGTTTTCATGGCGCGATTGATCATCGATTCGTCGAACGCGACGTGAAAGGCGACGAGCGGATCCTTGCCCAGGTAGTCGAGAAAGGCGAGCAGGGCATCGGCAGCCGGCATGCCTTCCCGCTGGGCGGTGCCGCCGATCCCGTGGATCAGTATGTTGTCCTTCTCGCTGACCTGCGTCTGCTGCAGCACGATTTCGAAACTGTCGTCCAGCCGGATCTGTCCGTTCGCCACCGCGACTGCGCCAATGGCGATCAGATGGTCGCGAGCGATGTTGAGCCCGCTGCTTTCCACGTCTGCCACAACGTAGCGGCTTACGTTAAAAGGCGTGTCCTGACGCGGCGCCGGCAACGCCTGCCAGGCGGCCAGGCGCCGGGCTTGCGGCGGGGTCAGATACGGTTTCCTGCCGCCGAGCCGTGTCAGCCAGTTCATGCCTGGTAGTCCAGGCCCAGCCGGGTCTGCAGCTTGCGTGACTGGCGGAAAGCCTCCTTGAGGATGCGCCGGTCCAGGTTGTTGAGCGTGTCGGGATCGACCCGGTTGGTGAGGGGCGTGTCCTGCTCGTTCTGCACATGGTGCAGGCGCAGGCGCAGCAGCTGGATGAACAGGAAGGCCTGGCAGTAGGCGTCGACGTCGCGCGTACTGATCTTCAGCGGGCCGGCCATCTCGCGCAGGCGTTGCACCGTATTGGTGTGGGTGCCGCCGGTCGCCAGGCTGAAAATGCGCGCGGCGTCGACGAAGGGCGTGATGCCGTTCATCTTGAGGTCGACGGTGCGGTCGTCGTCGGTGACGAAATCGCGCACCATGCCCAGCGGCGGGCGGTTGCGCAGGGCATTGACGGCAAGCTGGTGGAGAAAGCGCGTGTTCTTCGGCGCGGCCGCCTGCAGCCATTCGCGCAGCGCCGTGCCCAGATGGGTGGCGCCATAGAGCGGACGGAAGTCGAAGAAGATGGTCGAGTGCAGCAGGTCCATCGGGGCGCCGTGGTCGATCCATTTGTCGAACGTGGCCTGCCATTCCTCGAGCGACAGGCACCATTTCGAATTCGACGCCATGACGTCGCCGCCGCACAGCGGAAACCCGCACTCCGCGAGGGCGAGATTGATGCGTTTGGCGAAAGGCAACAGCACTTCTCGCAGCGCGGCCGCATCCTGATTGTCTCTGAGCGAGAAGATGATGCCGTTGTCCTGGTCCGTGTTCAGGGTCTGTTCGAAGCGTCCTTCAGAGCCCAGCGCCAGCCAGCAGAATTCGATGCCCCGGACCGGGCTGTCCTGCAGTTCCAGTTCGATGATGCGCGTGGTCAACAGATCGTTGAGCGTTGTGATGATCTGGGTCAATTGCTCGGCCGCGACACCCTGCGCCAGCATGTTGCGGGCGAGTTGCTCGATGTCGCGCGCACACTGCTTGAGCGCGGCCAGATCGGATGCATGGCGGATGGTGGAGCTGATCCGGCTCAGTCCGACGCGTTGCAGGCTGAACAAGTCCTTTTCCGATATCACGCCGGTCAAATGGCCGGTCTCGGTCACCAGCATATGGCGGATGCCTCGCCTGGCCATGGCCAGCGCCGCCTCGTGGGCAGCCGCATGAGGCGGCAAAGTGATGAGATCGGTGCTCATGATACCGATGACGGGCTCGTCGAGATCGATTCCCGCCAGCGCCACGCGGCTCAATACATCGTGGAGCGTGAGGATTCCCCTGGGAATCCCCGCCTCCACCGCGACCATGGCGCCCACGCCGTGGTCTTCCATTCGCTGCAGCGCCTGCCGGATGGACGTGTCCGGCGCGCAGGTTACCGGCTCGCGCCGGATGACGGCCGCGAGGCTGCTGCTCATCGACTGCTGTTCCGCGCTCGCCCTGGAGTAGCCCGCCTGGATCAGGTGCTGCGAGTGTTCGAGCAGATTGGCGATGCGGCGGGTGCAAAAATCGTTGAAGGCAGCGCTCAGGCGGGTCAGTTGCAGGAAATCCCCGGCCGGCAGGGCATAGCAGAAGACATCGCTGCTGGCGCGGTAGACACTGGTGACGGGACGGCCGGCGAGCAGCGCCCCCAGCGGGAAGCACTCGCCTTCGTGCAGTTCCAGCCAGGCGCCGTCTTCCTGCGGCTGCGAGAGGTCCCGCTCGCCCTGCACCACCCCTTGCTTGACGATGAGAAACGGAACCGCCGCAACCTGCTCGGGTGAGAGGATCACTTCGCCCTTGGCGAAATAGCCCAGCGTCAGTTTGCGGGCCATCCACACCATGTGCTCGTGCGCCATCCGGTCGAACGGCGCAAACTGTTCCAGGTGATTCACCGTGGCCTGAATCAGCGAATTGGCAGCCTTCGACATCGTTTTCCCTCGGCATGTATTCCGGTCTGTGGCCATTATCGTCAGGTGCCGGCGCATACCGCAAGGCGCACGCCGTCGGCGTGCAGGCTGTCCAAGAGAAAGCCCCGCCGAAACGGGGCTTTCGAGGTTGTACACGCCGGGTTTTACAGCATTACGTCATGCCGCTGCCATGGGCTTGACCGCTTGTCTTGCGGCAAGTTGTCGACCATGCGTCGGGGGTCAGTATCAGGCCGGTGATGCCAGTGTGAATGTGCCGATCGGAAAGTGTGGCGCGAACGTCAACCAGGCGCTGACTCAGGCGGATTTCCACACCGCGAACGCCAGCAGAAACCACGCCGCGAGAAACGCCAGGCCACCGAATGGCGTGATTGCACCCAGCCCGCGCACACCACTGATGGCGAGCACATAAAGACTGCCGGAGAACAGTACCGTGCCGGTCAACATCAGCCAGCCTGCCGCGCGCAGCAGCGCCGAGTCCGGTAGCTGCACGGCAAGCAGTCCGATCAGCAGCAAGCCCAGCGCGTGATAAAAGTGATACTGATTGCCGGTATGAAATACTGCCATCATGTCCGCGGCGAGGCGCGTCTTGAGGGCGTGGGCGCCGAAGGCGCCGAGGAGTACCGCCAGAAAGGCACTGAGCGCGCCGAGAATCAGAAATAACTTTGCAGTGTGCGGCATGCGTCTTGCCTCGTTGCAGCAGGGAGCGAACTGTATCCCGGAACGCATTCATTATCCATCGTTTGTGTTCAGCAAGGCGCCTGTCGCCCATCTGAAGGCCGCCCATGAAAAAGCCCCGCCGAAGCGGGGCTTTTCAGGTTGTGCAAACCGGGTTTTACCGCATTACATCATGCCGCCCATACCACCCATGCCGCCCATGTCGCCCATGCCGCCAGCCATCGGCATGGCCGACTTGTCGTCCGGCAGATCAGTGATCATGCAGTCGGTGGTCAGCATCAGACCGGCGATCGAGGCGGCGTTCTGCAGCGCGGTGCGGGTGACCTTGGTGGGGTCGAGCACACCCATCGCCATCATGTCGCCGTACTCGCTGGTGCCGGCGTTGTAGCCGTAATTGCCCTTGCCTTCCAGCACCTTGTTGACGACCACCGAGGGCTCTTCGCCACAGTTCTTCACGATCTGGCGCAGCGGCTCTTCGATCGCGCGCAGCACGATCTTCACGCCGGCGTCCTGGTCATGGTTGTCGCCCTTGACGGCTGCGGCAGCAGCCTTGGCGCGCAGCAGCGCAACGCCGCCGCCGGCAACGATGCCTTCTTCAACGGCGGCGCGCGTGGCGTGCAGCGCGTCTTCGACACGGGCCTTCTTCTCCTTCATTTCGACTTCGGTCGCGGCACCGACCTTGATCACCGCCACGCCGCCGGCCAGCTTGGCCTTGCGCTCCTGCAGCTTCTCGCGGTCGTAGTCGCTGGTCACCTCGTCGATCTGCTTGTTGATCTGGCTGATGCGGCCCTTGATCGCGTCGTGATTGCCGGCGCCATCGATGATGGTGGTGTTTTCCTTGCCAACTTCAATGCGCTTGGCGCGGCCGAGGTCGGTCAGTTGCGCTTTTTCCAGTGACAGGCCAACTTCCTCGGCAATCACGGTGCCGCCGGTGAGGATCGCCATGTCTTCCAGCATCGCCTTGCGACGGTCGCCGAAGCC